>CAMDHO010000008.1 GCA_945898205.1 Chlamydia trachomatis | reverse complement strand
ACTACTTTACTCGCTTGAATGGATGCTGCTGAGGCAAACTTAATCACTCCATCTTCTGAAATAAAAATATCAGCTTCTTCCATCCCTTCTAAGTTTAGCATCTCAGCAATGGCTTTTTTAGCAACAGGGAGTTTTAAAGCGACAGTAGACGCTTTAATTTCACCAAGCTGTTCAATGAGCGCTTCTTTTAAACTTCCCTCTACTGAAAACTGAATGAGTCCATCTCCTGTAAAATCTAAGGTTACATGCTCCCCAGATGCGAGTAATGCAGTTCCAGCTTTTGCAACAATAGATCCCAAGTTTTGGATCTTAGGAGCTATGAGGGCAATAGAGCCCTCCGCTGATAGTAAAGAGCCTTCATTTCGGATTTCAGAAAGCTTATTGCCTAGTGTAAATTTATAGTTTTCTTTTAAAAAGTCCTCATCTGCAATGTCCAAAGTAGACGCTATCAAAGAACCTAGATTTACCGTGCTATTAGGTCCAAAATAAATACCATTTGGATTAACTAAAAAGACCTTTCCATTACTCTCTAATGACCCCAAAATCTGAGAGGGATCTTTGCCCTCTACTCGATTAAGAACACAAGATAAGGATGAGCTTTGAACAAATCGAACTTTTTCCTGACTTCCAATATCAAACTTCGAATAGTTAATAATGGAGTGATCAGATGGATGTATCTCCATAACATGCGGATCTATCTGCTTAAACTCTGCTGTCCCGGAAGCAATTTGAGGATCTTTTGGCAGTGCAAAAACATCTCCCGTCATTGTAAAACAAATAAAGCTCACATAATAGTAAGCAAAGGTCTTTTTCATGATTTTTTGTAACTTTTATAAAAAATAGGTTACTCCACAATTTAAAAATTTTTTTCTTTTCTAGCAAGCTTCTTATTCCCATTTTTGCACAATAGGAACCTTCCTTCCGTCTCGAAACGATTTTTGACTCACTCTAATAGAAGGTGGAGCCTGCCTTCTTTTATACTCAGCTCTATGGATCTTTTTAATAAGATCTTGGACAAAAGAAAGCTCTAAATTCTTTTCTACTGCGATAGTCTTTGCTGACTTCCCTTCTTCTATATAAGAATGAACAATCGCATCTAGAAGATCATAACTTGGTAAAGAATCTGAATCCTTTTGATTTGGCTTTAGCTCTGCTGAGGGCTCTTTTTGTAAAATAGAGACTGGGATAATTTCTTTTTCTCGATTGATATAACTCGCCACCTCATAAACTTGTTTTTTAGTGAGATCGGAAATAACACTAAGCCCTCCACAGAGATCTCCATAAAGAGTCATAAAACCAAGAGCCATTTCACTTTTATTTCCCGTACTAAGCAGTATGTGACCAAACTTATTAGAAAAAGCCATCAGAATCATGCCTCGAATGCGCGCTTGTAAATTTTCTTCTGTTACATCCTCAGGCAGATTTTTAAAATAAGGACCTAGAAGATCTAAATAAGCTTGAAAGGGTGGTTCAATAGGAATCTCTTGATAAGCAATCCCTAATTGAGAGGCGAGAAGTTTAGCATCTTCTGTACTAGAGTCTAAAGTGTAACGAGAAGGCATTGCAACAGACAAAACATTTTCTTTTCCAAGAGCCTCTACGGCGACACAAGCTACAACGGCCGAATCAATGCCGCCAGAGAGTCCTAAACAAGCCTTTTTAAAATCACTTTTATGAAAATAATCCCTTACCCCCAAAACTAAAGCTGAAAACATATCTTGCACTGAAGGTAAAAAAACATGAGCGCTTGGCATTTTTTGATCCAAATCCCAAATATTAATATCCTCTTCAAATCCTTTAGCAATTTCCAGTACATTTCCATTCGCATCCATAAACAAGCTATACCCATCAAAGACGAGCTGATCATTACCACCTACTTGGCAGCAGAGAACAAGTGGACATTTGAGAGTTTTAGCTGTTTGCTTACATACACGAATACGTAAATCTAATTTTTCTACGTAATACGGAGAAGCTGATATATTAATCAAGCAATCGACTTTTTGATAAGCTAAAAGCTTAACTGGATCTTTTGAATATGAAGACCAATTAACTTCCCCGGCATGCTGCCAAATGTCTTCACATATTAAAACTGCGATCCTTTTCCCTTTGCATTCCCATGTAAGACAAGAACTGCCTGGCTCAAAATATCTAGCTTCATCAAACACGTCATATGTGGGAAGTAGCCATTTATCATGAAAACCCAAAAGAGATCCATTTTCTATAACAGCAGCGCTGTTATAGAAGCGCTTACCTATTTTTGAAGGGTTTTTTCTTGCAAGGCCTACTAGTAGAAAAAGGCCTAAAGAGGCCTTTATAATTTTTTGAAGGCAGCTCTCCATTTCTTCTACAAACCCTTCTTGTAAAAGAAGATCTTCTGGTGGATATCCACAAATTGCTAACTCTGAAAAAACAATAAGATCCACTTGGTCTTTTCTTGCCCTGGCTAAAGCTAACAGAATTTTTTCAGTATTCCCTTGAAAGTCTCCGATTGTATAATTAAGCTGTGCTACCAATATTTTCACTTGATACATCCTTAGAGGCTAGTATAAATTCAAAAAGCATATCTCACTTGTCCACCATATCTATTAGAGCTATATCCTGTTGTGAATTGTCCGTTATAATAACGATCAAAAGCAATAGCAATAGCCTCTTGCATCACCAGTCCCGTAATGGCTAGGCCCGGAGCAAAAAGACTTCTATCAGGGAAGTGCCCTCCTTGTGTAAAATTCACGGTAAAATCACTTCCTTTAACTCGTGATTCTCTGACCCAACTTAATTTAGGAGAAACGATCCATTTAGATTTAAAAATGCAATAACATTTGGATAATTGGAGCCCAAGCTCATTGCGTATCATGATGGTATTCATTTTTCTGACAGAAAGCCCCCATTGCCCAGCATTAGACTCTTGATAACCATTTTCTATTTGGCTCATATAATCAAAACTATCAAAAGGACGAATTGTAAGTCCTAGGTAATGCAAATTAATTCCGGTATCCAAATGGGAAAGAACTTGATCGCCTCCATGGTCCTTTTTAGCAATTAAGTCTGAAATCTGGCAATTTGTCAAATCGAGTTCTTTCTGTATTCTTCGACTTATGGATTCTCTTTGATATTGCCACCTTTTTTTAGACAATGAGAACACAACCTTTTTGTTAACTTTTTTCTTACTTAGAGGCCCCGACAGCTGTGCTCATGTTTTTATCAATTCTTCGCTTTGGGTGAAAGAACTGATAAAAACACTGCGCTAGGCGCCTTGAAGGGTCAAAAACATTCCTTCTTTTTTTATATACTTCTTTTTATACCACAGCTTTCGTTTTTCTTTTTTTTAGCTTCTCATAAGTTTCTGGCGACTGATAGCCTAAAAATGAATGAAGCCGTTCTCGATTATAGAAAACTTCGACATACTCAAAAACGGTAATTCTCAGCGCAGTTGTCGTGTAATTGTTTTTTTAAACCGCCACATTCAACTGATTATTTACAGTTTTACACTTTTCCGGATTTAGTAGCACCTCTATATCTTTATTCCAATTTCTAGTGTTTTTGCTCTATCTATGAGGATTTTTGTTTTTGGCTTTTTTATATACCTCATCTCGATATTTTAAAATTATTTCATCAACTTCTGTATGCCTTTGAACTGGAGTTACAAATTTGATTCCACTGTGTAAATGTTTAAATTTGTACCATTTTACAAACTCACACATCCAATCTCTTGCTGCTTCCAAAGTTTCAAACGGTTTTTCAGGATAGATTCAGACATCCTGATCTCAGGGATTTCACAAAGAGACTAATTCATAAAAAATCCGTAGATTTGTCCCAGGAAAAATAGCTTCAGATTCGTTAAGCTCTACACATAATTTTTTGATTGTCTCATTTGAGCTTTGATTAGTCGTGTCCTTCCGGTTGGATTGCGTAAAAGTTAAATAGACACTTGCAAGCTTTTGTTGCTCCTCTGAATTCTCAAAAAAACAGGATATCCCTCTTTTAACTTCAGACTTTAAAGCTTCCTATCTCGAACTAAGCTTTAGAAAAGTCCTCTTTTACATGACTGACCGACTTTCGTTAGTTGGTCTAAAAACAACCTTCAAACCCTACAGTTTCACCTCAAAAAAAGCCTAAATTTAAAGGCGTTTTCACCTCTTTTTCTGTTGCAAAAAAACAAGAAAATATTGCATAATGCACTTATTATAAATAGCTTAAACTATCTATAAGACTGGATATTCCGTTATGACAATCAAGAAGCCTCAGCTAGATTCCCTCACCCTTGAACAAGTAGAAGAGATGCTCAACTTGATCGATGAAAGCATTTGGCCTCAACGGATAAAAGATCTCATGACAAATAGAATTCGATTCAATTTATGGCTAGCTGATATGTTGCAAAATAGCAGAAATACCGTTTCAAAATTACTATACAAATTGTTTGCCAAATTCAGAACAGAAAAAGCCCACAGCAGGAAGAAGAAGCCACAGTCAAAAACTCCAAGCCCAGATCCGTTAAAAGGGCCGGCAAAGCCGGACCCTTCTTTAAAAAAGAAAGGGCATGAACATCGTCCTGCTTCATCTTTTGCCACTGCCAAGATTATAGAAATAGCTCTATCGAATCTGAAAGAGGGGGATTTCTGTCCTGCTTGCTTTCCTGTAAAAAAATCCAAGCTCTACAAATTCAATCCTGGAATCATTTTAGTTATTCATGGAGAAGCTCCTTTTCAGCCACTTGTAGTAAAGCTTCTGGCTCTAAGATGTCCAACTTGTTCTACTGTGTATAAACCTCCAATCCCTAAAGTCTTTTCAATGCATTCCAGGACAACGCCCGAAGCAAAAGCTCTGGCCGTATTTCTAAAATATAAGGGAGGCATTCCATTTTACCGCCTTGAGATGCTTCAAACTGCTCTTGGAGCTCAAATCACAGATTCGGAAGTTTGGGAAATGATGGACGCTGTTGCAGTAGATGCAATGCCTGCCTATTTACAACTCCATAAAGAAGCAGCCAAAGCGGAGACTGTTTTAGTTGACGATACCCCCATGTCAGTTCTAAGCTTGATGAAAGAAAACGAAGTCAACAAACAGGCACAAGAAAAATTAAAAAAAGAATTAGTCTATGAAGGAAAAAAAGACAAGTTAAAGGGGCTTCGTGTAGGAATCTTTACGACGGGCATTGTTAGTCAGGGGTTGCCGTTTAATATTACAATGTATTTTACGGGTCGGCAGCATGCCGGAGAAAATTTCGACGACCTTCTTGATGAGCGTCCAAAAGATTTTCCCATAGTGATTCAAGCTTGTGATGCTTCTTCTAATAACAACCCTCGGAGAAATCCTTCAATCCAAGGATTGTGTAATAGTCACAACCGACGCAATTTTTTTGAATTGCTGGATCTTTGGCCTAAAGAAGTTAATCACATTCTAGGTCTGTACACCTCCGTTTTTTATAATGAACTACAGACCTTAAAAATGAATCCTGAAGAACGCCTAAATTATCATCAAATTTATAGTTCTTCCATAATGCAGTCTCTAAAGAAGTATTGCGACAACTTGGTAGAGACAAAAATAGTCGAACCTAATTGTTCTTTTGGCAAAGCCATTGCCTATCAAAAAAAGCACTGGGAAGGCTTGACTCTTTTTTTAAGACTTTCCGAAGTCCCTCTTACAACCAATGCTGTTGAACGAGCTCTTAAGTCATCTATTCGAAATAGAAAAAACTCCCTATTTTATAAAACAGAATGGGGAGCTCTTGTAGGAGATGTGCATCACTCTATCATCGAAACTTGCACTCGTAACAACATAAATCCACTAGACTATCTAACAGCGCTCCAACTGTGTCCTTCTCAAGTGAAAAAGGACCCTCATTTATGGCTCCCTTGGAATTTCTCTTCCAATCCTTCATATATCAAGGAAAAAACAGAAAGGGATGAAGCTTTAGACGCTCTGCTTCGAACAGCCGTCAGACCAATAAAACTAGAGGAAGCATCTGAACAGACCTGCGCTGCAGCTCGAACCTGCAACGTGGAGCCAAAACAGGCTTCTTCCGTAGTTTCAAACAACCGACCTGAGACTATTTCTCAAGGAGGACTTGTTAAGCGATTCTTTCAGTTCAAAAAAATCAAGGATGTACTTCAAACATTTACAGCTTCCAACGGACCGGTTCATGCGAAGACTCCATAGATAAATTCTGTGGGGTTATTTTACGCCAGGCATTTCCAAATTTTGCATTCGAGGGATTTCCATTCCAAAGCAAAGTCTGTAAATCCCAAGCGTCTATTCTAATAGACGCGCCGAAAGAATCATTGGTTGGCCACCATTGAAAGCGCCCCTTGGATAGGCGCTTGGTGCAAAGCCAAAATCCTTGTCCATCGTAGGCCAAAACCCGGATCGATAGCACGGATCGACTGCGAAATAAAAATACAGCCCCTTCAATAGGATTTTCTAAAAGAAGATTTCGACAAATCGCTGCCATGCCATCGATGCCCTTGCGAAAATCGACTGGGATAGTGCACGCAAAAATCCGCATATGGGGTGTTATCTGGAGCATGAAATCTCCTGAAATAACTTGGCTAGTAGTTGATTAAGGAAAAAGGAAGATCCTTCTATCTTAGCTTTGAATCCGGAAGGGGGCTCCAAATCAATGACAATATCACCTAAAGCAAAAGTGTTACCGGTTTCTACTTCTACAAAATTGATCTCTTTTTTGGATGATACTGCTCCTTGCATTTTTTTTCTTAAATGGGCCGGTTGGACTGAAATGGCAGCACAAACTTCCTTAAATGATATGGTCTTAGTTAAAGTAATTGCACTTTCCCATATTTTCTTTGGGAATTTTTTACATTGAGAAGCTCTCGATTGAGAGAATTGTTCTGCTAGGATTTTAAGTTGTTCTTAGGGCGTCATAGACATGATTCTTTCCTCTTGGTTTAAAAAAGTGACCATATCTTATGTGATTTTTATTCAGAGGTCACGCAATCCAACCGGAAGGACACGGACTCTATTCTTCTTGGGATAATTTATCTAACTGGGAATATTTCGAGCAAGAGCCGGTCAATCTTGCTATGAATCCAAAAGAAAGAATGCTCTTTTATATAAAAACTATTTTATATCGAACAGATCCTCATATAGAAGATTCAGTCTTACAGCTTGAAAGATCAACTCCAAAGCAAGAGGTTGCAGATTGGGAATTCTTCATAGAGTTCCCAAAAGAATCTGTTGAGTTGAATGTGAATAGATAAACTACTTCAAGATGTTATTCTGTGAGATGAGTTCTTGGAAAATAAGACCCTTTTCCCCCGAGGGAGAGATGTAATATTGCCGGATTCATTTAATTGTCTATAAATCCCATAGGATTGGTTGTTAGCCATCTTTCAAGATGAGGATTATAATACCTTTTCCCAAAATAAATAAAACCTAGTTCCGGATCACATCACAAGCCCCATACATCAATCATTTTCCCCTGAATATTTTCTTTTTTGTGAAAGATTTTTTCATCCCAACTTTTGTGAGGATCTCGATTAAAAATAATCAAATGGCCTTCAGCTCCAGACTTGTTGATATAACTAGATAGTTGAGCAAGGCCCTTTTCTAGAGTGTTTTTATCATAGGCTATTTTCAATTCCAAAACAAAACGCTGCATTTTCCAGGTAATAAAAAGATCTACCCTTTCACTGTCTAATGCATATTCTCTAGATACTGAGCCCCCACCATTGATAAGTCTTTGTAAAAAGGCCATCAAAAGAAGATGAGGAGCAGATTCATGATAATCAAAGCCTTTTAGCCAAGCTCCGGAATTTTCTCTAAAAAATTGAGTAAAAGCCTCAAGAAGCTTATTCATTTGCAAAGCCCCTTTAGAATCAAGATAAGTAGGCATCGTTTGACCTACTCTGTCTTGCATCGTCTTGATTAAAGCTCTAGGAATTACTTCCTGATAAATAGGGTTCGTTATTTTATAACCGTCTTGAGTAATCAGTCCTAAATCTCGAATATATTGCACATCATCATAAGGAAAATTTGAAATCTCTTTGGATCCGCTAATAATTGCATCAATAATAACCCTTACTCTAGGTTCTAGTAATCGATCCAGTAAAGCATCAATATGCGTATCACATCGCTTGATAAGAGCTTCGCGAGAGCGTTGCATGATCTCTAGGGTGATAGGAATCGAGCGATCTTGTACATCTCGAAAGCAAGCCTGATAAGCTAAGGCATTTACAAGCCAAGGTTGTCCTTGAGTCTGTTGAAAAGCATACTCAATGGCGTCATCCGTAAAAATCTGTCCTGTCTCTTTCGTATGTTGTCCGTATAATACCTTAACATTCTCTAATGAAAAATCGGGGAGCGTAAGAGAGTCCGATTTGATATTAAAAGGGCTATAAAGAACTCCTAGAGCTTCTTGTTCTTTTGTTTTTATTTTATAGTCGCGCAGATCGCGCACTCCAATTAGACAGATTGTTTGAGGGAAATTCTTTGGGCGATTGGTGTAGCCTGTTCGAAATTGTTTGAGAAGTGTAATGAGAGTGTCTCCTACAAGACCATCGAATTCATCAAAAAAAAGAACTAAAGGTTTTGAGCTTTCTTTAGCCCAAAAGCGTAAAAAAGCAGAAACCCCGGAATTTTTTGTAGTTTTTTCTTTTAATGCCGTATGTAAATACTCTATTGCCAGTTTTTCTTCGGGCAAAAAAATTGTAATTTGATTTAAAAATTCTTCTAAAATAGCTCTTATAGCTTCTTTTACATCATTTGGAGAGGTGTGTGCTGGTTCCATCGATAGATAAAGAGCTTTATATTTATCTGTTTGATTAAGATGTTTAACAAATTCTATAATCGCTGTTGTTTTTCCACTTTGCCTAGGAGCGTGAAGAACAAAATAGTATTCTTTCTCAATAAATCCTATTAATTGATTCCAATCGAGTCGATGAGGCAAAAAATAATGTTTTTTTGGATTGATTGCACCAACCGTATTAAAAAATTTTTTATCTTCTGTCATATTATCCTCTTAATCTACAGCATTCTATCATACAATTAGTTTTAGGCTTTGTCTAGTTTTTTTCTTAATAAAACTAAAGAGATGAAGTATTCTTTATGCGGCAGAAAATGTTTTAGTTAAATGTGGCTAGATAAACTAGTTAAAAAAATAAATTTCTTATTTCGGTTTTTAGAAGAGGGTCGGAAATAATTTTTTCGATGCTATGACGAAACTTGTAGGTCCAGTTTGTCGGAAGGATAGTTCCAGGAATGTTGATTCTTTCTTGATCAGGATCTGGCCAGACAAGATGAGGAACAAGAGCTAGGTATTCTGAAAAGAGATTGATGTGAAAAAGACTGTTAGATGTGAGACTTTCTTTTAAAATAAGAATTCTTTGTTCTTTGGATATACAAGGAGAATACTCCCATCCTTGCTGCAGAGCGTAAAGCTTTGCTTCATTGACCTCGTCTCTCCACCATTGCTCAAGAGTTGTAGAGTCATGCGTAGAAACGCAAGTTAAACTGATGGGTGAGTATAAACTGGGTTTAATAAAGTGATTTTGATTGTTTTTTTCCCAACGTATTAATTTTGTTCCACAAATCCCAAGTTCTTTTAAGACAGCCCGAATCATAGGTAGAGCATCGCCTAAATCTTCTGCAATAGGTAGCATAGTAGAGCTTTCTATAAAGGTAAGTAAAAGCTCTCTGCCTAGTGGTTCCCAAAGTTCTTCTGAAATAGGTTCGTAATGACCTTCAGAGCTGGGGCGTCCGGTTTGAATGGCCCAAAGCCTGAAAAGACCAAAAACTGTCAAGTAGGAGTGTTTTTGGCCTACGCAACATCTAGTCAAACGAGCATCATTGCAAGGAATCTATATTTACCGGAAGACGACTGGTGTGGAAATTCTGACAGGTGCGATGCTGCAGGTATTCCTGAGGATAAGCGGGTCTTTAAAACAAAAGCTGAATTAGCCTTAGAACTCATAGATGAAGCAATTAAAAACCAAATCAATTTTAAGTTCGTTCATATGGATGCTCACTATGGAGTGCAACCATGGCTATTAAAAGCTTTAGAAGAACGGAAATTGACCTATGTCGCAGACATCTCTAAAAGCACATGTGTTTTTTTTGGATCGCCAGCAATGCAGACTGAAGAAGTAAGCAATGAGCGTTTTAAAGTGTCAATGGAGGGGTTTGCTTCTACAGTTGAAGCTCTTCTGAATTCAGGGAAAATACAACTTCACAAACGAGTGATCCGAGATATTCAAAGAGGAAAGTTGATTGTTAATTTTGCTGCAGTTCGTGTCCGAAAAAGTTATGATAACATACCTATTCCAGGGGAATATTGGCTTTTGATTCGACAAGAATTGGATGGATCAGAAACAAAATTCTCATTTAGCAATGCTCCAGAAGAGACCTCAGAAGACATATTAGCGGAATGGCAAACTAGAAGATATTGGGTAGAAAGGGCTTTAGAAGATGGGAAGAGTATTGCAGGAGTAGATCAATATCGAGTAACGGGATGGAGAGGATGGCATCATCATACAGCTATGGTCATGATGGCTATGCTATTTCTACTGCTTATAAAAGAGTCTCTTTTAGAGGATGCTCCAATGCTAACTTTGCAAGATGCGCTTCGAATAGTCAAACTACTAATTCCGATAAAACAGCCAACGATTGAGGATGTTCTGAAAATCATCAAAGAAAATCATATGAATCGAGAAAGGTCTCGAGAGCATAGGCTTAGAAAACAGAAAGAACTTTTAGAAGGGTGCAAGGGGATGGAGTAAAATATTTCCTTGGTTAATGTGACTTTGTCAAGATAAGGCTGTTTTGTAAGGAATACATGATGCATTCGAATGACTAATTTACGAGCTACAGCTAGTATAGCTTTTCTAGATCCTATCGTTTTAGCTTTCTTTAATCCCCAGGTTTTGAGCGCGCTCTTTTTTTTAGATCGAAATAGCAATACTACAGCGCACTCAAAAAGAAGAGTTCTAAGAGTTTTATCTCCTTTCTTTGATATAGAGCCTTGTCTTTCTGATTGACCGGATGAATATTGTGTTGGAGTAAGTCCTAAATAAGAACCTACAGCTTTTGAATTTTTAAACCGTTTTGGGTCATCAATTACTGCTAAAAAACATAGAGCTGTTATAGCTCCTACGCCCGGCATTTCCATAAGCATTTTTGCGTCTTCATTTTTCACGGCAATAGTTTCTAACCTTAGAGTCATCTGATCAAGTTCTTTTGAAAGTGTTGAGTAGGTTTCGAGTAACGAATGCATAGATGAAATGAGTAGAGGCGTTAAGTGTTTTGTCGCCTCTCTAACTTTTTTACAAAATTCTTCTAGGCTAACTGAAGGTAATTTTATTCCCTCTCCTTTTAAAAGGCCCTTAATGGTCTGGTAAAGGCGAGTCCTTGCTTGTACGAGAGTCTGACGAACATCGATAGATCTTTTAAGATCCTGAGCTTCTGAAGATTTGATATGAACATCCATTTTTACAATAGAAGAAAAACAATTAATACGGATAATCTCAGCTATGATGCGAGCATCATTTTTGTCTGTTTTGTTGATGTTTACACTAAGCAATTTGCTAGTTTTAAAGGAATCAATGCACCTTACATCCCACCCTAACTTTCTCAAAGTCCTTGTAAGCCAATTGCTCATAGGACCGGTCTCTAAACCAATGGTAGATATGGGTAGCTCTATTTCTCTAAGTTCTAAATCAATGAGCTTTGGATCTGTTGGTGAGACTGTTTCATGCACAATCTCTCCTTTCTCATTGACAATACAAATAGAAATAGTATTATCGGAAACGTCAAGACCTACAAAATAACTCATGGGTTGTTCTCCTTGTTTTTTGCTGTTTTAAAGATTTTTTTTTGGTAACTTAAATCTAACTAAAACTGATTTAAAATAAAGAGTAAACGACCCATTTTTTTATAGTTTTTTTTGTAAGAGATGGAAATTAATAGAAAAATCAGTTTCTAGAGCAAAAACTTCCGAGCTTGGCGAAGCTTCAACCAAAAGGTTTTTCCCTTTTCATTTCTAGGCATGCGAAGATTTGTCCATGCGAATAAGCTCCGAAGGATCATTGTTTTTACTTTAGAAATTATGAGAAAATGACATCAATGTTCAGTGATTTTATTTATATAAAAATTCTATAAAACAATTTTTCTCGGTTCTCGTCGAGGTCTTTTCGCCTCATAATACTGTTCGAAAAAAAGGGAAGCAGTCAGACAATGTTTCTACGATTTATAAAAGAATACTTTCTTAAACAACGGCACTTCGGCTTGACTGCTTCCAAAAACTTTTACACTAAATCTAATCCTAAATTGACGTGCTGGGATTTTTTTCTTCTATAGCACCAGGATCAAATGTCAAATTTTTACACCATAGTTGATGCATAATGACGCTTATTTTTCTTCCTACTGCTGTAGCTGCTTTTTTTGTTCCGTATTTATCTTGAATTTTTGCTCCCCATGTTTTTAGTGAGCTTGGTTTCTTACAGTGAACAAGCAGGCATAAGCCTGCTCCAGTAAGCAAGGTCCGTAGTTCTTGAGAACCTCGTTTAGAGATGCGCCCTTGTCGTTTTGTTTGTCCTGAAGCATACATGCTAGGACACATTCCAAGATAAGCTCCTACTGCTCGAGCATTTTTAAATCGCGTGGGTTCATCGATAACAACTTTATATGTAAGAGCTGTTAAATAACCGACTCCAGGAACGGTCATCAATTGTTTGATTAGAGTGTCTTTTTTGGCAGTTTTTTCTAAGATAAGATCTATTTTCTTGATCTCTGTTGACAATATTGCAAAAGGAAGCAACAAAGCTTCTAAGGCTAAGACAGGGTATGCTTTGAGGCCATTGCTCTGTAATTTTCTTATGAATTAAAGAAGGAATTTTATCAACTCCGGAGCCTCCTAAGCATAGGCCAAAATTTTTTAATAGACCTCTCATTCTATTGCTAAGAACTGTTCTCTGTCTTACAAGAGATCTTCTAGCGCTGAGTAATGTTCCAAGATCTATAGATTCTTGAGATTTGTGATAGACTTCTTTGATATAAGAAGAATAGGAACGAACTGCTTCTGCAATTCCCCTAGCATCGTTGTGGTCGGTCTTATTTTGCTTAAGGGCTAGAACCGTCGGAATGCTCCGAGCATCCATACAGCAAATCTTCCATCCTAAGGCTAGAAGTTCTTTCATGAGCCAATGACTCATAGAGCCACTTTCTAAAGACATCGTTTCAATAGGAAATCCTGCTGTTTTGAGGCAATTATTAATTTCTGTTGGATTTGTAGGAACACTGCTTTCGAAAACAACTTTTCCTTTATCGTTGATAGTGCAGACAGCGGTTTCAGTCATTGAAACATCAAGTCCTGTGTAATACTGAGGCATCGCTCTTTCTCCTTGTCTAAAAGATAAGTTTCAAGAAGAAAGCTTTCGACGATGAGAGCTATCCTTTATGAAACGCGATTACAGTATGTTTCTAGGATTAACAATATTAAACCATTTGACAGTTTATTTTACTCTTCCTCTGTTTTTTAATTTGATGATGTTTTGAGCTGTATAAGAGCTTTTGTATAGGTCTATCTTGCTCAATTCATCATGTCCTTCCGGCTAGCCTGCGTAAATTTTAATAAGAGGTTTGCTATCATTTCGGTTTTCTTAAGAAAGACTCTATGCAACAGAAAATTTATGCAGGCTAGCCGGAAGGAAACCGTTATGGTAGGGGATTTAGGTCTCTCTGGGCTCTGAGAACATAGCATGCAGTCAGAGTTAATCTAGTGAACTTGGGAGACTCTAGCGGCTGCTTTTAAAAGAAGTGTTGGTCGACAAGTCTAACAGCGAGGAAATCAAAATGGCTTTAAGCTAGGAAGTCAGTAGCGAGGAAGCCGGTAACGCCGGGGGAGGGAAGGGTTCTGGGAGAATATTAACCAAAGGAGGAGAAACGTCTAATGGACAATAGAACCATACAAACGGCGGATACGATACTGAAAAGGATAGCTTGGCTATCAGGGCAAGATAAAGAAAGTTGCTTTCTGTTCTTCCGGCTAGCTCTGCATAAATTTTCTGTTGCATAGAGTTTTTCTTAAGAAAACCGAAATGATAGCAAACCTCTTATTAAAATTTACGCAGGCTAGCCGGAACTACACATTTCTCCAACACGTGCAAACATCAAATTGGATGGCCTCGAAGAGATCATCCTATCTGCTGGCAAAAAGAAAGATCAGCAACACTTTGTAAGATACTCTGACGATTGGATCTGTACAGCATCTTCTAAAGAAATTTTAGAACAAAAAGTACTCCCAATAGTCATCAACTTTCTAAAAGAAAGGGGACTAGAACTTTCTTCTGAGAAGACCAAAATTACCCATATTGATGAAGGCTTTGACTTTCTTGGATGCAATTTAAGGAAATACGGAGGCAAACTCCTTATCAAACCTGGAGAGAAAGGTATAAAAGACTTTCTTTCAAGCGAACGAGAAACAATCTTCCAAAAGAGAAACGATACAGCGATCAAACTAATTGAAGAGCCCAACCCTAAGTACAAGGGTGGGCCAATAACTATCGCCATATCTTGTCAAAGAGAACATTCGAATATATTGACCATAAAATCTTCAAAAGTCTCTGGGGTTGGGCGAAAAAAAGACATCAAAACAAACCTGTCGCATGGATCAAAACAAAATATTTTATCCGTATAGGTCAAAGAGATTGGATCTTCTATTCTCGTCAGAAAGGCAAATCAAAAGAGGATTATCCAAACACTCTAAAATTTGCCGCGAATATTCGCATAAAGCGACACGTGAAAATTCGTGCTGACGCAACGCCCTAGGATCCTGAATACAGGGCTACATAAGAATCGAACTAATTACCGGACTGTCAAGAACGCTCTTTGAGGTGGCACGAGCCGTGTGATGGGAAACTATCAAGCACGGTTCCTATGAGGAGCGGATCTCAGCAATGAGATCCGCTTACTCTCCCCTTTTTATTTCTTGAATCTATCTAGCGAATTAATCTTTCTAAAATTCCCCAGTTTCTTAGGGAGATCGACTTCTAAGACTGTTCTGAGTTTGAGTAAGTCGTTTTTTGCGATGAATTGATCGAGTTGTCTGGGAATGGTTTTTGGTTTCGTCCATGGTTTTATGCATTAAAAAGATGGGGTAGTTATTTGTTCTTGATTTTTCCATTAAGAGAAGAGAGAATGGAATGATAAAAAGACCATTTTTAGGAGACCTTCATGGATGCGGAGTTAAAAAAACAGATAGAGAAGATTGCAAATACAGTTAGAGAACTTTCAATGGAAGCTGTCCAAAAAGCTAATTCAGGCCATCCTGGCCTTCCTATGGGATGTGCGGAATTCGGGGCTTTTCTTTATGCCACTATTTTACGTCATAATCCAAAAAGTCCTAAGTGGCTAAATAGAGATCGATTTATTCTCTCTGCGGGGCACGGATCGATGCTTCTTTATTCTTTGCTACATCTATCAGGGTTTAATCTGTCTATGGATGACCTTAAAAAATTCCGTCAACTGCACTCTAAAGCGCCAGGACATCCTGAATATCAACATACGGAAGGTGTAGAAGCTACAACAGGTCCTTTAGGACAGGGGATTGGAAACGCAGTCGGACAGGCGTTTGGTTTAAAAATTCTAGCTGCGAAGTTTAATTCTCCAGAATTCCCCTTGTTTGATAGCAAAGTCTATTGCTTGGCAGGGGATGGATGCTTAATGGAAGGGGTTTCTTCCGAAGCATCTTCTTTGGCAGGACACCTTGAGCTTGATAATCTTGTTTTAATTCATGATGCTAACTTGGTTACTTTAGATGGATTTTTAAAAGATTCCAGTTCTGAAGATGTCATGACGCGTTATCAAGCATATGGATGGGATGTTTATGAGATCGATGGATATGATTTAACGCAGATGGAGGATGTCTTTACGCAAATTAGAAAATCTCAGCAAAGACCCGTATTTATTCAAATGAATACAATCATTGGAAAAGGGTCTCCTAATAAGGCTGGAACCCATAAAGTACATGGATCTCCTTTAGGTGCTGAAGAAGTGGCTGCGACAAAACTAGCTTTAGGGCTTCCTGAAGAAGATTTTTATGTAGCACAATCTGTTTATAAGTATTTTGAGCAGCGGCTGGTTAAAGATGCTTCTTTGGAGCACAAGTGGAAAGAAATGTTTAAGCAGTGGGCTCAAGCAAAGCCAGATCTTCATAAAGTGTTTATGAAGATGGCAGAGAAAGGGCTTCCAGATAATTTAGAAGAAGAGTTAAGACGAGTAGAGATCAAATCTCCAATGGCAACTAGAAGTTCTTCCCAAGTTGTTTTAAATGCTTTAGGCGATCTTTTTCCTCAACTTTATGGGGGGTCTGCTGATCTTTCATCTTCCGACATGTCCATGATGAAAAAATTTCCAATTATTGCTCCTGGATATTTTGAAGGGCGCAATATTAAGTATGGTACTAGGGAATTTGCTATGGCAACAATGGCTACAGGCTTAAGTCAAACTGATATGATTCTTCCTTACATAGGTACATTTTTAACATTTTCTGATTATATGAAAAATGGAATACGAATAGCGGCGCTTTCGAAAGTGCATGTAATTTATCAATTCACTCACGATTCTATTTTTGTTGGAGAAGATGGCCCTACGCATCAACCAATAGAGCATATAGCTGGACTAAGAGCTATTCCTAACCTTAGAGTCATCAGACCCGCAGATAGTTGGGAAATTAAAATGGCCTGGCTTGCAGCATTTTCTTATAAAGGGCCAACAGCGCTTATTCTTTCAAGGCAAGCATTACCAGAGCTGCCTGAAGCTAACGTTCCTTATGAGAAGGGACTGGGAAAAGGTGCATATATTTTAAGAGGGGCTGATAAAAAACCTGATTTTACTCTTTTTGCAACAGGATCAGAAGTTTCTTTAGCACTGGATGTGTTAGTTGCTTTAGAGAAGATAGGGAAATCGGTTCGAGTGATTTCTATTCCTTGTTGGGAACTTTTTGATGAACAAACTGAAGCGTATAAAAAAACCATTATAGGAGGAGATCTCGGAACAAGAGTTAGTCTTGAAGCGGCATCGTCTTTTGGATGGGCAAAATGGGTTGGTTATGATGGGATTTCTATTGCGATCGATAGTTTTGGAGCCTCAGCTCCCCAAAGTGATTTAGCTTCTGAATTTGGCTTTACAGTAGACGCTGTTTTAAATAGGATTCTTGCTTGAATTCTATTTTTTTAAAAGCTCTTTCTTGTCAGCCTGTTGCAAGACGTCCTGTTTGGCTTATGCGCCAAGCAGGACGTTATCTTCCGGAATATCAATCTTTTAGAAAGAAGCATTCTTTACTGTCTTGCTTTAAAGAGCCTAGTTTGGCTGTTGAAATCACGTGGATGCCGCTTAAGCGGTTTGATTTAGATGCAGCTATTCTTTTTTCTGACTTACTTGTTTTAGTAGAGGTTTGGGGAAAACAACTTTCTTATCCAGAATCGGGGGGGCCTTGCATTGAGCCTGCTTTAAGACAACTGTCTGAGCTGCATATTCCGAGTGAGCAAGAAATAAGAGAAAAACTCTCTTATGTTTTTACTACGATAGGCATTTTAAAAACGGAATTAATCGTCCCTCTGATTGGGTTTTGTGGAGCCCCTTTTACTCTCTTATGTTATTTATTGCAGGGAAAGAGTGGCTGTGGATTTTCTGAGGTAAGAAAATGGATTGACGAGCGAAAGAAAGATTTTTTATCTGCATTAGAAATCGTATGTGAAAC
Source organism: Chlamydia trachomatis (assembly GCA_945898205.1). GTDB lineage: Bacteria > Chlamydiota > Chlamydiia > Chlamydiales > Rhabdochlamydiaceae > CAIJXB01. The sequence continues at coordinate 42,470 of CAMDHO010000008.1, read as the reverse complement.
GTGTATTTTATTTGCTAGTTTGCAGATGAAATCTGGGGTTGTAGCCTTTCAGGTCTTTGATTCTTGGGCCAATCTCCTTTCAGAAGAAGAATTTGCTTTATATGCGCTTCCTTATTGGAAACGGATGAAAGAGGCTTTAGAACCTTTAAATGTTCCTGTTATTTTTTTTAGTCGGTCTAATAGTATGTTCCCAGAGTTGATTTCTTCTATTTCTCCTCATTGCATTAGCTTTGATGAGGGAAGACCTCTTGCTGAGTTAAGAGCCAAGGTTCCTTCTCATATAGCGGTGCAGGGGAATTTTCCTCCAGAGTTACTTCTTCATGGAACTGTTTTAGAGGTTAAAGAAGCAGCCTTTAAAATGGTGCAGTCTGTATCTTTAGAAAAAGGTATTATTTGGAACTTGGGTCATGGTGTCTTGCCAAAAACGCCTATAGAGAATGTTGAAGCCTTTTTAGAGATTGTTAGGATCTGATAAACAGAATGTTTAGTAAAAGGTTTAAATCAGTTTTTTGTGGTTTATTAGCACTTTCTCCAGTATTTACTTTTGCAGATCAATGGAATGTGTTTTTGACGGCAGATTATATCTTCTGGGGATGAAACCAGCCTGGGGGGCACCCTAATTTCAAGCGCGTTTTGATTTTTAAAGGTTAAATCGGAGCTAAAAAATCTGTTAGATTTAATTTTTTGGTGCTATACTTAAGAAAAACTCAGGATTGACTTTATGGCAGCCTCCAAAAAACCTATTCCTATCCGAGTAGATGATCACAAAGATTTAATTGACGAAGGTTATGTCTATGTGGATAAAACTCTTTTAATTAAGGAGTTTTAGGAGGACAAAGCTAAAGTCACTTTGATCACGCGTCCAAGGCGATTTGGTAAATCCATCGCACTGTCTATGTTGCGCTATTTTTTTGAGAAAACAATAAAACCAACTGCATATCTTTTTGAAAATTCGAATATTTGGCAAGAAGAAGAGTTTAGAAAGTTACAAGGAACATACCCTATTATTTTTATCTCGTTCAAAGATGTTAAATATAATACCTGGGAAGAATCCTATCAAAAACTTACTAGTTTGTTAGCAAGAGAAGTTCGGCGCACTCTTAAACCTTTTGAATCGAATTTGTCAGAAGATTAGAAGCAAAAATATCAAGATTTAATCCAAGAGACCGCTACTGAGCCAAAATTCAGCGAAAGTCTTTTTTTTATTACAGAAGCTTTTAAGGAGTTAATAGATAAAAATACAATTATATTAATTGATGAATATGACGCTCCTATTACTCATTCTTACGTGCATGGTTTTTATAATCAGATGATAAGTTTCATGCGCAATTTGCTTTCTTCTGCTTTAAAAGGCAACGAACATTTGCATCGAGGATTGATGACGGGAGTTGTAAGGACTGCTAAAGATGGCATTTTATCAGGATTGAATAACCCGAACATTTATACGATGTTAGACTCTCCATTTTCTGACAAATTTGGATTTACTGAAGAAGAATCAAACAAATTGCTTTGCGATTTTGATTGCTTAAATAAAAAAGAGGAATTGAAGTGTTGGTATAATGGTTACGTTGTTGGTTCAAAACACTTAAAAGTAAGCCACATGTATAATCCTTGGTCAGTTTTGAAATATATTAAAAATTTTTGTATTCCAGAAACTTATTGGGCTAATACAGGAACTACAGAATTATTAGAAAGACTCATAAGCAAAGCTAGCAAGCTAATACAATCTGAATTGAAATTGCTTATGGAAGGAAAGTCATTAGAAAAAAAACAAATTAATAAAGACGTTATTCTTTTGGATCTTGATCAAAAAGAGCAAGAACCTTGGAGTTTTCTTCTTTTTGCTGGATATGTAACCGCTACAACTATGCTCTTAGAAGATAATAAACAGTAGTATACTTTGACAATCCCCAATCAAGAAATTTCAGAGCTATACCAAAAACTTGTCATCAGTGCAATTGGTAAGACATTTTCTTCAATGAAGCTTGAGAAACTATTAAATGCCCTCATTGTTGGAAATGTTCTTCTTCTTACATCTCTTTTGGAAGAATTTATTGGAAGTTTATGCAGCTGTCACGATCTTCCTAAAAATGATTTAGAAAGAAGCCTACATCTATTTGTACTGGGGCTTTTAGCGTCTCTCTCAGGAAGATATACGATTAAATCGAATTTGGAATCGGGAACTGGACGTTATGATATTCTTATGTATCCTAAAAAACCGAATGATCCTGGCATTATCATTGAATTTAAAAAAGGCAAAGATCTTAAATTAGAAAAACTAGCAGACCTGGCTTTAAAGCAAATTAAAACAAATAAATACGAGTCTCAAATCAGAGAGTTTGGCTATATGGGGAAAATCCTTTGCTATGGAATGGCTAGCTTTAAAAAATATCTCGCCATTAAAATGGAAGAGGTTTTTTAAACGATTACCACTTAACTAAAGGCGGTAGGGAGCATAAAATAGCTTCAGGATTGCCACCGGAAAGAAATCCAAATTTAGTTCCACGATCGTATGCTAAATTAAACTCTGCATAGTGACCTCTTTTTTCTAGCTGAATGAGCTTTTCTTCTTCAGAAAAGGGGGTAGATGTTCTTCTTTGATAGATGGGTAAAATAGCCGGTAACAGAGAGTTTCCGACAGCTTTCCAAAGATTTAAAGCCTCTTCAAAAGGGTCTTTAGTAAAATGGTCAAAGAAGATCCCGCCAACGCCTCGTTCTTTTTTTCTATGAGGAATAAAAAAATATTCTTTGGCTTGTTTAGAAAAAAGAGGATAGAGCTCTTTCCCAAAAGGGTCTAAAGTGTCTTTTGCTATTTGATGGAAATGTAGGGTGTCGTCTTCATAAGGATATCCCATAGGGGTGAGATCATATCCTCCTCCTAGCCAGGCACGGTCTTTAGTTTCAATATAGCGAATATTCATGTGAAGAGTAGGAGCATGAGGATTATTCATGTGGGTAATGAGGCTGATTCCCGTTGCAAAAAAAGGGCCAGAGCCGTCTTGCATAGGAAAGTTAGGTCCTTCTACTCCGGACCAATTGACAGCAGCCTTTTCAAAGACATCGCCTCTTAAAACAGCCATTTCACCACCTCCTCCAGAAAGATGATCCCAAGTTTTTTTTTGGAACTTTTTTTCAGGTTCAAACGATTCAAAATGTTGAATGATTTCAGTTTGAAGGGTTTTTAAAAAAGAGATAATTTCTTGTCTTTGCATTTTCTTTTCCCTATGATTTAAGTAGATTTAAAAAAGAGGTTAATCGGTATGGCAAAAAAACGCATCTTAATTTTAGGAGCTGGGATATCGGGACTTTCTGCAGCATGGTATTTAGCAAAAAAATATCCCGACTATGAATCTGTGATTATAGAAAAAGATCTCAAGGCTGGGGGGTGGATGAACTCAAATCTAGATGGCGATTTTCTTTTAGAAAAGGGCCCTCGTGTTTTTAAAACTTCTAGAAATAGTGACTTTTTACAAGTTGTTCAAGAACTTGATTTTTCTTCTTCTTTAATTCCTTCGGCCTCCGATGCAAATAGGCGTTTTCTGTGGTTAGATGGAAAATTCCAGAAAATGCCAGATGGTATTTTTTCTTTGCTATTTTCATCTTTATGTAGGCCTCTTCTTTTCTCTTTATTTAGAGAAAGAAATGTCCCATCTAATCATTTAGACGAAACGATCTGGGACTTTGCTTCTAGGCGTTTTGGGCAAACGGTTGCGGAGCGTTTTTTTGATCCGCTCATTTTAGGGATTTACGCAGGGGACATTAAAAAACTGTCAATAGACTCTTGCCTGCCTATTTTAAAAAAATGGGAAAGGGAAAAAGGTAGCGTTATTAAAGGTGTCTTTTCTTCTTTGAAAAATAAAAAACAAAAGTCAACTTTTAAGGCTCCTCTTTTTTCTTTCAAGGAAGGGACATCGTCTTTTATCCAAAAGTGGATTTCAAAAATACCTGGATCTATTCAGTTGGGAGAAGAGATCTTATCCTTGAAAAGAGAGAAAGGTGTATGGCAAGCCAGGTCTCTTCAAAATACGTGGGAAGGGGATGCCGTCGTGCTAGCCCTGCCGTCTTTTGTTGCGGCAAAATTACTTAAGGAGGAAGCTCCAGAGACCTCTAAGCTATTAGATATGATTAGCTATGAAGATATTACAACGCTTCAGATGGGATGGAAAGGCGATGTTTTGCCTTTCTCTGCTTTTGGCTACTTGGTTCCCACCACAGAAAAAGAACCTGTTTTAGGGGTGCTTTTTGATTCTAAGATGTTTTCTAAAAAAGACTCTCTGATCACGGTAATGATTAGAGGCGTTTTTCATGAGGAAAAAGAGCTTAAAGATATTGCTGAAAGAATTAGATCAAATCATTTAAAAGTTGCTGAAAAGCTCGATCTTTTTTCGTATAAGAAAATGGAAAACGCTATTCCTCAGTATTTTTTAGATCATCGAGAGAAAAAAAATGCTATTTTAAAAAGTCTCAAGCAAGAAGCTCAAAATTTATATTTAGCCTGCAATTATTTGGAGGGAGTTTCTGTTAATGACTGCATTAAAAATGCTAAGAATTTGACCGATATTCTAATCTAAACATAAATAAACAAAAGGCCGTAAGGAGGAGTCGACCTTTTGTTTATTTATAGATTTTATTAAGCCTTCTTAGGGATCCCGAAGAAAGCTCTCATTTTAGACAGGTTAGTAGGCTTAACTGATTTTTTTACTACAGGAGGAGTCTCTATAACGATTTTTTTCTTAATAGGAGCAGGAGTCGCTAGTTTATAGGGTTTAGAAAGCATTTTATATGCCACCGCAGCAATAACTGTAAGAGCTGCAACTGTAATAGCCACTTCTTTTGTGCAGAGTGTTTTAGAAACGGTTCCTAGACTAGTAGGAATTTTTTCTGAAAGGCTTGTTATAGGAGTTTCTGAGGCTGAGAAGAAGAGCTTCTTGTGTGTTGCGAAGTCGCTGTTTACATACATATACGCATCGGAAATTGGGCTTGTTAATATGGGATCGCAAATTGGAATAGCCACTTCTGTTATCACTAGTGGAGGAGTAACTGGGGAGCATCTATCATAAACTTCTTTTAATCGGGTTGTGGAAATGGAGTTTTTTAAATTTTCTATTGTAACCTGCTGCGGAAAGATTCTAAGGAACCCCTCGAAATAAGCAGTTGTAACAGCTTCAAACCCTTGACGGCTTTGTTTTAAAGCAGCTTCTGCAATCTCATCTATAGGGGCTTGATTGGCGGGAAGTCCTAATTTTGTAAATGCATCGTATATTTCTTTAAAATCAGGTAGAGTTAGATTGTATTTAGCATTTGAACAGTCCATAATCACCTTTATTATTTTTAATATAATTGATATAGTTGTAATTATGCTGTTATTTATAATTAAAGTAAATGTCAAGTATTTTTTATTGCTATTTTTGAAGTACCCGCCTTAAAGGCGGGTCTTGCTAGAAAGGTAGAGAAAATCCGGCTGGGATGCCTGGGAGTGGTGAACTATCTTCTTCTGATTTTCTTACGGCATCTTCGAATGCGGCAAGAATAAGGTCTTCTAGGCCTTCGACATCTTGAGGATCTACACACTCAGGTTTAATTTTAATTTTTTTTAATGTTTTATCTCCAGCGAGAGTCACCGTGACAAGGCCATTGCCACTTTCCCCATCTATAGATTTATTTTGTAGAGTCTCTTGCATAAGCTGCAGCTGCTCTTCCATTTGACGTCTTTGTTTTTTCATTTTACTAAAACCGCTACCCATTATGTCTCCTTAAGATTCTTTGGTTAATAAGCCTTCTAGTTCGACAGAGGCAAAACGCATCAGAGTGTCGTACTTAGCTTGATTGTTGCTACTAATTGGTTGCTTTTGTGAAGGAGTCGGTTCCATGGGCATAATAGGAGGGGGAGCCGGAGCTACAGGAGGTGATAAAAGATCCTGCTCTACCCATTGATCTTTTTTTTGAGGAGGAAGAACTGTTTCAATTTTCTCTATTACAGGAATTTCTTTTTCTTGAATCCTTTTAGTTGGAGTTGAAATAGGGACAGCTTGCTGCATTTCTTCTATACGGCAAATAAGGTCTGCGGCAGATACTCTATATTTGCTTTTCAAGAGATGGAGAAGAATCATTTCTAAAGAGATTCTTTTAAAAGGTGTCTTGCTAGTTTGTTGATGCCATTGAATAAGATAATCTAAAATGTAGAGTGTTTGCTCTTGGGTATAAAGAGTTGCGGAAGTTTTATACTTAACAAGTAAGGAAGAGTGAATCTCGGGAATTGGGAGCTTGAGTTGCACTGCTAAAATATTTCTATAGTGGTCGAGTAAGCAGTCTAAGAAATAGGATAAATCTTTTCCGGAGGAAAAGATGGAAGAAGCCCACTGAAAGCCAAAAGTTAGGTCTGAGGTTTCAAAAGCACTGTCAAAATCAAAAAAAGGATCTGTTGGTAAAATAGAGAGAGACGAGGCTATGAGAGTTTCTGTTAAGTTTTCTTTAGAAAAGCAAAGGATCTGATCTAAAAGAGACTCAGCCACGCGCATAGAGCCATCAGAAAGGCTTGCAAGGCGATAAAGAGCAGCTTCTTCATAAGTAATGGACTGATCTTTTGCAATTTGTATAAGCTTTTGTACGATTTGAGAGGAGGGGATTCTTTGGAGATCAAATCTTTGACAACGACTTAAGATCGTAGGGGGAATTTTATGAGGTTCTGTTGTTGCAAGAAAAAACTTTACATTAGGAGGTGGTTCTTCCAATGTTTTTAAAAGAGCATTAAAAGCCTCTTTTGTTAGCATGTGAGCTTCATCGATGATAAATATTTTGCATCCAGAGGAAGACGGTGCATAAACAACGGTTTCGTTGAGTTGTCTAATATCATCAATTCCTCGATGGGAGGCTCCGTCGATCTCAAAGACGTTAAGACTTTTTCCTTGAGAAATTTCAAGGCAAGAGGCGCATTCATTGCAAGGTTCACAGTCTGGGGATAGATTTTGGCAATTTAAGGCCTTAGCAAGAACTCTAGCAAGAGTTGTCTTCCCAGTTCCTCTTGTTCCGCAGAAAAGGTAAGCTTGAGCTGTTTTTTTTAATCTAATCGCGTTTTTTAGTGTGGTAATGATCGCATCTTGACCCATTACGTTAGAAAACATCTGAGGTCTATAGGCTCTAGATAGTCCTTGATAAGAGGGGGGAGTAGATAAGTCTTTTGACATAAGGGTCCTTTGTATAGGAAAATGGATCTTTTTTACGAATTATAGGAAAATAGAATCTATTTTAGCCACTAAATGCTTTTTAAAAATGGCTTTGCTAGACTAAAACCCATTTTGGCTAGATGTAATTTTTTGTTTTAAGAGGTGTTTAAGTGTATTCCAAATTAGACGTGGGTAAATTCCGTGTTTTATAAGAAAAAAAGAGGAGGAGGGCTTGTTTTTTAAGAAAAGACGGAGCAACATGAGGGGATATGGATAAATGAGGGTGGGTTATCAATTGACACAGATTAAAGATCCGGTAGAAAAAGACTCTTCCTCTCAGGGAAGTCGTACAAAAAGACTGAGTTTTAGAGGCCTTGGATGGCGTGTGTTAATAGGCCTTTTATTTACTGTGTGCTTATCTATGTTCCTTCAAATGAGAGAAGTTCGTGTTGGCATCATTGAAACGGATTCGATTTCTAAACAATATGTAGTGGCTCAGACTGAATTTGAGTTTCTCGATGCGGATAAAACTGCATTTTTACAACAGCAAGCTATGCAAGATGTTGGGAATGTCTATCGATTTGATAGTAAAGAGATAGTAAAGGTCGGTCATGATTTTGAGGAGTTTTTAGCAAGTAATCAAAGTTGGAGAAAGAAAATACCTCAATCGACATTTGAAGAATTTTATGAATTTACCGAATCTTTTGAAGAATTTTTATTAGAAACCCGGTTTGCAGACGAAAGAACAATTCGTAAATTAAAAGAAACCGATATTCAGTTCGATCCAAGTTTTTTTATTTTGATTCAAGAATCCGAAAATGCCCAGATTCTCCCGATCGGCTATTGGACTTCTGTAAAAGACCATGTATTTCCAGCTAAGTTAAGGCAAACTCCCTTAGTTTCTTATATCTCAGATTTTTTCGAGAAGAAAGAGTGGACGTTGCAAAGAGACTTGAGTCTGGAAAAGAAGTTAAAGCAAGTAGCTCAAGGTAGCGTTGTTGAACAGTATGCGTTAGTAAAAGCTGGAACTCTTATTTTAGAACCAGGAGAAAAAATTACGTCTAAGCATGTTATGATGTTGCAATCTATGAAAACAGCTTTACCAAATCCTAATCGCATGGGGACTCCTCTATCTATTGTTGGTTGTTTTACGTTAGGCCTAATTATTGTATTTTTAACTGGAATTTACTTAAGCATCTATCATAAAGAAATCTTTGCGTCCTTAAGGAAGTTGTCTTTGCTAGTTGTCATAGCGAGCATGACCCTTGTTTTAGCTAAGTTAACAGAGTACCTGTTACTTTATAAGTCTTATAATTTAATTGAAGTGATTCGCTATCCTCTTATTATTCCTTTTGCGTCTATGCTTCTTTGTGTGCTGTTAGGCCCGCGTATTTCTTTATTTAGCTCCATTTTTCTTTCTGTAATCATTAGCTTAGGAGTGTCTATTGAATATGAACATTTCTTGGTTTTAAATCTGATTGCAGCCATGTGCACTATTATGTTTTCTAAGAGATTACATAAGAGAAAAGATGTTTTTGAGGTGTGTGGAAAAGTTTGGCTTTGTTGTATTCCCGTGCTCATATCTTTTCATCTAATTGAAAACAATCTAGGGAGCATAGGTCAGGCCTCAGATTTAATGGCATCTTTTGCTTTTTTAACAGTAACAGCTATTCTTGTAGTGGGATTATTGCCTCTTTTCGAAACTCTTTTTAAGATTATGACGGACATGACTTTGATGGAGTTCATGGACCCTAATAATGAACTATTAAGGCGTCTCAGTGTAGAAGCTCCAGGCACCTATCAGCATTCTCTTGTAGTGGGGAATTTTGCAGAAATTGCGGCTCGTTCTATTGGAGCCAACCATCTTTTTTGCCGTGTGGCAACATTATATCATGATGTTGGCAAGCTTTTTAATCCTCATTATTTTACAGAAAACCAGTTAGGGGGATTTAATATTCATCAGCTATTGACCCCGTTAGAGTCAGCTCATGTTATTATCGCCCACGTTACAGAAGGCGAAATCTTAGGAAAAAAATATAACTTGCCAGAGAGTTTTATTGATATAATTCGAGAGCATCATGGAACGACTCTCGTTTATTTTTTCTATTGTAAGCAGATAGAGCAGATGGGTGGAGATATTTCTAAAGTTAATGGTAAACTTTTCCGATACCCAGGTCCCAAACCGCATACAAAAGAATCTGCTTTAGTAATGATTGCAGATAGCGTAGAAGCAGCATCGCGAAGCTTAGATGAGGTTACAGAAGATACGGTAACAGAAATGGTCGATAGATTAGTTTCTGAGAAAGCAGATGATGGGCAGTTTGATGAGTGTCAATTGACATTCCAAGAGTTAAGCACAGTTAAGCAATCAATAGTTAAGGCTCTTTTAGTTACTCGTCATTTACGTGTTAAATATCCTTCTAAAATTTAGCAATAAGGTTCGACTCCCTTTTTCAATTGAGTAGCTAGCCATCGTCTAGGAGCTAGCTTAGCAACTCCACAAAGGAGTTTATATCGCCAGTCAATAACTTGATAATTTTTTTTCTTTTCAATTTGAACTAGAATGTTTTCTGCTGTTTTAGTTAGCGACATTCTATCCCAAGAATCAGCGCTGCAACTTTTATGCGAAGAGGCGTTATATCGAAATTCACTATGAAAGCGTCCTAAAAGGCAAGTAAGAACTCGGATTTTATAAGGAGAAAGCTCTTCATCAAAAGAGAGGGAAAACTGTTTAACAAATTGTTTTGATGCAGCATAAAGAGTAAAAGAGGGATAGGTAAAAAAGCTTGCGGCAGAGGAGATATTCATAATAACTCCCGGTTCTTTTTTTTCTTTCAAGATACGAGCTGATTCTATGGAAATTTGCACTAACGCATCGACGTTAATTTTTAATATATTCATTTGATCTTCTAAAGAAAAAGAAAGAATATCTCCATACAGTCCAAGTCCTGCATTGTTGATGATGAGATCCGGAGCTTCGGATTTAATGACCTTAAGAAGGGCTTCTAAATCTCTTGGGTCAGATAGGTCTGCAGGGTAAATCATAACAGAAGTCATGGTTTGCAGCTTTTCCTTGGTAGATTGTAATTTTTGAGGATCTTTTGAACTAAGCAGTAAAGGAACCTTTCTTTTAGCAAGCTGAAAGGCTAATTCTTTACCGAGTCCGGACCCTGCTCCAGAAATAAAGGCAAGTCGAGGGGGTGAATTATTCAAGTATTTTTGCTTTGTATTGATTGAGTAGGTTTTGTAATTGTGCATCTGCTTGTTTAATAGTTTCTTCTAAGGGGTCGTTATCAGGAAGTTGAATGCTTCCGTATATTTTTATTTTGGGCTCTGTTCCAGAGGGTCTAATGATTAATTTATATCCCTCTTCAAGCTTTAGAAAAAGCATGTCAGAGGGAGGGAGTTCGTGGATTCCTTTTTCATAATCTTCTAGTAGAAGGACTTTTTTTCCTGAAATATGTGTAGGTGGATTTTTTCTTAATCCAACCATGGTTTTTTGCATCGACTCCATTCCTTCTTTTCCAGGAGAAAAGGCTATGGAGATTTGAGATTCTCTAAAAACGCCATATTTTTGATAGATCTCTTCTAAAAAGTCAACTAGAGTTTTTCCCTGCTTTTTTAAATAAAGAGCGATTTCGGAGATTAGACAGCAGCTAACGATGGCATCTTTATCTCGGGAGTGAGTTCCTAATAGATATCCGTAGGATTCTTCTGCTCCAAAAATAAAGCTATGACTTTTATCAAGTTCCCATTGATGGATTTTTTCTCCGATATATTTAAATCCTGTAAGAACTCTAAAGCAAGGCATCTGGTAAAAAGAGCAAATGATATCAATGAGATCTGTAGAAACAACGGTTGTGATAAACGCGGGGTTAGCTGGTGCATTTTCTTTCTCTTTAAAAACCTTGCATAGGTATTCAATAGAAAGAGAGGCTGTTTCATTTCCTGTGAGGGTGATCGGCTTTCCTTTATGAAGGACTACAACCCCTAGTCTGTCCGCATCAGGATCTGTAGCAAGAAGAATGTCTGAGTTTAGCTCTTGAAGAAGATCTACCCCCAGTTTTAAGGCTTCTGGATATTCAGGATTAGGAAGTCTAACAGTCGGGAATTCACCATCTGGAATGATTTGAGACTCGACAAAGGATATAGAAGAAAACCCCCAGTCCTTAAGTGCTTTAGGAGCTAGTGTAATTCCTGTGCCGTGTAAACTGGTATAAACAATCCGTAAATCTTTACCAAAGCATTTGTTGTTTTCAGGAAAATTTTGTAGTGAATGAATTGCTTTAAGATAAAAAAGGTCTAAAGAGTCATCAACAATATGGATGAGATCATTTTGAGGGATTAAAGGAGCTGTAAAATTAGGGATGTTATCTATTGCATCGATGATCCCTTGATCATGAGGATCTACGACTTGAGCGCCATCTTGCCAGTAGACTTTATATCCGTTATATTCTTTAGGGTTGTGAGAGGCTGTGATCATAATAGCTGCTTTTGCTTTGAAATATAGGCAGGCAAAAGAGACGTAAGGAGTGGGTCTTAATTCTTTTAAAAGGAATACAGTGATGCCGTAATGAGAAAGAACAGAAGCGGCTTCCTTAGCAAATTCTTCCGAGTGATTTCTTGAGTCGAAGCCAATGACAACGCAGTTTGTGTCAGAGGGAAATTGATTTTTTACATACTGAGCAAGCCCTTGCGTAGTTTTTCGAATGGTATATTCATTTATTCGATTGGTCCCAACTCCCATAATAGCTCGAAGCCCCCCGGTCCCAAACGAAAGATCTGTATAAAAAGCATCTTCTAGTTCTTTAGGATTTATTTTTTTAAGCTGTTCGATCTTTTCTATAGTTGTTTTGTCAAAAGGTTTTTTAAGCCAATCCTGAATGCGATTTTGTATATAGGATGTCATGAATTTTTCTCTTTTAAAAAAACTGTTTTTCATAACAAAGAAATATATAATTTACAAGAAAAAAAAGAGGTGACGTTATTTGTTGATGTATTTATAATATATATTCATTTCATTAATTTGGTGTTTATTATGAGGTGCGAGATTTTTAATTGTTTTAATTTAACTAACCCTTGTTTTAGGAATTTTTCTAAAAAGTCTCAAGAAAAGATTGTGGATGAGGTCTTTAAGAGATCAGAAAAGATGGATCTCGATCAAACGCTTTCTTTGATCAGTAAGGTTATTCTTTCTGAACCAGGAAAATGTATTGTGCCACCTATTGACCATCCAATGGGGGACATGTTCAATTCTTTACTTTTAGCTGAGTCAAGCTGGCAAAAAAAAATTCCTTCCAATAAAGAAGTTTTTTCTTTCTTGCCATCTCTTTTATGGAAGATGGATCCCTCTCTTTTTAAAGCAGCTCGTAATTGGCTACAATCTAAAATAAACTGCGCTGCAGAAGAAGTCCCCAATAAAAAGATGAGAGATATTTACCTTCGAAATCTTTTATCTTATTATCCGTTTTTTTCTCCAGAAAAAGGGGATGAGATCAAGCTTCCCTTTGGACCTTTGGGTTCAACATTAACCTATCGGGTAGATCCGATAGAGTTAACTCCTGATTCGCTAGGATCCCCTTTAATGGCTTATGGACTGGTTCCTAAAATTGGGGGAGTTTCCCCGATACTTCTTTTTAAAGGAACGACATATCCGGCAGATAAGGGTTTTTACCTGAGTCTTTTAACGGATATTAATCCTTATGGAGCTGTGGGTAGTTTTGCTTTTCAATTGTCTGCAAAAGAAAAGATAAAATCATGGTTGGCTAAGCAGACTCAAAAGGGAAGTAAAGCAGAAGTGATGGGAGCTAGTTTAGGAGGCTGTTTATCTTTACAAACAGCTGCGACATATCCGGGGTATATAAAAGCCGTTCATGCTTTTAATAGTCCGGGAGTTACATTTGATGAAGTGGCTTCTTGGGAAAAAAGTAAAGAAAAACCACAGGTAAATGTCTATCTTCAAGGAGGCGATTTAATCAGTTCCGTTGTAGGGAGATGTTTTGCTCCGGATTGGCGCATCTATCGAGTTTTTGTCGAGGGTATTTCTTCTTCTCAGGTGCACTCAGCAGCTTATACAGCCCATCCTGAGGCTTTTATTATTCCTGAAGAAACTCAACAGGTTAATGAGGAATTAGGCCGTCGTTTTTGGCCTTTTATTCAGAATGTTCTTTTGTTTCCTTTCTTTTTATTGGGGAGTGCTTTTCTTGTTTTAAAAGTAGTTTATAGGAGCAGAAGTAAAGCTAATTAGAGATCTATAGACGTTCAATCTCTTCTTTGGATAACTGTGTAGAAGACTGAATAATAGAAATAGAAACGCCTGACTTAAGTAGATTGCGCGCCATATCTTTAATAGTTGATAATTTCTCTTGCTCTGCTTTTATTTGCAACGCTGCTTTTTCTTGCTCGGCTTTTATTTGCAAAGCTGCTTTTTCTTGCTCGGCTTTGCTTCTTTCCTCCGATATTCCCTCAGCTTTTCCATCCATAAATTTCTTTTCCATGGAAGAAAGATAATCGTTTTTTGCTTTTTCTGCTCGGTCGTAGGCTAAAAGCTCTTCCTCATTCCAGAAAAAGCGATTAAGTTCTTGATAAACCTTTTCGATAATCTCATCCTTCCCTATGAGTTTTTTTAAGTCATCCGGAGAAGTTTCTTCGGCATGCTTAAAAAAATAATACCATTTTTCTCCTAGAGTAGAAAGTTCATCTATGGTTTTTATGAATTTTGGAAGTTCGATAAAGGTAAAAGAAAAATCCTTTAAGTCATGTTCATAGGTTTCTTTGTCTAAAATAACATGGTCTGATTTATAGCTTTTTTTCTCTGGGAACATGACATAGTCTGCAATGGCAAGGAAGATGACTTCTTTAAGATTATGATACTTATCTCCTATGTTTGCTTGAGAGCAATAAGCCTTAGATGCATAGTGCATGGCTCTTTTTTCAAAGCCTGTTGTGCTCGCAACTTGCATTTCTACGATATAGTTACAGCCTTTGTCATCTGTACATAAGATATCTACGATACTTGTTTTTTTAGAGGCAATTTCAGGGTCTTGGATTGTTTTTAAAAATGTCACATCACAAATAGGGTTCTTTCCGTTAAAAACAAGGACATCGTTGAGAAAATGAATCAAAATATCTTTATTCTTTTCACTGCCAAAGATTTTTCTAAAGGCCACATCATTTTTAGGATCTAAAAATTTACCAAGCATGAAAACTCCTGTAAATCTTAGTATAGCAAGAGGTAAAGTCCCTTTGCAATCATTTTCTTAGATTGAAATCTAAAGTGTTTTTCCAATAAACATCTCAGTTTTATAATCAAATAAAAACAGTGGGCTCTTTCTTAAGTCGAAGGAATTCCAGTCTTGTATCTAGTTGCTATTTAAATATATTGTAATTTTTAAATGGTTTTTAGTTCTGTTTTTTTCAAATGCAAGTAATCTTATAAATGTTTTAGTTGATAATTATATTAAAATCGATTAAATTAAAGATTATGTGAAATGAAGAGGTGATTTATGAATAAAAGACGCGAGCCTATGACTCCTAGGTTAGAAAAGCAAGAGAGAAAAGAAGTTAGAAAAGGGATGAAAGAAGAGACTATTGCTGCTCCAAAACTAGTTAAAGTGGCTAGGATTGAGACTGTTATGGATAGAAAGCATCTTAAAAAACATTCTAAAAGAACTGCTAGCTCAGAAAAATTAATAAGTAATGCGGCCCCTGCGCATTGCCATACAGAAAATGAGCATTGGGCACACTGTGTAAGTAGCCAAAACTTGTTAAGAGCTAGTCGTTTAAGGAAGAAGCTTTCAAAACAACCTTCTTCTAGGGGAAGATTGGGTTGAGTTTTAAGGAAATAAAGGTTATCTTGTTCCTTTAAAAACTTAAATAAGATCATTTATAAATGACGCTGCCTTTTCGTTTGGCTCATCTTTCTGATTTGCATTTTTCAGAAATAGAATTTAATTTCAAACAATTTGCAAATAAAAGATGGATTGGAAATCTTAATGTTCTTTTAAGAAGAAAGAATGATTTTGATCATTCTATTTTGGATTCCATACCTTCTTTATTGCAAAAAGAAGGCGTACAGCTTGTTCTCCTTTCAGGAGACTTAAGTTGTACGTCGTCCCAAGCTGAATTTACTAAAGCTGCTTGTTTTATTGAGAAGCTTAAAAAAGAGGGCTTGGAGGTTGTGGTTCTTCCAGGGAATCACGATCACTATACAAAGGAAGCTTATAGGAAAAAGTTATTTTATGATTTTTTCCCTTCAAACTATGGCACTCAAAAGTGGGATTTAAAGTTACATCAAGTGGCTTTAAAACATCTTTCTGAAAACTGGTGGCTTTTACTTTTAGATACAACTCTTGCAACCCCGCTTCTATGTAGTCATGGAAGATTTTCAGAAACGGCAGAAAAGTATTTAAAAGAAGCCTTGGCTTCTCTTCCTGAAGGGGCACAAGTTGTTTTAGCAAATCATTTTCCAATTAACAGTAAAAAATGGCGCCCCGCATTGCAAAGGCAAAAAGTCCTTTTAGAAATCTTAAGAAATTACCCTCAAATAAGATTTTATCTTCATGGACATGACCATAGCCATACAATTTTAGATTTGCGTAAAGAGGGTCTTCCGATTTCTGTGGATACAGGATCGACTGCGAGCAAAAAATCGGGAAGTTGGACTTTAATGGAGTGTCAAGAAACTGGCTGCTCTTTTAGGCCTTTTCGATGGAGCATAGAAAAAACTTCCTGGACTCCTAGTCCTATAACTTCTTTTAATTGGTGATTACATGACAGAAACTCTTCCTTGGTTTCACAAGGGGCTATCTTTTAAATGTACTGGATGTGGGCAGTGTTGTACAGGATCCCCCGGCTACGTTTGGGTTACAGAAGAAGAAATTATAGCAATTTCGTCTTATTTAAAACTATCCATCCAAGATTTTACAAAACGATATGTTCGTAAAGTTCATGCTGATCGGCTCGCTCTTATAGAGCGTCCTAAAAATGGCGAATATGACTGCGTCTTTTTAAAAGATAAAAAATGTCTTGTTTATCCCGTGCGTCCGAAGCAATGTCAAACATTTCCTTGGTGGAAAGAAACTCTTAGCTCTCGCGAAGCTTGGGAAGAAACAGGGTCTTATTGCGAAGGAATTAATCATCCGGATGCGCCTTTAATTTCTTTGCAAGAAATTGAAAAAGATCTTCACTAAAATCCTTTTCAAATATAGCGAGCTTTGTTTTGACTAGTCTTAATGAGGATTTTTTAAAAAACGTTGTAATTAATTGTAAATTATGACGCTTCTGCTTAATTCTAACATAATAAGCTAACATACTTGTTGTGTTTCCTCTGTTTTTTATAAACATAAAAAAACTATCCAATTTAAGGTTTCATTTGTGGAATGAGTAAAAAATCAAGGAGTCTTCTATGAGACAATTGCCTATCGGGATTTCCGATTAAAAAAAATTATTGAAGGGAATTATTCCTATATAGATAAAACTCTCCTTATTGAAGAAGTTCTTCGGCTTGCTACTGAGGTAATTCTCATCCCTAGACCTAGACGGTTTGGTAAAACTAGCAATTTATCCATGCTTAAATATTTTTTTGAAAAAACTGACCAGGATAACTCTCCGCTTTTTCAAAATTTCAAAATCTGGAAAACAGAATTTGGCAAAGAGCAAGGTCAGTATCCGGTGATATTTATTTCACTTAAAAAAATTAAAAATAGTGCATGCGATCACGCCTATGAAAATTTAAAGCTGCTCATTAGCGCAGAGTTCGGAAGGCATAGAATCCTTTTATCTGCTCTTTTTCCAGATCCTATAGCTAGAGGAAAAGAAAGAGGAGCATCTCTTTTAGAGGATCTGGAAAAAAACAATTTCAGTCGATTCTTGACGGATCAGCTAACCAGGCTCTTTTTGCTGACAGCTTGAAAAAACTCACTCTTTGGCTTAATCGATAGACTCAAAAAAAAGTGATCGTTCTCATCGATGAATATGACACCCCTGTTCAGGCTGCCTATCTCCACTCCTTTTATGATTCTATGATCGAATTTATGCGTGAATGGCTTGGAGAAGGACTAAAAGATAATCCCAGTCTAGGAAGAGCTGTTTTAACAGGAATTTTACCTATAGCAAAAGAAGCTGTCTTTTCAGGCTTAAACAATTGCATCTCGTATACCGTGCTTAATGAACAGTTCTGTGATAAATTTGGTTTTTTAGAAGAAGAAATATCCTCTCTTTTAAAAGAACATAGCATTTCTCATCAGATGGATGAAATTCGTGCTTGGTATAATGGATATCGAATAGGGGCCAGTGCTCTTTATAATCCTTGGTCTATTTTAAACTGTATAGAAGAAAAAGGAGAGCTTAGACCGTACTGGATAGGAACGAGCGATAACGAACTCATAAAAAAACTTCTCATTCAAGGGTCTTCGTTAATGAAACAGGAGATGGAGAAACTCCTTCTGGGAGAGCCAGTTATAAAACCAATCGACGAAGGCGTTTCACTTAACGATCTGAATAACAAGCCGGATGCGGTTTTTGCTCTTTTTCTTTTTAGCGGCTATTTAACTCTCAATCAAAAACCTGTCTATGAAGATGGCGCTTTGCAGTGCGAGCTAAAAATTCCAAATAAAGAGATCCAAGATCTATTTAAATTTAGTATTACTAAGTGGATGGAAATGAGCCTTCCGAGCCAAGGCCTCCCCGCTCTACTTGGAAGCTTAACCGCAGGAAATGTGAAACTCTTTACGGAATTAGTTCAGGCAATCATTATCAAAAGCAGGAGCTTTCATGACTCCCTAGCAGAGGAACCAGAAATGGTCTACCACTCATTTGTTCTTGGACTTCTTGTTGCCTTAGAAAAAACATACGAAGTAAAATCCAATAGAGAAAGTGGATTTGGATGCTATGATGTTTGTGTGATCCCTAAAGACCGCTCAAAGCTTGGAATTGTGATCGAGTTTAAAAAAGTGCATACAGAGAAAGAGTTGAACAGCGGGGCCTCTGAGGCTTTAAACCAAATTGAAAAGCAAAATTACGTAGCCAAAATGCAAAACCTTGAAATAAAAAAATTTCTTATTCTTGGGATTGCTTTTCATGGAAAGCGCTTAGTCATTAAAGAGAAATCTATTTGATGGCTGACTTAGAAGAAAAAAGGAGCTTTTTAAGAAAGCTCCTTTTTAAGAACTGCGTCTGGTTTTGACTTAGTCTTCCGAGGCGTTGCCGATTAAAGCTTCTGAAAGAAGGATAATCCCAGCTGTAGAAGAAGAAAAAATAAGAGAGTACTTAATCACTTTAGCAGGATCTACAACACCAGCTATTAGGAGATCTTCTACTTTCTCTGTAGTAGCGTTAAATCCAAAATTTCCTTTTTTGGAGTTTATTTCTTCTAAGATTAAAGAGCCGTCAAGACCTGTATTTGAAACGATTTGCTTGAAGGGTGCTTCACATGCTTTAAAAACTATCTGAGCCCCAATTGTTTCTTCTGGAGTAAGAGAAAGAGTCAAAATAGCATTTCTAGCATGTAAAAGAGCTGTTCCTCCACCAAGTACAATGCCTTCTTCTACGGCAGCTCTTGTGGAATTTAGGCTGTCTTCAAAGACTTGTTTTTTTTGTTTCATTTCAGGCTCAGTAGGAGCGCCTACTCGAATGACGGCAACTCCGCCGGCTAGTTTTGCTTTTCTTTCTTCAAGTTTGTCCTTATCATATGTGCTTGTTGTAAGCTTGGCTTCTGATTCAAGTTGAGATACGCGTTTTTGTATCTCGTTTGAATCTCCAGCGCCATTGATAAGAGTTGTCTTGTCTTTAGTGATGATAGCTTTTTCTGTTTGACCAAGCATTTCTAGTGTAGCATCTTTCAGGTGAAGCCCAATATCTTCTGTAATAAGAGTAGCGCCTGTTAAAATAGCAATATCTTCTAAGAGAGCTTTACGAGCATCCCCAAAGCCTGGGGCTTTGACGGCACATATTTTTAAAGAACCTCTTAAGCGGTTGACTACTAGAGTTGAAAGAGCATCTCCTTCAATATCATCAGCAATGATAAGTAAGGAAGATGCTGAAGAAGAAATCCCTTGGAGAATTGTAAGTATATCTTGGATAGAAGAGATTTTTTTATCAGTAACGAGGACTTTAGGGTTGAGTAGTTCTGCTGACATAGTTTCTGCATTAGTACAGAAGTAAGAGCTTGTATATCCTCTATCAAACTGCATGCCTTCAACGAGTTCTACAGTTGTTTCAGTGCTCTTGCCTTCTTCAATTGTAATAACTCCAGCTTTACCCACTTTTTTAAACGCTTCTGCAATAGTAGTTCCAATAAAGGAGTCTCCGGATGCGGAAGATGTTGCAATCTGCAAAATTTCATTTTCATTTTGAATGCTGATTGATTGCTTAGTTAATTCTAAAACAACAGCTTCAACGGCTTTGTCAATCCCTCTTTTAATGAGAATCGGGCTGGATCCAGAAGAGATGGTTTTAATGCCATTTTGCACGAGAGCTCTTAAAAGCAAAATGCTGCTGGTTGTTCCGTCTCCGCATTTTTCTTTCATTTTACTTGCGACTTCTTTGCCCATAGATACGCCCATGTTAGCGTATTGGTCTTTGAGTTCGATGTCTTTTACGATGCTGTCACCGTCATTAGTAACTGTTGGAGCTCCCCAGCTAGTTTGTAGGCCTACATTGCGCCCTTTAGGACCTAGTGTGATAGCTACTGTGTCTGCGAGTTTATCGATTCCTTCTTTGAGCTTAAGGCGAGCTTCTTCTTCGAATATAATTTCTTTGGCTTCGGTAGACATTATTTGATTCTCCTTTATGAAAAAATATTTCTTACGGTCTATTGTCTGAATTTAAAAGACCTTTATCTTAAGGTAGAAAAAGGAAAATAGCAACTTCTTTCTCGCTGTTTTAGCAAATAGGTTAAGGGAGTGCTATTTTTCTGAGTGAAATAATTTATAGATGTTTTGTTTCGGGATTTTTAGAAGGTGGGCGGCTGTTTTAATGGCATCTGTTAAGGATATTTTATAGGTAGCCACCAGCTCTTCGACTAAGGCGTTTGGGTCTTTGTTGGTGAAATTTTCTTGAAAGCCCTTAATAAGAAGGACGACTTCTCCTCTTGCGGGATTGTTTAAAAAGTGGGTGTGGGCATCTAAGGCAGTAAAAGAAAGGACTTCTTCAAATGTTTTAGTAAGTTCTCTAGCTACAGCGACTTCGGTTTGAGGGGATAGTTTGGAAATTAGGAGAAGGGTGTCTAGAAGGCGTTGAGGGCTTTCATAAAAGATGGAGGTTCCTGAGAAGGAAAATACAGAGGGTAAGAGGTGTAAAATTTCAGTTTCTTTGCGCGGAAGGAATCCGAAAAATTGGAAGGGGTGAGTAGGAAACCCAGACAAAATTAAAGCTTGAATCAGTGCGCAGGGGCCGGGAATTGTTGTTATAGGGAGCTTTCTTTCTCTAGCGGAACTGACGAGTAAAGCACCTGGATCGCAAAGAGCGGGCGTTCCCCCGTCGCTTAAGAGTCCTATTTCCTTGCCTTCTGCTAAATCTTTTAAAACACCTTCGAGTTTTTCAGTTTCATTGAACAAGTGGTAGCTTCTCAATGGTTTATGGATGTCGTAATGCTTTAGTAAGATGGAGCTTCTTCTAGTGTCTTCGCATAGAAGGTAATCGCATTTTTGACATGTGTCTACTGCGCGGAATGAGAAGTCTGACAGGTTGCCTATCGGAGTTGCTATGAGGTAGAGCAATATACTAGTCCAAGGGGGTTGTTATAAATAGGTGGCACCCAGATTCGAACTGGGGAGTGGAAGCTTTGCAGGCTTCTGCCTTACCACTTGGCCATGCCACCGAATTTAAAGATGGCAAAATCATGGATGAGATGCCTATATGAAGTCAATGTTTTTTTGTTGAATTTTGCCGGTTCACAGAATAAATGCATCATTTAGAGCGATTATTCTTTTTATGTTCTTAATTAATTGGTGAGCATATTTTTTTAATTGTGGATAAAAATCACTTATAAAAGGATTTATGAAAAGAATTTTTTAGGAAGTGTGAGTGCTTTCTGTGATTTGGATTCCATAGAAGAACTTAGAGCAGTTCCTCTAGACTATGAATTGCTGGATCCATTAATTAAAAAAAGACAAATAAATAAAAACTAGGATCCTATTATACCGACATCGGCATAACTCAATTATTCAGCCGAATGTTCTTTTAACAACAATCTGATATCCTATGTTTTCTTTAAGTTTTTATAAGTTCAAGTGCTTTACTGTAAATATATTAAATTATTTCTGCTAATTTTAGTTTTCTAGTTGTTGGTTTTTTAAAAAAATCTGTAAGCGCGTTAATTCTTTTCTTTTTAATAGTTTTCTAGTAGTTTTTTTCTTTTGGAGGCATTGGTATGGAAGGAATGAGCTTAAGGGATGTTGGCATGGTTTTAGAGGGAGAGGTTTTTCCTGATTTGCCGATTCGTGGTTTTGCTTTTGATAGTAGGCTTGTGTTTCCTGGTTTTGTTTTTTTTGCTTTAAAGGGGGAGCATTCCGATGGTCATGACTTTTTAAGGGAAGTGGCTTTAAAGGGTGCTATTTGCGCTGTGGTATCTAGATGGTTTTTAGAAGAAATTCCAGGCCTTTATCTCATTCGAGTTGATAATGTTGTTAGTTCTTTGCAAAAACTTGCTAAGCGGAGAATGTCCCTGGAAAAGTTAAGATGTATAGCAATAACTGGGTCTGTTGGTAAAACGACGACAAAAGAATTTTTGGCAACGCTTTTAGAAGGGGCTTTTCGTGTTAGAAAAACACCTGGCAATGCCAATTCTCAACTAGGATTGCCTCTTGGTATTTTGAATATGGAGAAAAATGGAGAGGTTTTTGTTGCTGAAATGGGAATGAGCTTTCATGGGGAAATTAAGTCTCTTTTAGAAATGGTGCCCCCAGAAATCGTAATAATGACAAAGATAGCTTTAGCCCATGCTGTATATTTTCCAGGCGGGCTTGAAGAGATAGCAGAGGCTAAATCTGAGATCTTATTGCACCCGCATACAAAAAAAGCCTTTATCAATCTGCAGGCTCGGCAATTTCAGGCCTTTCAAAAGCAAGAAGGGCCTGAAAAGGTTTTTTATGGATCTGCTTCAGGTTTGCATAGAGAGGGAGATCTTTTTTTCTATGAGGGAAGGTCTTTTTCTTTGCCTTTTACGGCAGACCATCTTATTGAGAATTTTTTAGGGGCAGCCTTGGTAGCAAGAGAATTTGGTGTAGAATGGGATGCAATTTTTTCTCAAGCAATGAAATTGGTTCCTTATAAAGGGCGTTTTGAACAGTTAGAAAAGCAAGGGATTACCTATATCAACGATGCATATAATGCCAATCCAGAGTCTGTAAAGGCTGCTTTGCAAAATTTGCCAAAACCACAAGAGGGGAAAAAAGTGGTGGCAGTTTTGGGTGAAATGAGGGAGCTTGGTGCGTTTTCTCAAAAAGCGCATCAAGAGATAGGTCGTATCGCATCAGAGAAAGCGGATCTTCTTCTTTGTTTAGCTGGGGATGCTTCTTATATGGCAGAGGAATTTTCTCTTTCAGGAAAGCCGGCACATTTTTTCCAAAGCGCAAAAGAGTTGCATGAAACGTTTTATTCTTGTGTAGAAAAGGGGGATGTAGTTTTAGTTAAAGCTTCGAAGTCTTTGAAAATATGGGAAGTTTTGGATGTCAGAGATTAAGGGTTTGAGTTTTTAGTCTTGGGTGTCTTAATATTGGAAATACCTGTTAATTTTTAAAATTGGATCCTACTTCTGTGTTATTACTTTTATTTGATTACCTGCAAAAAATGTTTTCTTTTCAGGTTCCCGCGGCCTTTTCTTATTCTTCTACAAGAATGATTTTAGCAGCTTTGACGTCTTTGATCTTTATTCTTTTCCTAGGCCCCTCATTCATTAAAAAACTTTACGAACTTAAGACAGGTCAGTCTATTCGTGTAGAAGATTGCCCTATGTTAGCAGAATTACATCAAAAAAAGAAAAATACCCCAACAATGGGGGGGATTTTAATTTTAGTTTCTATGTTGATTTCTTTATTTCTTTGGATGGATCTCCATTCTATATTTACATTGATTCTTTTTCTTACGACGGTATGGGTAGGTGGAATTGGAGCATATGATGATTATCTAAAACTAAGGCACAAAAACTCCAAAGGGTTGAGAGCTAAAAAGAAAATGATGTTACAACTGGCCTTTGCTTCTGTTTTGGCTCTATATTTATTTGTTCCAGCTGTTAGTAAGTCATTTACTCAAGGAAATTGGTTTACACCGCCTATAGCTAAAGAGCATATAATTATAGATGGTAAAGAAGCGCTTAAGATAGTTCCTCTATCAGACTATTCTTGTAGATATTATATGCCTTTTTTAAAAGATCCTGTAGTTGTTTTAAAAGGTGCTTCTGTTCTATTAGGAATTGTTTTTACTTTATTTGTCATAACAGGATCGTCTAATGCAGTAAATCTGACAGATGGATTAGATGGATTAGCTTCCGGTTGTTTGATTATGGTATCGGCAGTGCTTGCGGTCATAGCTTTTTTTTCTAATAATATTGAGCTATCGCGTTACTTGAATATTATTTATATTGAAGGAAGCGGAGAGATTGCGATTTATATGTTTGCTTTAATGGGAGCTTGTCTTGGTTTCCTTTGGTTTAATGGCAGTCCAGCTCAAGTTTTTATGGGAGATACAGGTTCTTTGGCTTTAGGAGCTATTATTGGAGTCGGTTCTGTCTTGCTACGAAGAGAGTTTTTACTCGCACTAGCGGGGGGCATTTTCATTGCAGAAACTTTGTCGGTTATTTTGCAAGTAGCAAGCTTTAAAATATATCGAAAAAGAATTTTTTTATGCTCTCCTCTTCATCATCATTTTGAATATAAAGGATGGCCGGAAACTAAGATTGTTCTTCGTTTTTGGATTATAACTCTTTTACTTTGCTTGTTTGGAATTGTCTCTTTAAAATTACAATGAGGTAATCGATGTTGCTGGGAAAAAAAGCACTAGTTATAGGTCTTGGAGTTAGCGGCAAGGCGGCTGTCGAGTTTTTATTGTTTTTAGGCTATGATGTGTCAGGGGTGGATCAAAAAAAAACAGAATTTAAAGAAGTTGAGTCTTTAGGTTTAACGCTGTTAAACGAATCTGAAATCGAGTGTTTAAAGAGTTTTTCTCTTGTTATATTATCCCCAGGAATCCCGAGTAGTCATCCTTTGATTATTCAAGCGATAGATGAGGGGGTTGAAGTTATAGGAGAAGTTGAGCTCGCATTGAGATATATGAAGCAACCTGCTGTAGCTATTACAGGAACTAATGGAAAAACAACGGTGACGTTACTCGTCGAGCATATACTGCGCTCTTCTGGAAAAAAAGCTAAAGCTTTAGGGAATGTTGGTGATGCGTTAACGAAATATATGATTACGGCAGATCCCGAAGAAATTGCTGTTATCGAATTGAGTTCTTACCAGTTAGAACGGATAGAATCTAAAGTATTTGATGCAGCTGTTATTTTAAATATTACACCTGATCATTTAGATCGGTATTCAAGTTTAAAAGAGTATGCTCAAGCTAAAGTCAGAATAGAAGATATGATAAAGTCTCAGGGTGTTTTATATGTTTATGAAGATGTTCTAGAGGGCTATTTAGAACTTTTCTCTGGTTCTTTTTTTTCTTTTGGCATGGAATTATCATCCATCACATTACATTTTTTGACTGGGCATGATAGAATTAATGCGAATGCTGCATGGCTTCTTTGTTCTAAATTAGGAGTCGAGGAAGAGGCTTTTATAAGAGGTTTAAAAACGTTTAAAAAGCCTTCTCACCGGATCGAATTTGTAAAAGAAGTCTCTAGGGTTAGCTATTATGATGATAGCAAAGG
Organism: Chlamydia trachomatis; assembly: GCA_945898205.1. GTDB lineage: Bacteria > Chlamydiota > Chlamydiia > Chlamydiales > Rhabdochlamydiaceae > CAIJXB01. Next base: position 17,441 of record CAMDHO010000008.1, on the reverse strand, counting down.
GACTAATGTGGATGCGGTGATAAAAGCAGTTGATTCTATGTCAGGATCAGGGGTGCTAATTGCAGGTGGTGTGGATAAGCGAGCTTCTTACCTGCCTTGGAAGGGCGCTTTTCAAGATAAGGTTAGTCATGTGTTTTTAATTGGAGAAGCAGCTCATAAGATTCAAGAGGAATTAGGCCTTTTTTTTAATGTGAAAATAGTGGATTCTTTAGAAATTGCCGTGAGAGAAGCATCGATGATAGCTGCGCCAGGAGAGTTTGTTTTGCTCTCTCCAGGCTGTTCTAGTTTTGATATGTTTTGTGACTATAGGCAAAGAGGTAAGGAATTTCAACGCTTTGTAGGTTTGTTAGAGGAGAGGGGGGATTATTATGAGCCGTAGGGATACGATCATTGTAGCAGCATTGGTTAATGCTGGATTATTAATTGTTTTATTTGTAAGTGCGCTTAAAAATCAAGATGAAGGAGATCAAGTTGTTTTACAACAAAAGTCTTCCTCTTTGATTTCGAACGAAGTGGTGGCTTTAAGCACCCCCAAAAGTGTGATAGGAGATGAGGTAGATCAAGTTCTTAAACAGTACACTCAGCAAGATCCATTGCAAGTGCCTATTGTGATAGTTCCAAATTCTTCAGCTTCTAGTTTTGCAGAGGATTTACAAGGGTTAACACTGCCAGTTTCAGATCCCGCTCCAATAGTGACGAAGGCTGTTATAGAAAAAGAACCGGCGTTAGCTTTTGTTGAAGTGAAAGTTAAAAAAGGTGACATGTTAGAAAAGCTTGCAAGGCAGCATCATTCAAGCGTTGCAGCAATTATGAAACTTAATAACCTTTCTTCGTCGCAGCTTAAAATTGGACAAGTTCTTAAGATAGCCGCAGCATCATCAGCTGCAGCAGTAGTTTCTGTTTCTTCAAACGCTACAAAGTCTCCGCAGGCAACTTTAATGGATGCAGTTCCTTCTAAACTTTATACAGTAAAAGCAGGGGATAGTCCTTGGACCATTGCTGTAAAAAATCATATGAAGGTAGAAGATCTTTTAAAACTCAATAATATTAGTGAAGAAAAAGCTAGAAGATTAAAGCCTGGAGATCAGCTTCGAATTCGATAGAGTTTTCTTTTTTCATTTAAAAGACAATTGCTTAAGATTTTAAGCGATTGTCTTTTTTTATTCTAATGAATTAAAAAGACAACATCATTACAAGAAATCATTAAATAAGAGTCTTTTTTTATGAGTTTAATGTCGTTTATTTGGAGGTTTGTAAGGACTCAACTCAGGACGTTTTTTGTCATCGCAATTCTTGGTTTAATCTGGACTTTTGATGTTTTGGTTTGGCCTTTTTTTCTTAAAAAGATCGTAGATGTTTTGACTTTCCATGATTTGAATCGACTTTCTTCTTGGCCGCTAGTCAAGCCTCTTCTTGTTTGGGGAGCTGTTTCTTTGATATTTATTGAAGGAGGCTGTCGTTTTAGAGGCTTTTTGGAGGCAAGAGCTTTTCCTAAGCTAGAGGCAGATATCCGCATGGCGATGTTTGACCATGTTCAAAGGCATTCTCCAAAATATTTTAATGAGCATTTTGCGGGGAGTTTGTCGAATAAAATTGGGGACATGGTTTCAAGAGTTAGCGTGATTTTGCGAAATATTTTCATTGCGTATACTCCAGCTTTTCTTACTTGTTTAATGACAATTGTTATTTTTTCTCAGGTGAATTCATTCTTAGCTTGGATTGTTGGGGCATGGGTTCTAGTGCATTTTATGCTTTGTTGGATGTTTACATTAAAATGTGCCGAATATTCTTGTCTCCATGGAGAATCTAGAAGCGTTCTTGCGGGAAAAATTGTTGATAGTTTGACTAATAATTTTGCGGTAAATCTGTTTTTTCGCTTTCGTTTTGAAAGAAGTTTTGTAGCACAGCATCAAGAGAAAGAGGTGAAGGCCAACTATCTAGCTCAAGTCTATTCTGTTAAAATGGTTTCCTTTTTATCCGCGGCTTTTATTATAGAAATGTTTTTTTTAGTGGGATTTGTGCTTTTTTATTGGATGGAGGGACAGGTTTCCACTGGAGAAGTGGTTCAGGTGTTTTTTACGATATGGAATGTCAGTGGTGTAATTTGGGTTGTTACCTCTTTAGCTCCTGAATTTTTTCAATCTCTTGGCATTGCAAAACAGGCTCTTTCTATCATGCGAGATCGCCAAGACATTTTAGATTTACCTGGATCTGTAGATCTTTTAATCCAAAAAGGAGAGGTTGTATTTGAAAATGTATCTTTTTCTTATGGAGAAAGAGAGATTTTTCACAATAAAAATGTAAGGATTAGGCCAGGAGAAAAAGTAGGTCTTGTAGGCTATTCAGGGGCTGGTAAGTCGACTTTTGTCAGTCTGATTCTTCGGTTTTTTGCCATCAAAAGTGGAAGGATTTTAATCGATGGTCAAGACATTGCTCATGTAACCTTAGAATCGCTGCGTGAAAAAATTGCGCTCATCCCTCAAGATCCGATTCTTTTTCATCGATCATTAGAAGATAATATTCGCTATGGAAAAGTAGATGCTTCTCAAGAAGAAGTAATGAAAGCTTCTAAGCTCGCACATTGTGATGAATTCATTAAAAAATGCTCTAACGGATATGCTTCTTTAGTGGGAGAAAGAGGGACGAAACTCTCGGGTGGTGAAAAGCAAAGAATAGCTATAGCAAGGGCTGTGCTGTTAAAATCTCCCATTCTTATTCTCGATGAAGCGACATCGGCTCTAGATTCTGTCACAGAAAAGTATATTCAAGACAGTCTAGAGGCTCTTATGGAAAATCGGACGACAATTGTAGTGGCTCATCGCTTATCCACCTTGTCAAAAATGGACCGCGTGTTAGTTTTTGATCAAGGGGAAATTATAGAGCAAGGATCCCATCTAGAACTTTTAGATAAAAAAGGTCACTACGCCTACATGTGGCACATGCAGGCTGGGGGCTTTCTTCCTGAGAGACCTGAAGTTTAATTAATTGTAAATTAAAAATTAGTCTTAATATTGTTTTTATTGCTTTTTACATGTTAATATTTTCCCTTATTTTTTAATAAGGAGTTGTTAAGGTGATAGAAGAGGAGGTAAGGGAAGTCGGATATTTGGCTCCTGCAGATGCAGAAACCTTTAAATCCACGCTGATTCGTCACGTCAGAGCCAATATGGGTAACGGGCCTAGACCTCTTGAATGAGAAGCTGTCCAGGTTGAAGAAACAAAAGTTGTTTCAGCAAAACAAAAGCGCAAAAAAACTAAAAATTTCATTATATTGAATTTTATCGTTATAGAGTTTTTTCATTAAAATATTTTCTGTTTCTTTAATTTTCGTGTTATTTGTTTTTCTGTAATAATATTGAATTAATTTAGGTGTTCGTGTTACGTTGCAATTAAATTATTTAAAAAAGACTAAAAGAATTGGAAAATAAAGAGACTTATTGGGCTCCTTGTCCGGAATGTTATGGAAAGGGCAAAAAAAAATTGAGACTCCGCAAGAGAGCGAAAATCCGTTATCAAGCAGCAATTGAGGAATTTGAAAAAATTCAAGGGGAAGGAAAGACGTTGGTTCGCCCCAAGATTACGCAGTATTTATGCGATAATTGCAGTGGATCCGGATTGATTTCCGCTTTGAGTCAGACCCTAACAGATTTAAAAAACTATCCACATGTAGCGATTGTTGGTGCGGGTATAGGCGGGGTGGCCCTTGCTGTAGCTTGTTTGCATCGAGGGATTCCATTTACCCTTTATGAGCGCGATAACAACTTCAATGCGCGAGCGCAGGGATATGGGCTTACTTTGCAACAAGCAAGTAAAGCAATGAAAGGATTTGGTCTTTTTTCTTTAAAAGACGGAGGTAAATCCTCACGTCATGTGGTTCATACTACAGAAGGAAAAGAAATTATTGAATGGGGGCTGAGGACACATTTAAACGTTAACAAGTCTCCAAAGCGTATAAATGTGCATATCCCCCGACAATCCTTGCGCTTAGCGTTGTTTGAGCAATTAGGCCAGCATGATGCTGTCCAGTGGGGGCACCGCTTAGTTGGTTTAAAGCAATGTGAAGATAACAGTGTTGATCTAAGCTTTCAAGTTAACGGACAGATGACGAATGCCAAGGCTGATTTGGTGGTGGGTGCTGATGGTCTTCGTAGTGTTGTTCGCAGGTCTTTACTGGGGGATGATATTACTCCTTTGCATTACCTGGGTTATATGGTGATTTTGGGTATATGTTCTTTAGAGTCACTTAAGGATGTTGAGAGTTCTTTGCTCGACTTATCCACCGTATTTCAAACAGTCAATGGTTATGAGCGAATCTACGTGATGCCTTACTCGTCAGACTCGGTAATGTGGCAACTTAGTTTTCCTATGCCCGAAGAAGAATCTAAGGCTTTGAGTGCAGAAGGAGCTCAGTCACTTAAAGAAGAAGCCTGTCGTAGAGCGCAGTGGCATAAGCCCATTCCTCAAATTTTATCAGGAACCCATCCGGCACAAATTTCAGGTTACCCTGTGTACGATCGAGAATTGCTCAAGCCAGAGTTATTGAAAAAAGCTGGACCGATTACTTTGATTGGAGATGCAGCTCATCCTATGAGTCCGTTTAAAGGACAAGGTGCAAATCAGGCTCTATTCGATGCTCTGGAACTGGCTCGTAACATTTCAATAGGATGTAATCCCTTGTCTAAATGGAGAGAAATCGGATTAAGAGAAGTTATACTAAAGGGATTTGAAGAAGAAATGTTAGAACGGAGTGGCTCTAAAGTGAAGGATTCAGCTGAGGCTGTCAAACTTGTACATTCTAAAGCTGTTCTACGTGAAGGTGATGGACCTAAAGGACGGGTCTTTACGAGCTAACAATCTCTATCGCTTAAAGCTTGGGGATTTTGGCTATTGCAAAACTATAAGAAAGCGTTTGAGAGCTTAGCATTCATTAGGTTCCAGGAATTAGAACCTAAATAGGGGAAGATTGGAAGCAAAGTCTTTTTTAAAGCTGCTTGTCATAATATAAGGGGAGCTGATGCAAATTTAAAAATAAAGAAATCGAGAAAGGTTTTTTTCGAATTCAAACTTCCATAGGAAACCTTCGGTCACACACAATTGCTGGCTTGTTTTTTCCTTTAGAATTATCTCTTTTTTTTTATTTTCAAATAGGGGATGCTCTAGATGATTTAAGACTTTTTCTAGAGAATAAATGTCGTGGGCAAAAGATTTGGGGTAGATAGGGTTATAATGGATAGAAAGGGATTAGCTCTTTTGCTTTCTGTATCGGTGCTGTTTATCATGGGACTTCTCATGGTATTTAATACAACGTCTGCTGAAATTTTAGATCGAGCTATGGACCGAGATATCCATTATGCATTTATTAGGCAACTTCTTTATGCCATAGTAGGCTTTTTGTGTGGTTATGGCATTTGGCTTATTGGATACCAAACTCTGTTGCGTTTAAGTGGACCTCTTTTAATCTTTTTCACCTTTTTACTAGTGCTCGTATTTATTCCTAAAGTGGGACTTCAGATCAATGGAGCTCACCGTTGGATTAATCTATTTGGCAATTCATTTCAACCTTCAGAGTTTGTGAAATATCTAATTCCAATTCATTATATTTATAAAATATCATTGAATCCGGAGTCTTTTAGTTTTAAGGCATTTATTCGACTGATGGCTCTTTTTTGTATTCCGATTGCTTTGATTTTAATAGAGCCAGACAACGGAACAGTTTTTATTATGGGTTGTACTTTGATGGTTCTTTTTCTTTTGACAAAACTTAGATGGGTTTATTGGCTTTTACCCTTTCTTGCGTTTACCCTTATCGGAGGAGTAGTGGCTTCTCAAATGCAGCATGTTCCTGACCGGATTCGGGCCTTTATGAATCCTGAGGCGGACTTGCTTGGAAAAGGACATCAACCTCATCAGTCTAAAATTGCGGCGGGATCGGGAGGTCTTTTAGGCAAAGGTTTAGGAGAGAGCTTGCAGAAAATGAATTATTTGCCGGAAGCTAGAAGTGATTATATTGCGGCCATTTTTGCAGAAGAATTTGGTTTTTTAGGAATAAGTATAATGATTTCCATATACCTTTTTATAGGTTTTTTAGGATATACCATGGCAATGGAATCTAATAACTTAGCTGCGTTTTATTTGATTTCTTTATTTATTTTTTTGATCTGTTTTCAAGCTTTCCTTAACTTAGGAGTGGTCTCTGGACTCTTGCCTAGTAAGGGGATTAATTTGCCATTTTTCAGTCAGGGGGGCTCTTGTTTGTTGTCTCATTTCATTGTGATATCCTTAATTTTAAATATCCATAAAGAAAGTAGGGGGCCCCTTGCCAAACCGATCTAAAAACATTTTGATTGCCTCGGGAGGAACAGGAGGGCATGTCTTTCCTGCTCAAGCCTTAGCAAAACAGCTGCAAAAAAAAGAGTATAATGTTCTGTTTATGGGAAAGGGACTTGATAGGAATAAGTATTTTCGTAGAGATCTTTTTGCAAGTCATTCAATAGATTCGGCAACGCCTTTTCGTAAGGGTATTTTTAAAAAAATTCTTTCAATAGTGTCTCTTGCAAGAGGTATTTGGCAGGCTTTTTTAGAAATAAAAGAGTTTCAACCAACAGTTGTTATTGGGTTTGGGAGTTTTCACTCATTTCCTGTGCTAGTCGCTGCTTTTTTAAGGAAAATCCCTATTGTTCTTTTTGAATCCAACTCAGTTCCAGGGAAAGTTAATCGGTTATTTTCACGTTATTCTCTTTTTTGTGGAATACAGTTCCCTCAAGCTAAAGAACGTCTTAAAGGAACCTGTCATGAGGTTGTGATGCCTTTTTGGGCCGAGGAGGACTTTCAAGAGATCGTTAAGAAAGAAGCTTTGGATTATTTTTCTCTAGAAGCTGATGTTTTTACTGTTCTTGTTTTTGGCGGGTCCCAAGGAGCTGCGTTCATCAATCCAATTGTAGCGCAATCATTAAGGCTGTTGCATCAGGAAAATAAACCCATACAAGTCATCCATATGACAGGATGTGAGATCTCTTCAGAAACTATTAAAATCATATACCAAGAAAGTAAAATGCAGGCTTCTGTTAAGGCATTTGAAAAGAATATGCAGTTAGCTTGGGCTTCTGCTGACTTGGTAATTTGTAGAGCTGGAGCTGCTACAATAGCAGAAATGATAGAGTTTGAAGTGCCATCTATTTTAATTCCTTATCCAATATCTGCAGACCAGCATCAGTTGAAAAATGCATTATTTTTAAGTGATAAAATAAAAGGATCTTATTGCTTAGAGGAGAAAAATCTTACTTCTGAAAAGTTGCTTTTTCTTTTAAAAGAATGTAATCCAGAGAGAATGAAAACTGCTATTCAGCTATTTAAAATACAAAAACAGAAAAAAGAGTTGATTGATCATATTGAAGAAGTCTTGAAGGAGAATGATAGATGACAGCTACTAGTTATCACTTTATTGGAATCGGGGGTGTCGGCATGAGCGGCCTTGCTCGTATTGCTCTTCAAAAAGGCTATCTAGTTTCGGGTAGCGATATACGTAATTCCACACTAATCGAAGCTCTTCTTGAAGAAGGAGCTCAAGTTTTTATTGGACATGATAAGAGCAACTTACCAGAAAATTGTCAAGTAGTGTACAGCACAGATATTTCTATGGATAATCCAGAAATGCAAGAGGCTAAAAAACGAAATTATCCTCTTTTGCATAGATCGGTTTTTTTAAAAAAGTTAATGGAGGGGTCTTTTCCTTTACTTGTTACGGGAACTCATGGAAAGACTACAACCTCTTCTTTGTTAGCGCATACTCTTATATTTCTTAAGGAGGATCCATCTTACTCTATAGGAGGCATAGTTCAGAATTTGCAAACTAATGGGGGGAGTGGTAAGGGGAAGTGGTTTCTAGCAGAAGCTGATGAAAGTGACCGTTCTTTTCTTGTTTATGAAGCATATGGCGCTATTTTAACAAATATTGGGATCGATCATTTAAACTATTGGCACACGGAAGAAAACCTTTTGCAGGGGTTTTTTGGTTTTTATCAAAAAGTTCAAAACAAAAAAATGGTCTTTTGGTGCGCTGATGATAAAAGACTTTCCTCTTTGTCTTTGGAGGGAACCGGCTATGGGTTTTCTTGCTTGGCAGATCTTAAAATAGAAAAAGTATCCTATTTAGGATGGAAAACTGTGTTTACTCTGAAATGGAATGGTTTGATATATTCGGATATCGAACTTCCTTTAATTGGGGCTCATAGCGTTCTCAATGCTACGGCTGTTTTTGGTCTTTGTTTGCAAATGGGGCTAAATGAATCTGACATAAGAGAGGCCTTTAAATGCTTTTTAGGAGTCAAAAGAAGGGTCGAGAAAAAAGGAGAAGTAGAAAATATTGCCGTTTATGATGATTATGGGCATCACCCAACAGAGATTTCTGCAACATTGCAATCTATTAAAATAGCTTCTGAAGGAAGGCGAGTTATTGTTGCTTTTCAACCGCATCGCTTTACAAGAACTAGAGATTGTTTTTTTGATTTTGCAGCCGCTTTGCAAAAAGCAGATGTGGTTGTTATTACAGATGTATATAGCGCAGGAGAACTTCCTATTGAATCTATAGATTCTCAGTCGCTCTGCAATACTTTTTTAGAGCAGAAGGGCTCTTTTTATTATGCTAGTAGGAACGATCTTGTGGAAAAACTTCTTGAGGTTATAAAAGCTGGGGATGTTGTAGTTACAATGGGAGCTGGTGATATTACGCAGGTAGGGCCTCATCTTTTAGATAGGTTGGCCTTTTAATGAAGAAAAGTCCTGATTTACCAGTTTGGCAATCGATTTTTTGGATTGTAGGATCTGCTCTGTTTTTTTCAGGAGCCTCTCATAAACTCATTCAATTTTACTTAGTAAAAAAGTCAAAAAAAGAAATTCCGATCATTCAAGAGGTTTCTTACATTGTACAAACAAGTTTTCAAAAAGAAGCTCTGCATTCAGATTATTTAGCAGAACTTTTGGAGCTTTCTAAAGACAAGCCAACTTTATTTAAGCAGTTTAATGAAAAAGAAGCTAAAAAAAAACTATTAGATTCTCCGGTTTTTCAAGACGCGATAATTAAAAAGATTTCTCCGGATATAGTTTATATTGATTATTCAATTAGAAAGCCTGTTGGTTGGGCTTTGGATTTTTTAAATACCGTTGTGGATAAAGATGGCTATCTATTTCCAATGGTTCCTTTTTTTTCTCCTAAGAAATTGCCTGAAATCTACTTAGGGCAAGATGGAGTGCAAGACTCTTGCTTAGGCGCAGAGCCTTCTTTTAAGCATCCTTTAAAAGGTAAGTATATGGATTTAGCCTTGAGGGTTCTTGAATTTTTTAATGGATGTGAAAAGGATTTTTTTACAGTGCAAAGAGTTGATGTTTCTCTGGCTTTTTTTCCTACACTTGGGAAAAAGGGGGTCGTTGTAGTTTTAGAAAATGAATTAAGAGATCCACAGTCAAAATCGATTCATTTTTTGAAGCTGAGTCGTTTGCATTTTTCTAAAGAAATTGCAAATTATCTTAAGCTGCGACCTCATCTTTTAGAGGTGGAAAAAGAGAGGGTTCTTATGGGGGATATTCTTAAAGAAAGAGTTATTGATTTGAGATTGTCTCAGCTTGCTTTTGTAGACTAATTAAAAATAAATTAAACAAATTAAAAAAGCTACAAAAACACAATGTCTTTGTAGCTTAGGTACACTTTCCGTTAGGAAGAGATAGCAATTAAGAATAAGTCTTCTGCCAAGAATCTCTTCTAGGACGGTCAGGACGAGGAGAAAAACCCGTTCTTTTTTGCTCAGGGTGAGCAATATTAACGATAAGTGTTCTTCCGTGTAATTCTGCTCCGTGGATCGCTTCGATTGCTTTTTGAGCATCTTCTTGCATTTCCATTTCTACAAATCCAAATCCTTTAGATTTGCCCGTCATTTTATCAGTAATGATTCGAGAGGATACAACCGGACCAAAAGGGAGGAAAATCTCTTTTAGTTCATCTTCTGTAAGACTATATGGAAGACTTCCTACATACAGCTTTTTATTTTGGGACATACGAAACTCCTTAAAAAACATTCAAGTGTTGTCTTTAAGTCTTTTTTTTCACTCCAATTGCCGTTAGTTGATTTCCTAATAGGAATTCAGCTGACGTTTTGTATTGGAAAAACAATAAAGATCAACAAAACGGCTGCAGTTTATCAAAAAGGCTTTTTGATTGTCGACAAAGAAAAGAAAAAAAGCATGTTTTGCAAAAAATAAAAAAAAGTTTACTATTTCTTGAGGGGAGGGGCGAAGGTTAAGTTGTGATTCGTTGGGGTTTTAATATGGTTTTTTTGGGGGAGGCGCTAAAGAGGGGTTGAAAGAAGTTAATAGAGATGATATCCTTGAAAATCAAGAAAACACCTTGAACGTTATCGGGTTAATGCATTTAAGGTTTGATGCTAAACTTTATATTTTTACACGGGAGTTAGTTATGGGAATCAAAGAATCAATGAATAGTATGAGAAATGTGTTAGCTGAAATTAATGTAGATTTAGAAAAAGCGGCAAATGGCAATAAAGCAGCTGCTCAAAGAGTTCGGGTTAATACTATTTCTTTAGAGAAAATAGCCAAAATATACAGAAAAGAATCTGTATCCGTAGAGAAAAAAGCGTCGGCTAAGGCAAACTCTACAAGTTCAAAGAAAACTGTAGCTAAAAAAACGGCGACAAAAAGTCTTAAGAAGAAAAAATAAGGGACGGGAGTTCCTTGTTTTATGATCAAGTTTTCTTGGCTTTTTATTGGTTCTCTTAGTATTCTTTTTGTCATATGAAAAAAGCCTCTTATTTTCCAGTATCTATTCAGATTGACAGACTCTCCTCTAAGGGTTTTGGAGTCGGCCTTGCTAAGAAAACGCAAGGCTCTTTACAAACAAAAATGATGATTCCAACTAGTGTTCCGGGGGATCTTGTCATAGCAGAAATTGGTCCTAAAAGAAAAGGGGCTTACCTAGGCAAGCTTTTGGAAGTTTTAAAGGCATCACCAGATAGAAGAGATGCTGTCTGCTTACATGCTCCAGTTTGTGGTGGCTGCTCGTTACATTATATGCAATATGAAAAGCAACTTGCATATAAAGAAACAATTATTAAAGAATTGTTTCAACCTCTTTTTCTTGGATCTATTTCTCCAATTGAACCGGCTTCTCTTGAATGGCGCTATCGAAATAAAATGGAATATACTTTTTCTCAAAATAAGGAGGGAGAGCGATTTTTAGGTTTAATGAAAGCTGGGACAAAAGGAAGGGTGGAAAATCTTAAAGAATGTCATTTAGCTCCCGATTGGTTTATACTAGTTCTTATAGCTGTTAAGAAATGGTGGGATGAGTCTGGTCTTTTAGCCTTCTATGGAATGCAAGATGTAGGGAGTTTAAGGAATTTAACTGTTAGGGAAGCTAAAAGAACGGGGCAGAAAATGGTGATTTTAACCGTTTCTGGTAACCCTGCTTATTCTCTTAAAAAAGAACAGCTAAATAGCTTTGTTTCTTATGTTCAAAAGGCTTTAAATTCAGAGTCGCTTAGTATATTTCTTCGTGTTCAGCAAGCTATTAGAGGTCAAGCAACGCAATTTTATGAGATGAACCTTTTAGGATTAGATCATATTGAAGAAGAGCTTACAATTGCTTGTTTAGGCTATACGAAAAGTTACCGTTTCAAAATTAGTCCTACTGCTTTTTTTCAACCAAATACAACTCAGGCTGAAAAGTTATATTCTAAGGCTCTTGAAATGGTGGGGCTTAAAAAAAGAGGTCTCATATTAGATTTATATGCGGGGACAGCAACTTTAGGAATGATTTTTTCTTCTTTTGCAGAAAAAGTAGTGGCAATTGAACTAAATCCCTATGCGGTTTTTGATGCGGAAGTTAATCGAGAGCTAAATAATGTAGAAAATTTACAGGTTTATAAAGGGGATGTTTCAGCTGTATTAAAGGAGTTGATGGCTAAAGATTCTTCTTTTAGTCGTCCAGATTTAATTGTGTTGGATCCTCCTAGAACCGGCTTATTAGTTGATGCTGTAGAAGTCGTTCTTTCTTTGAAGCCTTTAGAAATTCTTTATATTTCCTGTGCCCCTAAAGAGCAGGTTAGAGACTGCCTTTTATTTCAACGGGCTGGATATGAAGTTATCGCTATCCAGCCCATAGATCAATTCCCTCATACGATTCATATTGAAAATATCCTATTACTTCGTAGATGCGTATAAGGCATCTACTTCAACTCCTTCTTTTTCTCTACTATGTGATTTAATGGATTTTGATGAGCAGAGAGCGGGGGTAGGAGAATACCATTGATAATCTCTTAAATAACTCAAGAATTTAGTTAGAACATCTGACGGGATAAGTAAGAAATTAGAGGAGTGTCTAGTTAACATCGCTGATAGTTCGGCTAGAGACTCTCTAGTTATATGAGAATCATAGATGAAGGTTTCTTGATCAATTGGAATAGGGGTCTTAGATCCAAGCCAAACCTGGCTTCCGTCTTGTATGCAGCGTCTTTCTACTCGGTGTAAACTTTTTTGCATAGCGGCTAGACGATTTATAGGGACAGCTACGCCTGAATCACCAAAACGAGGTTCGAACTCTGAAGAAGTGAAGGCTCCTGGATAGGTCTTGCCATGAGAAACTGGAATTCCATTTGCTATAAAAGTATTTATATTCAAAGGGTTGTTAGTAGTATGAAAAAAATAACTTGTTGGGATTGGTCGATCGAGTAATTTCAAAGCAAGTGTTTTTACTTTTTCACATAGCTCTATATTTGCAGCAGATTGGGCTGAAGTGACATGGGATTCTGTCTGAATATCTAAATTGGCCTTGTCTATGACTTGACGAAGAGAGGTGTCGTAGGGGGGTAAGGTCGATAGGTCTGAAAATCCTTTTGGGTCGATCTCTAAGAAAAATTTATTAAAACAGATTTCGGATAAAACAGAATAATGAAGATTTATTGCAAAGGCTTCTGTGCTTAGTAAATTGAGAAGAAGCTCTATTTGATCTGTGGACATCAAATTAAGGCCCATTCGAATTATGGATTTACAGCTTTTAGTAGAGGCTAAGGTTCCTAAAGGGTGGTGTGGAGTCCAAGTTCTTCCGAAAAGCTGGCAGGTAATTAGCATGTCTTGCATGTTAAGAGGGAGGGGGGATGTTTCTGTCTTTTGTCGCATAAAGTAAAAAAGAGAGGAGTCTATATCGTTTAAAAGGGATTCGGCTTCTGAAGGTGTAAGTGAGAGCGGATTGTGTATAGATTCCAAAAGGCTTCTGATGTCAGGGGTGCTTGATCTTAAGTTTCGCGTAGGTAAAACAGGGGCTCTATTAAAGGTTGTCAATGGAAGGCTTGAAGTTGAAGGGGCTCTAAGGTGAGATAAAGAGTCTTCCTCTGTAGCAAAGCTAGAGATCTCAGGAACTCTTGATTGTTGTAAGCGGCTGTCCCAGGCACTGTAATCATATGAGCTGCTTGAAGAGTCTTTAGGGTGAAATGAGGGCTCTTCGTCTATAGCAAAGCTAGAGATCTCAGGAACTCTTGATTGTTGTAAGCGGCTGTCCCAGGTACTGTGATCATACGAGCTGCTTGAAGGGTTTCTGGAGTAAGATAAGGGATTTTCAGCTACACCAAAGCCTGGACTTCCTAATCGCATGGTGGAGAGGTTCTGAGCTGCTTTTGTAGCAGGGGTCATTTCTTTAATGGAGTTCCCTGTAGGTGGAGGAGATCCTTGAGGAGTGGGGTTTCTAGATCGTTTTTTGTCAGATCCTGGTGCTTCGGGATTTTTTAATGTGGCTTCTGGGGATCCTGCGGGAGTGGGTTCTCTGGATCGTTTTTTATCGGACCCGGGAGCTGCTCGTATTTCTTGCCTATCTCTAATAGGAGAGTCGTGTCTAGCTGGGATGTTATTTCTAAAAACATCAGAACTTTTACTAGTAGATGCGTTGTCAGCCCGAGTTTCGAGTATGTCTTCGGGTGATAAAGAAGTTCCTGTTTTCTTTTTTAAACTAGTAATCATTATTATTCCTGCAGTTAGTTTTATTGAAAACTATTTTGTTTTCATACGTTGCGGTGTCGTGTTATTTAAAATACATATTAAAAACAAATTAAGCTTAAGTAATTTTTTGAAAAAAAGGTATTTTATAATGAATGTCATATAATTTCAACAGTAATATTTTTAAGGTTTTTTTCTGCGGTTTTTAAGTTTTTTCTTGATTTTGAGAGAGATCTACCGGTACTCTTGACTTTATGTTTTTTTAGGACCAGTAAATAGGAATAATACGTATGAAAAAGAATCTTTATAAGACAGTTAGTTTTTCGTCTCTTTTACTTTTTTCGTCTCAAGCTTGGGCGGATGGTGAAAGTGCAGTAGCTGGAAAAGAGGGTGGAATGAGCCAAACATTAATTATGATTGGTGTGGCACTTGTCTTTTTTTATTTTATCCTTTGGCGCCCAGAGCAAAAGAGAAGAAAAGCTTCAGAGCAACAAAGAAATTCTATGAAAGTAGGGGACCGTGTAACTGCTATGGGGCTCATCGGAACCATTGCTAGAATTCAAGATAACACTATTATAGTGAAAATGTATGATGGTTCTAAGGTTGAAATCTTAAAAGCAGCTATTACCGATGTTCAAGCTGCTACAGAAGAAGGTAAGCCAGAAGTCATCGATTCTACAAAGTAGAATCTACTTTTAAGTGTTTTTAAAGAGAAAACCCTGCATTTTTTGGTGTGGGGCTTTTTTTTGTAGTTATAAGGTCTTTTATTTATGAAATTTGTAATTTTTTGTTCTTTTTTGATGTTCTCTTTTCTTTTTGGAGAGCCTCAAGCTGTCTATTTAACGTTGCCGGAAGATTCTGCGCACGGGATGTCGGTTCATTGGATTGAAAAAAAACAAAAAGGAACATTTGATGTGCTCTGTTATCAGAAATCTGGGGACTCCCAATGGAAGAAAGCTTTTGTAAGATCATCTCAAGTGCTAGGGGGGTCTTCTTATTTAGTTAAAGAATGCCTTATAGAAAATTTAGAGGCGTTAACAGAGTATTTTTTTTTCTTTGAAGGCGGATTTGAGAAGTTTATTTTTCGTACATTGCCGTTAGATTTATCTAGTGAGATAAAAATTGCCATAGGTGGCGATTTTATGGAAGCTACTTCGCTATTTCGTAAGATGAATAAACTAGTCTCTCAAAAAAACCCTGATTTTGCCATTTTAGGAGGCGATATTGCTTATGCCTGCGGGCGGGGACTTTTTAATGGAAAGCATGGATCTGTAGAAAAATGGGTTGATTTTTTTAAAGAGTGGCAATTAGGGGTGAGGGGAGTTGAGGGGAGACTAATTCCTGTTGTTCCTGTAGTTGGGAATCACGATGTAACAGCAGCAGATCGGAAGGAAAAAGGTAGTAAAGCTTTGTTTTTAGACTTTTTTCCATCAGAGAAAAGAGTTGCTTATCAATCTCTAGACATTGCAGGGGGGCTTTCGCTCTTTCTTTTAGATTCAGGGCATCTTTCTCCTGTAAATAAAAAGCAAGAACTCTGGTTAGAGGGAGTTTTAAAGCAAAAAGAAAGTATGCAGTGGAAAGTTCCTGTATATCATGTGGCTGCCTATCCTTCAACCGCGCCTTTTGGGGCAAAATGTTCACCTCAAATTCGAAAATATTGGGTTCCTCTTTTTGAGAAATACGACGTAAGGCTTGTTTTTGAAAATCATAACCATGCGTATAAAAGAACCTATCCATTATTAAAGGGGAAAACAAATTCCAAGGGTATTGTTTACATAGGGGATGGTTGCTGGGGAGTTTGTCCTAGGAAAGTGGAAAGCTCTAGAGCGTATCTTGAAAAAAGCGAATCATCGAATTGTTTTTCTCTTTTAAGTGTTGAGAAATCTTCTTTAAAGGTAGAGGTTTTTAATGAAAAAAATGAGCTCATTGACAAGTGGGATTTAAACAGTTCGGAGCTCTAGGAAATCTTATATAAAGAAAGATAGCAGTTTAGGGCGAGTCATTTTTCTGAAGAAAATTAGCTTTAATGTTCTGTAAAATTTTCATTTTACTTTGGTTTAATATAAAAAATAATTTACATCTTAAGAGTTAAAGTCTCCCATCTAGAGCTTTTACAATTCCAAAAAAACATTCCATTTCTCAGTATCTCTCCCCATATTTATTTTTTTTCTAGGAAAACACAAAACCAAGCTGTAAGTGGCTATTCTACGCTATCCGGCAAAATCAAGCCAAGATAAAAAAGGGACTTTGCCTTCTTGTGCTGCGTGGGTGAAGCTGAAAAGCTCGAAAATCCCAAAGACCAGAAACATCATTCGCGATTTTTAAGTGTATTTTTCAAGATCTTTTAAAGAGTGGCAGGGTCGTTTCTCCAGCTTGTCAAAGCTTTTGACATGGATACATAATTTATGAACTTATTTCCAGCCCCGTAATTTTCTTTTTGCCAAAACAAAGCCTTATTAAATAGGAAACAGCAAGCACCTTCAGTAGGACGCATGTCGAGTTCTTGCTGCTCACCTGGTCTTTCTAACAAAATATCGACGCGATCTGTTTACTTAGGCAATTTTAAGCGATTTGCATATTATTTTTACGAGTCTATCTAAAGACTTTAAATCAGAACTCATAGAATTCAATGGAGAAGATGACCATGTGCATCTAGTTATAAATTATCCACCTAAACTAGCCGTCTCATCCGCAAGAAAAACCATCCTACTATTCAAAAGCTATGGGGTGGAGCTTTATGGTCTCCGAGCTGTTTTTCTGCTAGTTGAGGAGGAACCCCAATAGATTCTATTCGCAGGTAGATTGAAGAGCAACAAACTATCTGTTGATTTTCTAAGAAGCGACTTCGTCGTCTGCGCTCTTAACCCCGACCTAAAGGACGGAGTATGCCGCGCATTTGATCAATGCAATAACTGAGCAGCTTCAAGTTGTTATCAAGGATTCTTATATAAATGCAGTCGAACTGCTATTTCTAGTTCCATTGATA
Organism: Chlamydia trachomatis; assembly: GCA_945898205.1. Classification (GTDB taxonomy): domain Bacteria; phylum Chlamydiota; class Chlamydiia; order Chlamydiales; family Rhabdochlamydiaceae; genus CAIJXB01. Next base: position 463 of record CAMDHO010000008.1, on the reverse strand, counting down.
AATGTGGTCAAGAGTGCAAAGAAGAATTAAAAAGTCTTTTAGTTTTACGCTTTCAGATGTTTTCTTCTGAGACAGAGGAGGAGTTTGCCTAAAAAAAAACTATCGTTTCGAATAGAGCTTATTAGTTTTTCTAATATGCTTGGGCTCCAATATGGGTCAGCTATTTATACAAGTCAAAAACCCTATATGAAAATAAGAAAAATAACCGTTAAAAAAATTTCCTAGAGAATCTGTTCAGCACTTGAGGGCGACCCTATTTCCCTTAGAGAGATAGAGATTCAAAAAAAGAATTTTCTTTTTGCTCTATGAAAAAGTTTGGAAAGATCCTTTCATAGTCAATCTTACACGATATATCGACAGCATGTTTTTCAAGATCTAATCTACATCCGTATTGCGTTACATTTTTCTTAAATAAAACGCCTCTAAACATATTTTTAGAAGCGTTTTTTTGTTCAAAAAAAGC
>CAMDHO010000007.1 GCA_945898205.1 Chlamydia trachomatis | reverse complement strand
ATACTGAGCTGGTTGGATTTTTACACCACCAGTATGAGGGTTAGAAGGGAGCCATGGACACATGCAAAAATACTAACACACTCGGTTTCTCCTTTCAATCAGAAGTTGAGAGTCTTGAGTCACTTAAAAAAAACGCATTTCCTCTATGAAAATATTAAAATAATTACTTTACTTTCTTCCTGTTTTTTATTGTCATAAGCACTTTACAACGAGTTGCTTATGACAAAAAACAGAGAAGATAAAAAAGGAAGAACAAAGAAGTTTGTTGTTTCCAAAAAAGGCCAAAAAATACTACGTCAAGCGATCTATCATCCTCATCCCGATGTTCAGAGAAAATGCCTTGCAGTTCTGTTGTTGTCGTTTTTGTTTTCTGTCGCTTTGATTTTAGGCATTACTGCGCAGAGCGTGCGGAACTATTGGAATGCATACAAAAAAGGGGGAATTGAAGCTCTTCAAAAAAATAATCACAAAGGGAAGAGAAGCGCTTTAAGTGATTATGAAGATTCCATAGAAAAAGAATTTATCAAAGATCCTCCGGCTAGGATAAAAGAAGCGGCATCAAGAATAGAAAAGATGACAGGAGTAAGAAGAAGTCTCAAAGCTGTTCGCCATTTCCTGAAGACCACTCTAAAGCTGAGTTATCGAAAAGTAGGAAGTATTCCGGCTAAAGCTGATCATGAAAAACAGGAAAAATTTCTAGATGAAAAATTAAAGCCCCTTTTAGAGTCGGCAAAGAAGGGACTATGCACAGTATTATTTGTTGATGCAGCTCATTTTGTGCATGCACCCTTCCTTGGCTATCTATGGACTTCTATAAGAAAGTTTGTAAAAGCTCCCAGCGGGAGAAAAAGATTTAACGTATTAGGAGCTGTTAATGCAATTTCTAAGCAGTTGCATTTTATCTGCAACGATTCCTATGTCAATGCTCAGACTGTTTGTGATCAGTTACAGAAAATTGCTGATTTTTATATTGGACAACCCCTTTACCTAATAATGGACAATGCTAGATATCAAAAATGTGAATTAGTCGCATTAATGGCCAAGAAGTTATCAATAGAAATTGTATTTTTGCCCCCTTATTCACCCAATCTCAATATCATTGAAAGATTATGGAAATTCGTCAAAAAGAAATCTTTGAATTCCAAATACTATGAAAAATTTTCAGAATTTCAAGAGGGTATTTTAGATGCTCTAAAGAAAAGTAACGAGGAATGGCAAGAGGAGCTGAGCAGTTTGCTCTCATTGAATTTTCAAATGTTTCGCATAGAGAACGATGACAAGGTTGCATAGAGGGATTTTATAGGAAAATGAAAAAACTCAACGCTCTAAAGTATAGGTTTAGTCTCATGCCATGCTCTTAGATCCCAGAGAGACCTCAACTCCATCCCTTGGTTCGGAGATTAAGGTATTGCCTTCCAGTTCATAAACACTGTCGGCTCTCTCATAAAGAAAATATTTCGAGGCTCAATCACTATGCTTTCGCTCACGGCCTATGACCTCTCTGCCTACTGCACTCACCCATTTTGTTACCCAAATGAATCCAAGGCTTGATATGATATGAGATGGGTTGGTCTCCCTTTCTCAGCTGAACTTTCATCAGCTAGTTAATATGGCACTGCGTGACGCACTTATTATTTAATTCAAAACAGTTTACGATTACTAAAAAAGCGACAATTTAAAAAAAATTACAATAATTCGTGCAAATTTATTGTTATTAAAATCGTAACAAGAGTACAATCTCTCCTCTTTACACATTCTGTGTCTTAAAATTTAACTTTATAAAATCTTGAATAAGGATAAATTCATGAGCATTTCTTCAGTAGGTTTTACAAATTCTGATCGTTTAGATAACAATTTGTGCTCATTTGGGTTAGAGTTTTTAGATTATATACCGATGGTAAGCATCGCGTCCGGCGTTGCAAGACTAGCTTTTGGAATGCTACAAACAGTTGCTGCTCCTATAAAAGATGTAGTCTCTTTCGTCGATTTCTATTCGCATCCCTCTGGAGGTTCCAGTATTGACAATGGCACTTCTTTGTATGTTCGAGGAAGAGCAAACATGATACGAGGATCGACTGCAATGTGGCCAATTCTTGGCAATATCACTCTTTATCTATATGATCACAGCAGTTTAGCAAAAGACTGGGAACGTCATGTAGCAGGGATCAATGCGGCGACGATATGGGTCTTTTAATTAGACCTCATAGACAGAACTTCGCAACCTAAATTTCGAATGGTGAGTATGTCCCCTCATTATTGAAGCCACTAAGCCGACATATAAGTTCTGAATGTGTCTCTCCACCTCCAATCAAAATAAAGGCTTCAGTTTTACGACTGAAGCCTTTTATTTTTTAGTGACACCGGAAAATTCAGCTGCAAAAAAGCTAAATTACGTCGTATTTACGCACTAGACTGAATGAAAAACGAAAAAACTCAACGCTCTAAAGTATAGAACCACATAAAACAAGAATAAGAGCTGGATTCTTTTTAAAATGGAGATCCCAAGCACTTTTTAACTTACCCAAAAAATCAGAGTCTTTACTTCCCATCCAAGAAATTTCATCTAATAAAATCAGAACACGACCCTGACTTGTGTGAAATGCTAGTTGTCTAAAGATGTGCCCCCAGTCATTGCCAGCCACGCCTACAATATCTAAATCAGCCATTTAGGAAATAAAATCTTCCCGTTCAGACTGGGCTTTTGTCTTCTTAGTTGGAAATAGTCCTGTAAAAGATAAGAAACGAAGTCCGGTTTTTTGAGCGAACTCTTCTACGAGGCGACTTTTCCCAATACGGCGCCTGCCTTTAATTACAACAAGGCTCGCTATGTTTTTATCTAGTAAATTTTTGAGAAGGCCTATTTCCTTTTGTCTACCATGAAACGTCTAGTCTCTCCCTCTATAATAATTCTAGATTACAACTTTCAGATCACTAAATCAATAAAATTAGTTTTAGTGATCTGTTTAACTAAAAAGCCGGATGGCTTCTATACAGGCTAAAGGGTTTTCAATATGAAGTGCATGTCCAGCTTGTTCTATTTTTTTTACAAGATGAGTTGGTTTTAACCCATATAAACGGGCGTATGCTAGATCCTCTTCTCCAAATAAGAAGTAAATGGGATGAGCAAAAGCATCATAAAGAGGTTGTTTAGCCAAAGAGGCTTGCGCAAGGATAGCAGCAAGTTCTTTAGGATGTTGATAGGATCTAGGTTTTAGAAGTCTTTCTAGAAGCTCAGGCCGTTTTTGCAAAGAAGCAAAGACAGGCTGTTGATACCAAAGAGTCAAAAAGTCTTCAGAGGAAAATGTTTCTAAGCGCGTTTGCCATAAAAGATCAGCATTCATTCTTTTTTCTTTTTCTAAGGCGTTTGTAAGCCCGGTATGAGCTGAAATAGAAATAAGGCCTTTAATTTTTTCAGGATGTTTTTTTCCATAAGAAAAGGCCAGCCTTCCTCCTAATGAATATCCTATTAACATAGGAGGGGGGGTAGATAAAGCAAGAAGAGCTGTTTCAAGAGATAAAAAAACATCTGAGGATGAAATAGATTTGCCGTGAGATGGCAAATCTATTGCAATGCAGCAGTAACTAGTTTGGAGCTCTTTAATGATAGGCATCCAGTCTAAGTGAGAGCCTAGAAATCCGTGAAGGAAGATTAAGGGGAAGGGATGATCTGCTGAGCTATTTCCAAAGACTTCATAAAAGAGCATAGGTTTTCGCTTACTTTGTTATATAGGTTTTTATGGTGAATTACATTAGATGCCCTTTGAGTGCAATATTCTATGAGGCAACTAGTTTGAGTTTGACTCCAAGCTTTATCCCACTCTTCCAAAGAATTAACTTTCGTGTAGGGAAGGGAAAAAGTTTGCGCAATAGCTGCAAAAGAGTAGTCATGCGAAGTTGCTATGAACTCCTCAAACTGTTCTTTTTTTTCTGCAACAGGTAAAAAAGAAAAAATCCCGCCGCCTTGATTGTTTATTAAGACAAGGATGATTGGAGTTTCACTTCTGTAAATAAGCGAGAAAGAGCTTAAGTCATGAAGAGCTGCTAGGTCTCCCACAATAGCGACAAGAGGCTTTTGAAGCCCTTTAGCATGGCCTGCCGCAGTAGCTATATTCCCATCAATTCCAGAGGCTCCTCGATTACAGAAGATAGAGCAACTACCTTCTTCTGGATAAAAGAGGAGGTCAGCATCTCGAACGGGCATGCTGCTTGAAAGATAGAGATGAAATGAAGGGTTTATTTTCGAAAGAAAAGAAAAAATAGAAGGTTCGGTAAACTCATTTGATTCAAGAAAATGAGTTTGAATGATTTGTTTTACTTTTAAAGATAGAGATTTCCAAAGAGAAGTCCAATGGGTTTTTGAAGGAGAGATCCAATTAAGGATGGATTTGCAAAATAGATCTGTATTGCATTCCATCCGTCTAGAAACTTTATGAAGAGGATCTTGTCTAAAGGGGTGATCTACCACAAGAAAATAGGAATCCAACAATTGGTTTTGGATCCAAGTCTGCAGATGTTTAGAAACAAAACGATTTCCTATTTGTAAAACAGTGTTTACCTGCATATCGGGAATTGATTTTAATATAAGCTCAAAATATTCGATATGACAAGGATGGTCGCCTATTTGTCTCCCTCCTGAAATGATATCTGAAAAAATAGGCCAGTCTAAAGCTTCGGCTAAAAGAAGGAAGCTATCGAGGTCTTCATTTTTTAGGGCATCAGAGCCTAGAAGGATGACTCCCTTTTTTTCTTGAGAAAGAAGTTTACCCCATATTTTAAAAGATTCTAGGCAAGGAGATTGGCTGCTAGGCTCGTAAAAGCAGCTAGTATAGTGTTTTTCAGGAAGCGTATCTAAATGAATGAACGGCTCTCTGATCATGCAGTTCACCTGAACGGGGCCAGCAGGGTTTTTGGAACACCGATCGACAGCATAAGAAAGAGTGGAGAGCATATATTCATTGGAAGCTAGAGGGTCTGAAAAGGCAAGGTCCACTTCCCATCTTGTAAAAGCAGTAAAGATTTTTACTTGATCCGCTGTTTGATTAGATCCACAGTCTCTAAGCTCTGGGGGGCGGTCTGCGGATAAGATTAAAAGAGGGATGCGGCTTAAATGAGCTTCCATGATAGCTGGAAGGAGATTGGCAACGGCAGTTCCCGTTGTAACAAGAACTGCAACAGGAGCTGAGAGAGACTTTGCTAGGCCAAGGGCATAGAAGCCAAGCCCTCTTTCATCAAAATGGGTAAAGGCGTTTGCTTTTGGATGATCTGCGATGGCAAGAGCAAGAGGTGTGGACCTGGAGCCAGGAGCTATACAAAAATGGTGGATTCCTTGTTGATATAAGGTGTCTATGACAAGTTTTGCTCTTTCTACGTTAAAGGGTGCTAATGATGTATGGGACATAAGGTTTTCCAGTGAGAAATTTTATCTTCGAGCTCATTCCATTCTTTTTGAGGATCAGAACCAGTTACAATCCCAGTTCCGGCAAAAGCATGTAGGTATCCGGATTTACAAAGAGCAGATCTAATGGTTACAGCAAAAGAGGATTCCGAAGGAGATATCCATCCAAGAGCTCCGGCATAGAGACCTCTATCGAAAGATTCTAAAGCATGAATTTTTTCTATTCCAACTTTTTTAGGAAGGCCACCTACGGCGGGGGTTGGATGAACTAAGGATAGAATAGTGAAATCATCAATTTCGGGTCTTAAAAGGCCATCTAAGCGATTGTATAAGTGCTGTAATTGAGAGGTTTCTATCAAAGAGTCAATAGGTTCATAAGATGTTTTTTCACAAATAGAGGATAGAGAGTCTTTAAGAAAACTTTTTACACAATCAATTTCTTTTTGGTCTTTGATGCTATTTTGTAATTCATTCCCTATTTGTTGATCTTCAAAATAAGAGGATCCTTTTTTTCGAGTACCGGCAATGGCCTCAGTTTGTATATGTCTTCCCTGCCTTTGATAGAGCATTTCTGGGCTAGCCCCTAAAAAAAGCGAAGAGGAGTTCATTTGGAAAGCAAAGACGGTCGAGTTGATAGAAGAGTCTAGGATTTTTTTAAGCCAAGAAAAAGGCGGATTTTCTGTTTTAAAAGAGCTCATTCTTGCTAAGACTAGCTTCTCTAGTTCTTTGCGTTCAATTGCTTTTAAGACCTCAAAGACAGATTCTTCCCAGTTTTTAAAAGAAGGAAAGTCTTCGTGTAGCTCAAGTGAGGGGAGATCTAAAATAGTAGTTTTGGGGGTATTAAAGACTGGGGAGGATCCCCGTACTTTTAATCTAGTCTTTAATGGGGATTGTATAATTTCTATTTGAGGAAGAAAGAAATAAGGGGTAGGGAAGTCATTCCAAAGAGGGGATGTGTTTTGGGAGGGAAAAGAAACGGCTCCATAGACTTTTTCCTCGAGATGCCGGGGTATTTCAAAGAATTCTTTGTAAGCCCCCAGAGCGGCAGTTTCAATTCCCGTTTTACGACACTTCCAATAGAATTTTGGGTAGATGTCTTGAGCTGCAAGCCAACTAGGGAAATCAATAGGATCGATTTCTACTAGCATGGTTTGTCTGCTACGTAAATCGACACAGACCCGAAGGTTAAGGGGTTACATTTAACATTACAAAAACCGCTTTTTTGGATTTGGTTACAAAATAGTTCGCTAGAGGGGAATGTTTCGGTGGTCTGATTTAAATATTGGTAGGCTTTTTTTTGTTTAGAAATCCAGCCGCCAATAAGTGGAAGGACTTTTCGTAGGTAGAAAAGATGTAATGTTTTTACTAGATATGATTTTGGAATGGAGGTTTCCAAAATCAAAACCCTGCCACCTGGTTTTAATACTCTGAATAGCTCTTCTAGGCAGCTGCTAACGTCTGTTACGTTGCGTATCCCAAAAGACATGGTTATGCAGTCAAAGGTGTTTTCTTCGAAGGGTATTTCTAAAGCGCTAGCTATTTGCAGCTTAGTTTGTTTGGCAAAGGAATAAGTTTGCAGTTTTTTTTGTCCAATTAAGACCATCTCTTCTGAGAGATCGATCCCTATAGCTTTGGCGATGCAAGAGCTATGCTGCATTAGAGAGATGATTTGATCTGCTGTTCCTGTAGCGCAATCTAAAAGGTGTATTTCTTGACCTTGAGGAAGAAAAGAGGCCATTTTCTTTCTCCAATAGAGATCTAGTCCCATTGTCATAAAGCGATTAGTCTTGTCGTAGGTAGAAGAGATTTTATCAAACATTTTCCAGATTTCATTGCGAGAGTGGGTAATTACTTGATCTGACATTCTCTTTTTCCTTTTTTAAAATCTTTGGCGAGAAGGCGTTTAGGTGCTATTTTTTAGTATAAGTATATTGGTTTTATAAAGAACTTTTATAAGTTACTCTGGGATTTTATGAAACCATATTTTGCATAAATTGGAGGTGAAGGATCTCGATTTTTGATTTTTTTATTAAACAGTGTTTTTAGTTTTGTTTTTATTATTTTTGTTATGTATAATATTGAATTAACGTAATTATCTGCTGTGTATTTAATGTGTATTTGGAGGGTTAATGACTAGCTTAACTAGTAACATTTATGCAGAAACCGAGCAGTCTTATTTAGTAGGTCTTCCCCTTGCAAAGGGAAGTGTCTCTATTCCTTTAAAAATAAATGGTTTATCGTTTTTGTTTAACCCGAGTGAAAAGATAGTATCTGAGTTTGTGGTTTTGACTTCTAGACAGCCTCTTCAGGAAGAGATTTCCATAGAGGAGGTTGAAGGCGTTAAGCTAGAGGTTGAACTATTAGAGGAGTTAGACTCGGATGAAGAATCTATAGAAACTTTAGATGAGGAAATAGACGAAAAAGAAGATCTTGAAGAGGCTTCTTTTTCAGAAGAGGGCAAGGCAGCTAGTTTGGATGGGGATTTTTTCGGAGAAGAAAAGCCTGAGGCAAATTTTTTTGAGATTCTTTCAGAAAAGGTTGTTATAGACAAAAGGCCCCAAAAAATGTGGCAAAAAAATAAATTAGCTCTTTTAGAGAAGTCAGAAATAAAGCGTAAAATAAATTTTACACTATTTGTCTTAAATATAGAAAGTTCATGCTTTCCTATGTTGTCTAGAATATTTTAATTTAATCTTTACTGTTTTTTTTGATCTAGCATATGTGTCATCTTACTTAATGGTAAAAGGTAATTATATGACTAAATTATTTTTGAATTCAACGAAGCTTATAGATTTAAAAGTTTTTAAACAAAACAAATCAGATGTTCGTCTGTGTAGTTTGAATAGTGCTATAGGAATAACTGGAATTATGGCTATAAGCGCATTGTCTTATTCAATTTATACAGGAAATTTCCGTTTTGATCAAATGCGTTTTGATCAAGTGAATAGGGGTTTTCTTGAGCTGGCAATATCAGGCGCAGGTCTTCTTGCACTAGGACTCCTAATGAAGAAACGATCAAATCCGAAGACTGACTAGTAAGAACCATGATGTCCAAACTATGAAAAAAAGCCTACAACTATTTGTTACCACTGCTAGGCAACAAATATTCTATGATTCGTTGTTACGGGTAAACAGTGACTAGGAAAACAGTTACAGCCTTTGAAAGGCCGTAACTAGCGCGGATTCGTTAGGTTTAAAACCCTCATGACCTACTAATCGCGACGGACTTTATGACGTGAATCTATCTTTCTTTTGCTAGACTTCTTTTTTTAGCATAGAACAGACCTGCGTATAAATTGTCATAGTTGCTAAGCTGCTGCGATCCAAGAGAACTTGGGTCGGTTTTTAAATCCAGCCCTTTCGCTGTCCAGTGAGTTGCAATCGTATGACAAATTATATGAGGCGTACTTCTTTTCACAAGACGGCTTCCCTTTAAATAGGGCAAAAAAACTTCCAGACCCCCGTTTTAATTTTCAAAACGGTAAAATAAAGATTAATAAGAATGGGTTTGTAGGAGTAAATTCATTGTTTTACTTAAATTAAGTGATTTATTTATTTAATGAGATTGTAAATTGTTATTGTTTATTCTATTGGAATTGATTTTTTTTAAAACTTCTGATAAAATAGTATTTTTCGATTAGTAAGTGTTTGTTGATTTAATTATTTAAATTTGTATGTGGTATATAATGTGTAACTTAACTAGTTCTGTCCCTTCAGCAGCCGTTCAAGTAGATCAACCTGTCTTCAGCGTTTTGGGTCCTATTGGTTTAAAGATGAGTGGGTTGCCTGGTTTATTTAATCCGTCTCAGGCAAATTCAACTTCTCCAAATTTTCAGATGTTGCTTTCCAATCCCGGAAAATATGGCATCATACTTCAGACTTTTTTACAATTTCGTAAAGACTCTCCCTCTTTAGAGAATTCTAAGGGGAGTAGTGTCTACTATATTGATCTTGATAAGTCGGAGAGCTTAGAAGGGGATGATGAGTTTTCAGAGACCTTATATGGTGAAAGGGAAGACTCTTCTAAGAAAGAAAAAGAGGAGAGAGCTAAAAAGATGTGGCAAAAAGCCAGGACAACTCTCTTAGAGAGCTTACGTAAAAAATCTAAGGCATTTTCGGTTTTATCTGTGCCGGTTGAAGATAATTCATTCTTTTCTTTGCTATCCAAGAAATAGTCTTTCCTTAGAAATCAGTCTCGATTGCAGGCATAGGTTTAATCTTTTTAAATCCTGTTAGAACTCCAAAAATCATTAAAATAATGCCGAGTAGTTCTGCGATCGATGGCATTTTATTTTCAAAAAAAGAGAGGAGGATTATCGCAAAAATAATTTCAAAGATCATTAGCTGTCCGGACAGTGAAATGGGGATCTTTCTAGAGCCATGGTTCCAAAAGAATAGAGCCACCCAGGTGCTGACGGTGCCAAGAAGAACGCTAAAAAGAACAAAATTTTGTATTTCAGAAGAAAATGTATAATATTTATCCCGAGTTTCAGAGAAGGTAAAAAAAAGAGATCCAATTAAAATAACTTGAATAAATGTGCAGGTGCCTAGAATAAGGGCCCAGTCCCCAGAGGCTAGATTTTTATTTTGTTTTAGAAAGTGAGAGTTGGCTACTGCAAACCAAGACCACGATCCGAGTCCTATGATTCCAAAAAAGAGGCCAATAAGAAATGTGATTGAGGAGAAGTCGGAGGCGTCACCCCCTTTAAAGTTAGCTAAAAACACGCCTAAGATCATAAGAGAAAGGGGTATTACAAGGTTTTTAAAAGGGTATTCTTTTTTATGCCAATTTCCGATAAGAGAGATGCAGATGGGGCTCATAGCGAAGACTAGAGTAGCTATCATAGGGCCTGTATAGATCATGTTGCAGATAGTTGCTGTGTAGCAGACCATGGAAGATAGAGAGGCTAAGTAAAAACCTTTTTTCCAATTTCCTAAATATTTTCTAGAAAAAAGGATTCTTTTTTTTGTGATGATAAAAAGGACTGAAATGAACCCATAGATGAAAAATCGGCCTAAGGCAATTTCTAAGGGATGAAATTCTTTCATAAAAGAGGGGATGACAAAAACAAGAGACCAGCATAAGCATGCTGCGATAGTAAAAAGGACTCCAGAAATCATAGGGCACCTAATTATAAAGCGGCTATTTTAATAGCCGCTTTATCTTAATTAATTAAGACTTTTTCTTTCTTTCATGCTCTAAGAGGAATCTTTTTCTTAGTCGAATAAAATGAGGAGTTACTTCTATTAACTCGTCATCTTCAATAAAGTCAATGGCTTGCTCTAGGGTAAATCTTCTAGGAGGAACTAATATAATATTTTCATCAGATCCAGAAGCTCTAACGTTAGTTAATTGTTTGCCTTTAGTGACGTTAACAATTAAGTCATTATCCCGGCTGTTTTCTCCAACGATCATTCCTTCATAGACATCTTCTCCAGCGCCTACAAAAAGAGTGCCTCTTTCCTGTACGTTAAAGCAAGAATATCCAGTAGTTTTTGCTGCATTATTGGAAATCATTACTCCGCGAACACGTCCAGGAATGGCTCCTTTGAACGGAGCATAACTATCAAAAATAGAAGTTAAAATCCCAAGCCCTCTTGTGGCTGTCATAAAATCATTTCTATATCCCATGAGTCCTCTTGTAGGAATAAGAAACTCTATAGTAGTGATATCATGTTCGTTATTATTTAAAGAAAGCATTTCCCCTTTTCTTCGAGAAAGAGTTTCAATCACAGAACCCGAAAATTCTTGAGGAACTTCTATGTGTACGGCTTCTAGAGGCTCATTTACAACACCGGCAAGTGTCTTAAGGATAACTTTTGGTTTAGAAAGGAGGAATTCATATCCTTCTCTTCTCATAGCTTCGATGAGAACTGCTAAATGTAGTTCTCCACGTCCACAAACGCAAATAGCATCGTCTCTAGAATCAGATTCGTCAATTTTTAAAGAAATATTGGCTCTTTTTTCTAGCATGAGACGGTCGCGTATTTTATTCATGGTAATGTGCTTGCCATCTTTTCCAACCATGGGGCCGTTATTGACCGTCATTTCAATGGAGAGGGTAGGTTCTGCTAATATGATAGGGGGGAGATGTACTATGTGGCCTGGCTCGCAGAGAGTGTCTCCAATCATGATTTCTGGGATCCCGGAAAGGCTAACAATGTCTCCTACTCCAGCTTCATCCATTTCTACTTTTTTAAGACCAAAATAGCCTTCGATACGAACAATTTTATGTTGAGAAGGATGCCCGTCTTTATCGACTTTAATAAGGTTTTGCCCTTTTTTGATGATTCCTTCTAAGATTCGTCCGCAAGCTTGTCTTCCGACAAATTCATCATAGCTTAAAGTGGTAGCTTGCATAAGAAAAGGGAGCTCTAAATTTCCAGGAGGCGCAGGAACAGCTTTTAAAATAAGTTCAAAAAGAGGTCTCATGTTAACGCGAGGGTCGTTTAGTTCGAGCATAGCAAATCCACCGATGCCTGAAGCATAGCATACAGGGAAATCCAGCTGTTCATCTGTAGCACCAAGTTCAACGAATAGGTCAAATGTTAAGTTAAGGGCGCGCTCAGGATCTGCATGAGGTCTATCAATTTTGTTTAAGACTACAATTGGACGAAGTCCCATTTTAAGCGCTTGAGATAGAACGAAGCGAGTTTGTGGCATAGGTCCCTCTTGCGCATCAACAAGGAGCAGAACCGAATTAACAAGCCCAAGAACTCGTTCTACTTCGCCTGAGAAGTCCGCGTGTCCTGGAGTGTCAATAATATTAATTTTAAAATCTTCGAAAAATACACTAGTATGTTTTGCGAAAATAGTAATTCCGCGTTCTTTTTCTTGATCGTAGCTGTCCATGGCTCGTTCTAGAATTTTTTCATTGTCTCTAAAAACATTTGATTGTTTTAAAAGAGCATCGAGCATAGTAGTTTTGCCGTGGTCGATGTGGGCTATAATTGCGATATTTCTGATTTTTTCTGGTTTAAGCATAGTTTTCCTCTTAGGATAAAGCAAGGAATGATAAAAGATCCAAAGTTAAAAATCCATATTGAAAAATAGAAAGAGAAAATCTATTCTATATCAGGCAATAAGAACCAAGGAGCTTTTGTGAAAACTTTTGATAGTGAAGATAGAGGGTTTTTCGAGGAAGAATTGGTTCAGGCTTCAGCAAATCTATTAGAGTCCAAAACGTCACAACTTGCGGATATTTTAGAAGAAAAATTAGAGGCTGCTTTTCATCAACAAACAAGCACATTAGCTCTGCATCATGTAGTAAAAATTGTTTCAGAGCACTCGGCTGTAGATCTTTCTTATGCTGCAAGACGGTTTCCTGTTAGTGAACGGTTAGTTCTATATGAAAATTTAAATGGCATTCTTTCTAAAATAGATTTTTTAATTAATGCAGATAGGGCTACTCGGGTTGCTATTTTTCGTCGCATTTCAGATAGCGAAGCTAAAGAAGTTATTGGAAATATGCCGCCGGATGAAGCTGTAGACGTTCTAGAAAGTGTTTCAGAAAGGCGTTATAGAAAGGTTTTGGAGCTTTTAGATCCTAAAAAAGCGGCTAAAATTCGAGAGATTAACAAACACCCTAGAAATACAGCGGGTCGTTTGATGACAAATGAATTTTTTTCTTTTTTTATGGATGTTACAATTGGAGAGGTTTCTTTAAAAGTTCGAGATAATCCGGCTACTGACCTCGCCATGTGGATTTTTGTTGTAAATGCAAACGGAGAACTTCAAGGGTATGTTCCCGTGCGTAATTTGATTATCAACGCCCCTCACACTCCTTTAAAGCAACTAATGAAGGCGCTGTCTCATAAAGTGTCACCGGAGACTTCTCGTGAAGAAGTCGTGGAAATTATAGAGAGATATAAAATTTGTGTTCTTCCTGTTGTAGATTCGTCAGATATTCCGATAGGAGTTATTAATTATGAAGATGTAATTGAAGCGGTAGAAGACATTGCGGATGAAACTATGGCTACAATGGCGGGTACTGTAGAAAAAGTTACAGAGTGCGAGTCTTTACTTCGTAAGTTTCTTTCACGAGCTCCATGGCTTTTCGTTACTCTATGTGCAGGTCTTATTAATGTAGGGGTTATGTCCTCTTTTCAAAGTTATGAAAAAGGGTTTTTAACTTTTGTGTTCTTTTTTGTTCCGTTAATTACTGGAATGTCTGGAAATATTGGCATTCAGTGTAGCACAATCTTGGTAAGAAGTATGGCTATGGGGATGCTCTCCAAGGGAAATAGAAGAGAAGCTATTTTTAAAGAATCGGTGATTGGGATAAGCTCTGGAGTTGTATTCGGCATCCTTTGCGGTTTTGCTGTCTATTGCTTAGACTTTGTAGGTTCTTCCGGCAGTGTTATTGATCCTGTTTTAGTGGGTCTTATTGTGAGTGTTGGTCTTATGGGGTCTTGTGTGGCAGGTACCTTTTTAGGAGTGTTTTCTCCTCTCTTTTTTGCTCGTATGGGTATTGATCCAGCAGTGGCAGCAGGGCCTATTGTAACAGCATTTAATGATTTTCTTTCGATGTCTATATATTTCTTAATTGCTATAGGCTTAAGCTCCCTTCTTTTATAGATCTTAGCTTAGTTGTTTAGGGGCTGTAAATAATTAAAAATCACTTGAATTTGTGACGATAAATGTATTGCTATTTTGAAGCTTGTGAACTATAGTTTCGAAAAGATGAAACGGAAGTCAGATGGTTAGAAAACTGCGCAGAACTCCTAGAGGTTATAATGAGATCGAGCCGACAGCGAAAAACCTCTCAGAGCTGTTGCCTGAGTGGTTAGCAGAGGTAAGTGTTCGTTTTCAAGATAGGCCAGATTTAATTCTTCTTGCTTGGCCTGAAATCATCGGAGAAAAGTTAGCTCCTATGGCTCAAGCTGTTTCCTTTATAGATGGGGTATTGACTGTAAAAGTTAGGAATTCATCTCTTTATAGTTTGCTAATACAGCATGAAAAAAACAAATTACAAAATCAGTTGCAAAAACGGGTTCCTTCAGTAAAGATCCGGAATATTATTTTTCGCTTGGGCTAAGCAAGGCTCTAGCCTTTTAAGAAACCATTTAACGAGGAGCGACAATTCTTTTTTAGCGATTTAAGAAAGAGATGTTGTCAGCATAATGACTACGATGACAAATGAAAAACAATATAATGCGAGTTCCATTACAATTCTAGAAGGTTTGCAAGCTGTTCGAGAGCGGCCGGGAATGTATATTGGCGATACTCATAGCAACGGTCTTCATCAATTAGTTTATGAAGTCGTAGATAACAGTATTGACGAGGCGTTAGCAGGTCACTGTTCTGAAATTACAGTAATTCTTCATAAAGACAACTCAGCCTCTATTCAAGATGATGGACGGGGTATTCCTGTAGGAAAACATGAGCAAGAGTCTCTTAAGCAAGGGAAGGAAGTTACGGCATTAGAAGTTGTTATGACGATCTTACATGCCGGCGGAAAGTTTGATAAAGACACCTATAAAGTTTCAGGAGGTCTTCATGGAGTTGGAATTTCGTGTGTTAATGCTCTTTCTAAAAAATTGCATGTAGAAGTTGATCAGCAGGGTCATAGTTATGAAATGTTTTTTTCTAAAGGAAAGCCTCAAACAGCTTTAAAACAGACTGGAGAGAGTTCTAAAAGAGGAACGAAGGTTACTTTTTGGCCAGATGACTCTATTTTTACATGTATTGTTTTTGATTATGATATTTTATTGAGACGTCTTAGAGAATTAGCTTTCTTAAATCGTGGAATTACCATTCATTTCATAGATGAGAGGGATGATGCTCATTCACCGGTTACCTTTTGTTATGAGGGAGGTATCGTTTCTTTTGTTTCCTATCTTAATGAAAATAAAACTCCACTTTTTCCAACGCCAGTCTATATATCCGGATCAAAAGAATCGCATGATGGGATGATGGAATTTGAAGTGGCTATGCAATGGAATGATACGTATACAGAAAATCTTTATTCATATGTGAATAATATAGCGACTCGCCAAGGTGGAACGCACGTTTCAGGATTTTCAACAGCATTAACAAGAGCGTTTAATCAGTATATTAAGAGTTATAACCTGTTAAAAAATGAAAAAGTTTCGGTTACAGGAGAGGATATTAGAGAAGGGATGACCGCGGTGTTGTCTTTGAAAGTAGCCAATCCTCAGTTCGAAGGGCAAACAAAGCAAAAGCTAGGGAATCATGAAGTGGGTTCTCTTGTTCAGCAGATTGTTGGCGAGAAAATTACAGCTTTCTTGGAAGAAAATCCGGCAATTGCTCGCGGAGTAGTAGAGAAATCTATTTTATCGGCGCAAGCTAGAGAGGCAGCTCGTAAGGCAAGAGAATTAACTCTCCGTAAAACAGCATTAGATACAGCTCGATTACCTGGAAAGCTTACTGATTGTCAAGAAAAAGACCCGCGTCTTTGCGAGATCTATATAGTGGAAGGAGATTCTGCAGGAGGCTCTGCTAAAGGGGGGAGAGATCGTCGTTTCCAGGCGATTTTACCTATCCGAGGTAAGATTTTAAATGTGGAAAAAGCTAGGCTTGAGAGGATTTTACAAAACCAAGAAGTAGGAGCCATGATTTCTGCTTTTGGTTGTGGAATCGGAGTTGGTAATTTTAACTTAGAAAAGTTGAGATATCATAAAATCATCATCATGACGGATGCGGACGTTGATGGATCTCATATTCGCACCTTGCTGCTTACTTTCTTTTATCGGCATATGCCGGCTTTGGTAGAGAATAATTTTATATATATAGCACAACCTCCTCTTTATAAAGTAACTCGTAAGAAGGTTGGAAGGTATATCCACTCTGAAAAAGAGATGGATGAATATTTATTAAAGTTAGGCTATAGCGATGTTCATATTAGACTCGCAGGACATCAAGAACATCTTCCTAAGGAGCAACTAGAAGCTTTGATTAAGGCAATTCGAGAAGTAGAATTTCTTATTTCTTCGATAGAAAGAAAGGGCATTCCTTTTAAAGAGTTCTCGGCAGCAAAAGATGAGCAAGGAAGACTTCCTCGATTTCAGGTCACTTTAGGAGATCAATATCAGTTTGTATTTTCCGAAGAGGAATTTACTGAACTCAAAAAAACAGAAGAAAACATACAAAAAGAAAGACATGCAGATAAAATATCCTCAATTCCTGAAGAAGAAAGAACGGAAGAGAATGTTAAATTCCATCTTAAAGCTTTGCCTTGTATAGAGCTTTTTGAAGAAGACAGGCTCTCCAAAATTCGAGATAATCTGAGTGTTTTTTGTTTTAGCTTTGAACAGTACTTCGCATCAGAAGGAAAACTATTTGATATCGTGAGAGAGGATGGCTCAGAAAATCCTATTTATAATTTAAAAGAAGGGATTGAATTCTTTAGAGCCAATGGACGTAAAGGTATCGAGATTCAACGCTATAAGGGTCTTGGAGAAATGAATGCCGACCAACTTTGGGAAACGACTATGGATCCAGCGCAGAGAACGTTATTACAGGTAACTCTGCCCGATTCTATTGCAGCGGACCATATGTTTACGATGCTTATGGGAGAGGAAGTTCCTCCTCGTAGAGCTTTTATTGAGAAACATGCTCTATCTGTTAAAAATTTAGACATTTAAGGGAGAATTATAACCATGTCTTATACGAAAGGGGAGATCATTCTACCCAGAAATGTCGAAGAAGAAGTTAAAGAGAGTTATCTACGATATTCTATGTCGGTCATTATTTCTCGCGCACTTCCTGATGTGAGAGATGGGCTTAAGCCATCTCAAAGACGTATTTTATACGCGATGAGACAGCTTAGTCTTTCGCCTTCAACCAAACATAGAAAATGCGCTAAAATTTCAGGGGACACCTCAGGGGACTATCATCCTCATGGAGAGTCGGTCATTTATCCAACATTGGTCCGAATGGCTCAAAGTTGGTCGATGCGACATCCTTTGATTGATGGGCAAGGTAACTTTGGATCCGTCGATGGAGACCCACCAGCGGCCATGCGATATACAGAAGCTAGACTGACACATGCTTCTATGTATTTAATGGAAGATTTAGAAAAAGATACAGTAGATTATGTCCCAAACTATGATGAAACAAGAACAGAACCGACTGTGTTCCCTGCTAAATTCCCTAATCTTTTAGCAAATGGTTCTTCAGGAATAGCTGTTGGAATGGCTACAAATATTCCTCCGCATAATCTAGGAGAATTAATAGCTGCAACCTTATGCGTAGTGGATAATCCAGCTGCAAGCATCGAAGAAATCATGATGGTAATGCCGGCTCCAGACTTTCCAACAGGTGGAATTATTTGTGGCTATCGAGGTATTAAAGAGGCCTATTACACAGGAAGAGGAAAGCTGATCTTAAGGGCTGTTCTTCGAGTGGAAGATCAAGAAGTCGCAGATCGTCAAAGGATTGTTGTTGATGAGATTCCCTATAGTGTCAGCAAAGCTGGGTTGATTCAAAAGATTGCAGAACTTGTAAATGAAAAAACTATTACGGGTGTATCAGATATTCGCGATGAATCAGACAAAGATGGCATGCGTATTGTTATTGAATTAAAGAGAGCTGAGATTCCAGATGTTACAATCAACCAGCTTTATAAATATACAGATATGCAAGTGACTTTTGGATGTAATATGTTAGCCTTGGATAAAGGCCTTCCTCGCACGATGAATATTAAACAAATGATCTCAGCTTGGGTTGAGCATCGTATTGAAGTAATTCGTAGAAGAATTCGTTTTGAACTTGCTAAGGCAGAGGCTAGAGCTCACATATTAGAAGGTTATTTAAAAGCACTTGATCACTTAGATGAAGTTGTAAGAATTATTCGGGAGAGTTCTAGTAAAGATGATGCAAGATCTCATCTTATGACAAGATATGACTTGTCAGAAAGGCAAGCAGGATCTGTTCTAGATTTAAGACTCTATCAATTAACAGGACTAGAAAGAGAAAAAATTGAAGGTGAATATCAAGAGCTTCTAATAAGAATTGCTCATTATCGTTCTGTGCTTGCTAGTGAGGCTCTAGTTAGAGGGATTATTAAAGATGAACTCCAAGAACTAAAAAAACATCACACATCCGATCGCAGAACAAAGATCATCGCAGCCGAAGGCGAGTTCAATATGGAAGATTTGATTGCCGATGAAAAGGTAATCATTACAGTTTCCGAAGATGATTATATTAAGAGAATGCCTGTAGATACTTTCAGAGAGCAGAGAAGGGGCGGTCAAGGTGTTGTTGGTATGGAGATGAAAAAAGAAGCTGATAATGTTAAAGATGTCTATTTTGCTTCTACTCATGATTACCTTCTTATCTTTACTAGCTTTGGAAGATGTTATTGGTTGAAAGTATGGCAAATTCCAGAAGGAAGTCGAAGAGCGAAAGGAAAAGCGATCGTTAATCTTTTAGATGGAATTCAAGCTAACGAAAAAATTGCAGCAATTTTACGTGTTAGAACTTTTGACGACCCTGCATATATTTTGCTCTGTACAAGGCAAGGTGTTGTGAAAAAGACCGAACTTAAAGCTTTTGATTCTCCTCGTAAAAAAGGCGTATATGCGATCAATATTGATGAGGGAGACGAGGTTATAGTGGCCAGACTAACAATGGAAGGGCAGCAAGTAATGCTCTTTACAAAAGAAGGCATGGCAGTTCGTTTTGACCAATCGCAAGTAAGACCTGTTGGCCGTGTGGCTAGAGGGGTTAGAGGGGCAACGCTTCGTAATGAACTAGATGTGATTGTTTCTTGTGAAGTTGTTAATGGAGATGAATCACTGCTAATTGTTTGTCAAAATGGATTTGGGAAGCGCTCTTTGGTAGAAGAATTCAGGCAAACAAACCGTGGTGGAGTAGGGGTCAGATCGATTATTACAAGTGATCGTAATGGATCTGTTGTTGGAGCTACCTCTGTTACAGATTCGGAAAGTGTTCTTCTGATGTCTAATACAGGTCAAACAGTGCGGATTTCGATGGAAGATGTTCGTGTCCTGGGCAGGTCAACTCAAGGAGTTAAGCTTGTGAATCTCCATGAAGGAGACGTTGTAGTGGCTATTCAAAAACTAGGGAGTATAGCCGTTGTAGAAGAGCCATTATTAGAAAGCAAAGAGATCCTAACAGAAGAAAAAGAAGTCATAAGTTTAATAGAAGAAAAAGAATCTGTAACAGAAGAAGATGGGTTATAGACTTATGTTAAGCCAAGGTTTTTTGATTACATTTGAGGGCGGCGATGGGGTTGGGAAATCCACTCTTATAAAAAACCTTTATCGCCTACTTGAAGAGAGGGGTGAATCTGTTATCCAAACAAGGGCGCCGGGAGGCACTATTGTGGGAGAAAAGATTCGCTCTCTTCTTTTAGAAAGTAAGATCCCTTTAAGTGATAGATGTGAGCTTTTTTTGTTTTTAGCAGATAGAGCAGAGCACATGAAAGAAGTTATTTTTCCGGCACTTACTGAGGGGAAGCTTATTTTATGTGATAGATTTAATGATTCAACTCTAGCTTACCAGGGCGTAGCTAGAGGTTTAGATATAGATATAGTAAATTCGTTTTGTCTTTTTGCAACGAGTGGAAAAGTTCCCGATTTAACCTTCTATCTCGATCTCTCTCCGAAACTTGGATTAGAAAGGAGAGTTCAAAATGATGGAGAAAAAGATCGTATTGAATCAGAGTCTTTGGTTTTTCATGAAAAGATAAGGAATGCTTTTTTACATATTGCGCAACAAGATCCAAAACGCGTAAGAGTGCTGGATGCAACTCAATCCCCAGAAACAATTCTTAATCAGGCAATCAAGCAACTCGATGACATTTTCTTCTCTCATAGGTAATGACTCTGCGCGCGCTTTTTTACAAGCCGCAGCGTTGAAAGTTAATTCTCCCCAGGTATTTCTTTTTACAGGTCCCGAAGGGGTAGGTAAGAAGACTTTTGCTTTAGCCTTTGCTGAGCTGCTTTTAGGTGCGAAGCATGTTAAAAAAATGCAAAGTGGCACGCATCCTGATCTTCTTCATTTCATTCCGGAAGGGAAGACTTTTATGCATCCCATCGCTTCGATTCGAAGGATCTTAGAAGAAGCTTCTTATCCTCCTTTTGAAGCGCCTTTAAAGATCTATATCATAGAAGATGTAGAAAGGATGCTTCCATCTAGTAGTAATGCTCTTTTAAAGACATTAGAAGAACCTCACTCGCATTTAAGGTTTATCTTAGTTAGCTCTCATTTTGAAGATATTTTGCCTACGATTGCATCTCGTTGCTGTAGAGTTCCTTTTTATCCAATAGAGGAATCTCTTCTAAAGCAATTAGTAGAAAAAAAAGAAGTTGCTCCAGAGGATCCTATTCGTCTGTGCTTTATAGATCTTTTAAGAAATCATTTTTTTTATCCTCTTTCATTAGGTTTTATACAGGACTTAGCTAAGTTGGAAAAGCTTTTAGAGAAAAAAACAGATTCGGATAAAGAAAATGGAGAGTTTATTCAAATGATGGATAATCTTTTAGGAGATCTTTTGTTTTGGTTAAGGGACCTACATCTACTTCAGTCCACAGCTACTGCTCCGCTTTTTTTCTCAAGCTTTCGTGAAGACTTGCAAAAGCAATTGGCCTTAGGTAGACTCCCTACGCTAGAAAAAGCTTCTCTTTTTATAGAACAGGCTCGATTAGGGCTGCAAAGAAGTTCTAAGCCAAGAGTTATATTAGAAAACTTGTTTTTTCAGCTCTCTGTAAAATAAGAACCCATATGTTTTTTCTGGCAATTTAAATAAATCGGATGTGACCTTAGAAAGATGTCAAAACACAAACCAAATAAAATATGGATCGATGGGGATGCTTGCCCTAAAGCTGTTAAAGAAATAGTTTTTAAGGCAAGTTGTCGGTTGAATATACACATTATATTAGTAGCCAATGCTTATCAACTTATCCCTGTCAGCGATCTTATACGATTGATTGTGGTAAGCAAAGGATTCGATGCGGCTGATCAGCATATTATTGACCAAGTCGAAATTCACGATATAGTCATTACGGCGGATATTCCACTTGCTGCAAAAGTCTTGAAAAAAAAGGCTGTCGCTATCAATCCACGAGGTGAAATCTATACAGAAGCTAATATTGGTCCGATTTTGTCGATGCGCGATTTTATGAAAGACCTTCGCGATGCAGGCGCTATTACGAGTGGTCCTGCAGCATTTGGACCCAAAGATGTTAAGCGATTTGCCGACTCGCTAAACAGGCTCATTTCATAACTCTTAGTCTTTTTTAATAACCAATAGATGAGTAGGGTTAGGTTTTTTTAAAGTTTTTTTGTTCTATATAATTCCTAATTCAAATACATTAACGCTCTTGATATGAATGTCGTAAGAATCTCCTCTTTTTTAAGAAGGGGGGCAAATTAAACTTGGAGATATAATGGATCTAGTCCCCGTTGGCGATATTTTTTCTCTTTGGCTTATGCAATATGGGTTCGTTGCTCTATTTGTTTTATTGACAGTTGGGATTATAGCCTTACCTATCCCAGAAGAGACTTTAATGTTGATAGCTGGAACATTAATGTTTAATGAGAAGTTGCCGATTATTCCTACCATTTTAGCGGCGTTTTTAGGAGCCTTGTGTGGAATTACGATCAGTTACTTTTTAGGGAGAACCGCTGGGCATTTTCTTGTTATTAAATATGGAAAATGGGTGGGTTTAACAAAAGAAAGGTTTAAAAAGGCTCACGATTGGTTTGAGAGATTTGGAAGATGGGCGCTTCTTATTGGTTATTTTATTCCATGTATCCGCCATTTAACAGGGGTGTCTGCGGGAGTTTCTGGTTTTTCATATAAACATTTCGCGACCTATGCTTATCTAGGAGCTGCCATTTGGGTAACTACTTTTTTATCCTTAGGTTTCTTTTTTGGAAAGCAGGCGATGAGCCTTTATGAAAAGATAGAATTCAATTTAGATTTAGTTTTAATTATTGCGGGGGTGGTCTTTTTTTGCATTCTTTGTTATATCTATAAAAAGATGCGAAAAAAAAGAAAGACTCGAAACTAATAGGTAAAGAAGATTATGAACTTATCGATAAATAAGTCCGCAGTTATAGAGTTCAAGCGCCCTGCGCCCATACTATTGTAAAGGACTTAAAGAGTAGGGAGTGGTTTTCATGAAGTAAATCTTCTTGAAATATTTTTTAAATTTATTGGTTGCATGAATCGAAAGAAAAGAGGCCCTCAAAAAAATGGAAGACTCTTATTAATGGCTTAAAATTTGAAAGCAGCAGTGACTGTGAGTCCTCGGAACTATAAGTCATTATTTCCTGAAGCAACGCCATCAGTTACTTCATCTAACATAGAGCGCATCATGTTTTGTCCCCAAAAACAGGAGAAATCATAAGTTGCAGCTAAGTCAATGTCATATTTTTGGCAAAAAGTTTTTCCCTACCCAAATCTAAGAGCCATTTCAGCTACAGGACGTACAAAATTGTAGGTTCCCATATTGACTTCAAAAGAGGCTAGAGTTACAAAAGTAGCAGCTTTTCCGTCTTTATGTTTTACGTTAACTTATGTCACGGATCCTGAGGATGTTGAAGGCTATTGCAGTAGAAATCCATGTTACGCTAATTTATCAGCGACTTTGAATCCAGGAGTTACTTAACCGGTAACCCTCCCTGCATCTAGAGATTATATCGTTTTATCATATAGTATTTTTGATGGGGAGGGTGCTTCTAGTCAGAGCACATGTAATCCAAATTCGAGCAATAGTTGTAGTTATTATTGCGGTTCTTGCCGTGCATCCTAGACTGGCGAGTTTACTATTACGATTCCGTATGGAGGGGGAACTGGTAGCAATTATAATTTTTCATCTAGTGGGAGTCCTGCTCCTCATGTAAGCTATGATGCAGGGACTGCTGCTTACAGCATATATTATTGAATAAAAAAAAATTCAAGCCCGTTTTTTTATATAAAATGGACTTGAATTTTGTGATTTGTTTTTTTTATTGGTTGCATGAATCCAAAGAAAAGAGGCCCTCAAAAAAATGGAAGCCTCTTATTAATGGCTTAAAATTTGAAAGCAGCAGTGACTGTGAGTCCTTGGAAGTATAAGTCATTATTTCCTGAAGCAACGCCATCATTTAGTTCATCTAACATGGAACGCATCATGTTTTGTCCCCAAAAATAGGAGAAATCATAAGTTGCAGCTAAGTCAATGTCATATTTTTGGCAAAAAGTTTTTCCCCACCCAAATCCAAGAGCCATTTCAGCTACAGGACGTACGCAATTGTAGGTGCCCATATTGACTTCAAAAGAGGGTAGAGTTACAAAAGTAGCAGCTTTTCCTTCTTTATGTTTTACGGAAGTAAAATTCTCATAGAGAAGACTTCCTCCTACAAGGCCTTCAATCCGAAAGCACATAGGTAACTTACAATGCATTTCAGATCCAAATCTAGGACCAATGCCCCAAGCATGTGAACTGTTGTAAGAAACTAAAGGTTGAGGAGGTAACACGGTGGAAGATCCGAAAGAAGCTGCAGCTTGTGTCAAAGAAATATTCATTTTTTGTCTAAGCCAAACGGTACGAAGTCCAGCAAAAGGAGAAAATTCTAGTGTTTTTGTTATGCAGAAAGGGCGTTGTACTGCGAGATCTCCAAGATCCATTCCGAGATGCCAAGTGGAAGAAATTTGAGTTCCTAACAGTTTGTGTCTTGGGCCAGGGGTTGGAACGGTTTGTAAAAACCAATTGGCCATGCTCCAAACTCCTGGAGATAGACCCCCAATGCTGCTTGGTGCTGATTTACTTGTTGTATTTGTAGAGCGATAGTAGGTGTATTCAGCTCCTAAAGCCCAGTTGTCTTTAGACTCGAGGCCAAGGCCTAGTTTAAATCCAGGTTTGTATCCAAAAGATTGTTTAAATATTTCGGATTCGCTGGGTAAGTTGCCTACACCTATTCTTGAGAGTGTAGCAGTTTCTGCGATGTTCAGACCGTCTTCTTTGGCATACCAATAAGTAAAAGAAGCGTCGACAAAAAAATCAATAGAGTCCGCAGTTTTCATAAGAGCTGGAGCTCGAGAATCGTTAACGGTCGTAGGGGCTGCAACGGCTGTTAAGCTAGACGCCATTGCGAGAAAGCAAAGTTTTTTATGCATAGCAATAATCCTTATTGTTTAATTTAGATACAATTTAAAAAAATAGATGCTTTCGTGTTTTTTTGACAACGAAATAATTTAATTTTTTTTATTCTATAGGGTTTTCGAATATTTCTAGTTTAGATAGCCGTCCTGCTACCGATCAAGCTAATAAAATTTTCTAGGAATAATTAATTGTATCTTTTATAAGATGACTCAGATGGTGAATTTTTAACTTTCAAGAGGTCTTATGAAAAATATATTATATGCGTTCATGTTTTTTTTAACAGCGGCTGTTTCGGGTTTTACTAGTGGATCAACTGTTGCTGTGACTGGCAACTTGTATTATTCTGTAGTAAATAATACAGGGGATTGTTTTACGTTAACTGGTGTTAGTACGGATGGTGGAGGCTTTTGCGGTACAAATCCATGTTACGCTAATTTATCAAAGACTTTGGAGCCAGGGGTTACTCAACCGGTAAACATCCCTGCATCTGGAGATTATATCGTTTTATCATATAGTATTTTTGATGGGGAAGGTGCTTGTGATCAGAGCACATGTAATCCAAGTTCGAGCAGTAGTTGTAGTTATTATTGTGGTTCTTGTAATTCAAGCTACACTGGAGAGTTTAGTATTACGATTCCGTATGGAGGGGGAATTGGTAGCAATTATAATTTTTCATCTAGTGGGACTAGTGTGAATCCTCCTCCTCAGGTATCCTATAATGCAGGGACTGCTGCTTACAGCATATATTATTGAATAAAAAGTATATTCAAGTCCGTTTTTTTATGTGAGATGGACTTGAATTTTGTAATTTTTGATTATTAATGGTATGTTGATTTTCTCTGTATGAAATTCCTTCTGAAAAAACAAATTCCCGTAGAGGAAGATTTAGTCACAAATTGCAAGAAGGTGAAATTTTAAATGAACATTTCTGTAAATGCAGCTTCTTTAGAAGACTTAAGCATAGTTCAAAATCTAGCACGCTTTTACGTCTATGATATCTATCGGTATTGTGTTTTTTTAAAAGGTTGGGAAACGCCATCTTCAGGGCTTTTTGGGAAAAAGTAATAGAAGAATATAGTAAGGGCAATTTTCAAAAAAGTGAGCAAATGATTGTGGATCCATTTCCACCGCGCCCTATGAGAGTTTTGCAATTCCAATCTCACTAAAGATAAACCTAAAAACGGCCGTTACGAAGCTATTTTAAGTCGAAGTGAGTGTTTCAATATCGTATTTTCTTTCTATTGATCGTTTTTTTAGACATCTTTTAAAAACCGATGTAAATGAGGATAGGAGCTTGGATCTGCTAGGTAGCCTTTTTTAGAAGCTGTTTCAATGGAACTCCCTGCATCTATTAAGAAGAGGTCGCCATCTAATGCTTTAAGTAAATGCATGTCGTGTGTGGTTACGAGCACGACTTTATTTTCTGAAGCAAGTTCTTGGATGAAGAGGGCTACTTGACTTGTCAGCGTGGGGTCCAAAGCGGAGGTGGGTTCGTCTAAACAGATGATTTTTGGATTTAAAGCAAGGGTTCTAGCGATCGCTAAACGTTGCTTTTGTCCACCGGATAGTTTGTGAATGCTTAGTTTGGCCTTATCTTGAAGTCCATAACGTTTTAAAAGAGTTTCTGCGATTTTTTGAGCTTCTTCCTTAGAGGTTCCCTTAGAATGAATAAGAGGAATCGTAATGTTGTCTTCTGTATTGAGATGTTCAAATAGATTAAAATGTTGAAACACCATGCCGATGGTGTGATTGCGATTTGCTTTTGTTAGGTCAAGTGGTTTCCCATCAAGTAGAAAAGATCCAGTGTTGTAGTTTTCTAATCCGTTGAGTATGCGTAATAAGGTGGTTTTTCCGGAGCCAGATCCTCCTAAAAATAGGCCAATTTTACCGTTGCCAATTTCAAAATGAAGATCTTTTAAAATAAATTTGCTTTGGATTTTTTTTGAAAGATTTAAGACTTTAAGCATGTTTTTCCAATCTTTTTTCATATTTTTTTAAACAAAAGGAAAGCGTTGTAGTGAGTGTTAAGTAGATTAACGATATGGCCAAAAGAATGGAGAATGCATCATAGGTTCTACTTCGAATAACGGAGGCTTCTTTTGAAAGTTCCATTACGCCAATGATGGAGGCTAAGCTTGAATCTTTAACAAGGGTGATGAGCTCGTTAGCAAGGGCTGGCAAGGCAACTCGAAACGCTTGAGGAAAGACAATGTAAATTTGTGTTTTTAATGGAGTCAACCCAAGAGTGTGAGCAGCCTCTAGTTGTCCTTTAGGAACTGCTTTAATGCCGGATCTGATGGTTTGACTAATATAGGCGCAGCTATTGAGCCCAATAGCAAGGCTTGCTGCCCAAAAAGGAGCAATTAAAAGACCGAATTCCGGAAGAACATAATAGACGAAGAGAATTTGGACGAGCATAGGAGTGCCTCTAAAGAACGTTACATACGCTCTTATGCCTAAACAAAGGATTTTAGAGCGGCTCGTTTCAGCTAGAGCAAAAATAGATCCTAAAATGAGGCCAATTGTCATTGCAACAGCCGTGATCTCTAAACTAACAAGCATCCCGTGGAAAAGATTGGGAATAGAATCTTTGATGAGCTCTAGATCGATCATTGGAGTTTCCATTTTGTTTTTAAAGAGTCGATAATACCTTCTTCTTCCATGTTGTCTAAGGCTTTTTGTAGCTCTTCCAGCATTTTTGGTTTGGATTTAGGGACGATGATGGCGCAGGTCTCTCCAGTGTCATCAAGAGGAGTGATCTGAAAGGATTCTTTGTTTTTGGAATTCAAAAAAGCAGTCACACTGCTTTTTGCAGTTACAAAAGCATCTGCTCGGCCACTTTTAAGGGCAATAAAGCCATCTGTTTGAGTGGGGAGACGAATAAGGGTGATTCCTTTTTTGGAAGACATTAGAAGATCTGCAGTAAATCCTTCAATGACAACGACCTTTTTACCTTTAAGATCTTGGCTTAATGGTTCTTTTGTTTTGCTTAGAATGACCAAGGGATCTTCTTTGAGATAGCTTTTTGTAAAAAAGACCCTTTTAGCGCGCTCTTCCGTGTAGCTCATGCCGGCAGCGGCAAAGTCTACATGACCTAAGACAACTGCAGGGATCAACGCATCAAAAGGCATGTCTTCCCATTGAATGGTCTTATTTAGTTTTTGAGCGACCTCTTTAGAAATATCGATATCAAAACCGACAATCGTTCCGTTTTCGATATAAGAAAAGGGGGGGAACTCTGCATTGGTTCCGACTATAAGAGTGCCTTCCGAAGCCTGTAGGCTGAAGCTGGCGAGAAGAAGAAATAGTTTTTTTAGCATATTAAAGTTTCTTTTTTTGTTTGAAATGGAATCTGTTGCAAAGGGCGTCGTATGTTTTTTCGATTTGCTTAATAGACTTAGGTGTGACAAATACCGTATTTTCTCCGGACAAGCATCCTAGCACTCCTAACTCGGCAAAGTCATCGATGCAATCTCCCACAAAGTCAGCAAGGCCGGGATGCGTTTTAATGACGATCATTGATTCATTATGGTCGATATCTATGAGGGCTAACTTAAGAAGTTCTGCGTTCACATCGATTTCAGGTAGTTCGTAGACCAAAGAACCATTCACTGATTTTTTTGTAGCTCCAAGTCTTCTTAAGTCCCTAGAAACGACTGTCTGGTTAGTCTGAAGTCCATACTTTTCTGTCAGCAGTTGAGCTAGCTGTTTTTGATCTGAAATACAGAAAGTTTTAATAAGTTCCTTGATGGCTTCTTGTCTTTCTTTTGACATCTTTTGGTCTTGATTGGTTAAATATTCAGATTTATAAGAATAATAATTCATTTCAAGGAAAAGGTCAATGATTTTGGTAATAGAGGCGTATCGCGTCAATAGTTTCCTAAGGCTAAACGCTTTGACAGAATTTTTTCAGAAGATCTTGAAAAAGTAGAATTAAATTATCCAAGATTTAATAGGGCTTTTTTTTGATCCTCATGCGCTAAAGTGGCAATAGCGTAAAGAGGTCTAGAATCAATTTTATTTGAGTTTAAGTAGTTTTCAGCCCAGAATCGAACCCCAAATGGGGAGTTTTTATGTTCTTCTAAAAAATGGTGCATACTTCTTAATGTGGAACCGTGACCGCTTTTGACTTCGATAGGAAGAATCGTATGCTCAAAATCAATTACATAATCCACTTCGGCCTGAGAACTTTTAGATTCACGCTTCCAAAAGTGGAGGTCGTTTTTGAAATAGGGGGAGGCGTATGCAAGGATCTCTTGTCCTACAAAAGCTTCTACAATGGAGCCTCGGTTGATAAGGTTTTTATCGGGATTTAAAAACCAAGCTGGCAAATCTAAGCCTAAAAGGCTTTGGGTAATACCTACATCTAAAAAAATAATTTTGAACCAATTGAGGTTAACTTCAGAACCTAAAGGAATGCCATTTGCAGAAGTGTGAGTGATTTGATGGATGACATTAGCCCTGAGCAAAAGATCTAGGCACGGAGCCAGCTCTCGTTTTTTATAGTCTCCGTGAATTTCAGAATATTTGAATTGATTTCCAATAAAGTGAGGGATTTGATTGAAAAGAATATCTAAATAAGGGAGCTCATGTCTTTTTGCATATTTAAAAAAATCTTGGCGGTATGTTTCTGTAAGACTTTTTTGCGCTTTAAAACTTTCTTTGGGATCTTTAGTTTCAATCCAAGCTTCTACAGCTTCTGGCATTCCTCCGATAGCAAGATAATGGCCTAAAAGATTGAGTAGTTTATCTTGAAGAATTTCAGAAACTAGTTGTTTTGCTAAGATAGCTTTGATGAATTGAGCATTTCCAATAGCAGCTAGGAATTCCATAAAAGAAAGAGGGTAAACATAAAGCATGCTAACTCTGCCTACGGGGATTCCTACCTTTTCAATGGCAAAGTCGAGCAAAGATCCTGCGGCAATTACGTGAAGGGCTGGTATTAGTTCATAAAAATAACGCAAGGCTAAAATGGCTTGAGGCGCCGCTTGCACTTCATCTAGGAACAATAGTGTTTTACCTGGAACAATAACTGTATCCGTTAAAAGCCCTAGTTCCCAAAGAATTCTCTCGGGTTGTAAATCTTTTTCAAAGATTGTTTTTGCTTCCGGTGTGAGTTCGAAGTTAATCTCTACTAGAGAATTAAAGGTTTTTCCGAGTTCTCTAACAGAGTACGTTTTTCCAATTTGTCTGGCCCCCTTTAATAAAAGGGGTTTACGTCTTTTGTCTTCTTTCCAACTTATTAAGTGCCAGTCGATTAGTCTTTTTATGTTCAAAATGCAACCCAAATTATGTGTTCCCATGTTCGAAATATAAAGCAAAAAACGGTTTTAATGCTCTAAAAATAAAGCAAAAAAATGTTTTTTTGCTTTATTTTCAAATAAGAATGTTAGCGCTTTCGCTCATCTTCTAGGTTTATTTTCAGGGAGATAATCTTAAAGAGGTCTTGCGAGGTCAAAAGGCCAACAAGAGATTCCCCTTCGACAACAAGTAACGTAGGAGAATTAGCTTCCTGCATAAGATTTAATGCCTCTAAGGCATTTGTTTGTGGAGTTACGGTTGAGCAACTTGCTAGGGGAACTAAAAAAGAGCTCACAGGAGTGGTATCCCAGGCCTCTTGAGCAATTTCTCTGATTTCTTGCAGGCTAATATAGCCTATAAGCTTATTTTTATCAGTAACTGGGTATAGATGATGGTGAGATATATACATATGTTCTCCAAGTAGCTTTGAAATAGTGATGTTTGGAGAGACGCTTTCTATATTTTTCGTCATAAATTTAGATACTTGTTCATCGCGTAGTTCTTGTCCTACATAAAATTGGGTTTGAGAGGAAGTAGAGGCACGTTGAAGGAAAAGACCTAAAATTACAAGCCAAACCCCACCTAGTAAATTTCCGGTAATAAAGCTAAAGATACCAAAGAAAAGAAGAAAGAGGCCAAATCCTGCCCCCATGCGTGTTGTGACTTTTGTAGCCCAAGCTAAATTGTTTTTCCAATTCCATAAAATAGATCTTAAAATACGCCCCCCATCTAAAGGGAAAGCAGGGACTAGATTGAAGAGGAGGATTAACAGATTGATTGTTGTTAGGTAATTAGTGATTCCTGTGATCATAAAAGACCAGCCCAAAATAGTACCAAAATAGGTGCAGAAAAATAGCAGGCAACAAAGGACTAGGGTAACAATAGGTCCTGCTATGGCAACTAGAAATTCGACTCGGGGGCTTGTTGGTTCTTTCTTGATTTCAGCAACGCCGCCAAAGAGAAATAGTGTAATTTGAGTAATAGGCAGTTTGAAATGCTTTGCTACAAAAGCATGTCCGAGCTCATGCAAGACAATGCAAATAAATAGTCCTAGCATCCCAACTACCCCCATGAGCCAGTAAACTCCAAGAGAATGTCCTGGATAGACGAAAGGAAAGTGTCCTGCTGCTAAAGTCCAAGAAAGTAAGATTGCGATGACGAGCCAGCTGAGGTCAATTCCAATATGAATGCCGCCAACGGTAATAAAATTAAATCGCTTATTAAACATAGTAGAATGGTCCTCTATAGAATATCTTCTTAGAGTTTTTATTTATTTGGTTTGGAGCTTGTTGTCAATATGAATAATGAAGAGGCAACAACTAGTAGTCTAAGGGGATCCTTTAAATTCTTCTTTTTCTCCTATGAAATCAAATCACAAAAAACATACAACCTCTGAAATTCCTGTGTTAAGTTTTTTCAAAACCCGGCGAACCAAATTTATCAAGTAAGTTTGGATCCGTAAGGTTCCGATAGGTAAAATGTAACTTACATGGGTCAATCTTATTGTAAGTTGTTGAAAATAAAAACAATAAAATAACCCGCCCGCTTTTTACGTGGGTTGTATGGGTTGATAAACGGAAATTAATTGACCCATATAACCCGTTTTGGTAGATTAACAAGTTAAAGAGGAGCTTATGAAATATCTAGATAGTGAGTCATCAACTCTTGAATTTAAGCTCGAACTACCACAAAACGATCAAATAGTTAAAACCATCATTGGATTTTGTAATCAAAATGGCGGAAAATTAGTGGTTGGAGTAGCTGACAACGGAATAATCATTGGAATCTCTCCTGAAGAATCCGCTCATGCTATTGAATCTTTAAGTAATGCTATTTACAACGCATCCACGCCTTCGATTTTACCTCTCGTCTACACTCAAACAATCCATGATAAAACATTATTGGTTATAGAGGTTTCATCAGGAACCAATAAACCATATTACAGAAAGTCTGAAGGATTAGAAAAGGGCACTTATATTCGATTAGGCTCTGCAACATTGAGAGCTACCGCTGATTTAATTGAAGAACTTAAATGGCAAGCTCGAGGAAAGTGTTATGATATGATGCCTGTATATGAAACAACTGAAAATGACTTGGACCTAAAAAAAGTCATGGAATTTATCCGATTAAGAAAAGTTGAAAGGACAGAAACCGTATCTCCAGAATTTTTACGTTCGTATTATTTGATAATCAAAGAACATGCTCATGTTTATGCGACAACGGCTGGAATTCTCTTATTCGGAAAAGAACCTCAATATTTTTTTACTGAATCAATGATTATTTGTTCTCACTTCAAAGGAATCGAAGGAAGAGAGGCCTTAGCTTCTATCGATTGTAATGGTACTTTATTTGAGCAATTCGAAAGGGCTTTTGATTTTATTATTAGCCGATTATCTAAGTCCTTTATCATCGAAGGGCCTCGTCGTAAGGAAACTCTTGAAATCCCGTCAAAAGCGATTCGCGAAGCTCTCCTTAATATGATTGTACATAGAAATTATCACCAAAAAAGTCCTTCAAAAATCGCAATTTATCAAAATCGTATTGAATTTTTCAGTCCAGGGACGTTTTTTGGACCTTTAAATATACACAACTTAAAATTAGGCCTTAGTTTTATAAGAAATGCAGCGATTTGCAAAGCTTTTCGTGAAGCAGCTTATATAGAAAAAATGGGATCAGGATTTATTACTATTTTTAAAGCTTATGAAGAGCAAAACTTAAAAACTCCTTCTATTATAGAAGGAGAAGGGTTTGTAAAATGTATTTTGCCTAGAGAATCCTTAAGAAAAGACAGGGAAATAGTTGAAGACGAATTACAGTCTATTTTAGATTTATTCGATATGGCAACAAAAATTACCGTTGCTGATATAATCAATAAACTAGGACTTCCAAGGACCACTGTAGGAAGAAAGCTAGGAAACCTTATTAAGTTAAATAAAATTAAAAAAGAAGGTAAAGGCCGTGGCACGGTTTATCTCAAAGTAACATCTTATTTAAAATAAAAAAAGAATTTTGATCTCAAACCTTTTTCTTTTCTAGAGGTCTTTCATGTCAAAAAATATTCCAATCCAAATTGCAGGATGAATATTACACTGCCTCCGGTTTTTGTTGCAAAATTTTCTGCTTAACTTTGCGAAACCGATCTAGGGAATTTTTCGCAAGAGAGCTCCAATAAACTGCATGTGAGTGTATTGCGTTTTTGAATCCAAGTTTCGTAAAAATAAACCTAACTTTAGAAGCGCAAATAGGAATTCTAGCCGAAGAACGTAAAAAAAACTCGTCAAAAAAAGTTGAAAATAGCAAATTTTAGTGGGGATTTTTTAGACTGCGAATTGAAAGAAGAGGCTTTGAAAGCCTCTTCGTCAGATAAAAGTAAATTACGAAAAAAGAACTTTAATTTTATCGAAAAAAGTTTTTTTTCTAGGTGAGTTGTGATCTTTTTCTAAGTCTGCAAATTCTTGTAAAATGCTTTTTTGTTTTTCAGAGAGGTCTACAGGAGTTTCTACAACAAGCTTAACGAGCATATCGCCTTTTCCTTGGCCGTGAACATTAGGAACTCCTTCTCCCTTAATTTTTAAAGTTTTATTAGACTGTGTTCCTTCAGGAACTGTCAACTTTAAAGTGCCGCCTAACGCTGTAGGGATCTCTTTTTTAGATCCAAGAGCTGCTTCGGTAAAGGTAATAGGGACTTCAACTAGTAAATCGTCGCCATCTCTTTGAAAAAACTTATGTTGGGCTACGTTGATGTGGACGTAAAGGTCTCCCGTAGGGCCTCCGCCTTCTCCTGCATCTCCATATCCAGCCATTTTCATTTGCATTCCAGTGTCAACACCAGGAGGGATTTTAATAGTAGTGTTTTGTTTTTTCTTTACGCGACCTTCTCCGTTGCAGCTTTTACAAGGATCTTGAATGGTTTTTCCTTTTCCTGAGCAGTGAGGACATACGGTTGCCATACTAAAGAATCCTCTAGTTTGTTGAACTTGTCCCCGGCCTCCACACTTTGTGCATGTTTTGATGCTCGAGGTGCTAGCGGCACCAGAGCCTTCGCACGAATTGCAATAAGCGTAGTTGTTTAAGGAAACTTCTTTTTCTGCACCCCGTATAGCCTCTTCGAAAGAAAGAGAGATGTTCATTTTTTTGCTAGCGCCTTGCTTGGCTGAGCTGTGCCCACCACCGTCAAAACCGCCCCCAAAAAATGAATCAAATATAGACTCTTGTCCACCGCCACCACCACCGCCGCCAAAGGCGCCCATGAAAGTGTGAAGAGCTTCGTCCATCGATGAAAATCCGCCGCTATGTCCGCCTCGACCGCCCATGGAAGCTCCTTGTGCAGCATCAGCGCCATATTGGTCGTAGATACGTCTTTTGTTTTCGTCGCTAAGGATTTCGTAAGCTTCAGAGATTTTTTTGAATTTTTTTTCAGCTTCAGGGTTTCCTTGGTTTTTGTCGGGGTGATATTGTAGGGCGCTTTTCCGATAAGCTTTTTTTATTTCTTCTTGAGTAGCGCCTTTAGTTGTCCCAAGTTCTTTGTAATAATCTGTCATTATAAAACACCTTAAAAATCGCATGTGCTGTTAAAGAAAATAGCAAACTGTTTTCTTGCAAAAAAGTTTGCTAATTATTGTTTGTAATATAAAAAAGTTGCTAACGCCGAAAAGGATTAAGGAATAGGGCGGAAGACTTTTACTTTTTTATATTTAAGTGCTGCTTTTGATTTTGCGCGGCTTTTTACAGATGGTTTGTCATAAAAGCGGTGAGCTTTAGCTGCTTTCATGATGCCTTCTTTGTCTAATTTTTTTTTCAGGGCTCTAAGAGCTTTGTCTAGAGGTTCTCCGGCACGAATTTTGACGCTGGGCATGAATATTTCATCCTAATGGTTAAATGCTAATATGCAATACATATCTATATGCAGATGGGTACATCCTACAACAAAGGGCTTTATTTATTCAAGCGAGTCTTTTTTTTACTTTAAAATTGTTGGAGATACAGAATTTCTGCTTTCTTAGGAGGAGATTGTTCAAGATCGGATAAGTGAGAGATTAAAGATATAAAGTTGGGCTTTGCCTGAAAAAAGAGGGATCCTTGCATGTCTATTGAAGATAAGTGGTCGTTTAAATTACAGGAGGGGAAAGAAAGTAGTGAGGGTACATTTTTTAAAAAAGGGATGATTTCTTGTTTGGGAAGGATGTGTTGACTGAGATGGGTTTGAATAAGTCCTTCTTCAAAATAACCTTTTAAAAGAAACCATGTAGAGTGTTTTGTATTAGTTATGAAAGCAAAGGCTCCTTCTGGTAGATTAGGAGGGAGGAATGCTAGAAGGGAGCAGAAAGGGTATAGGGGGATAGAAAGAGCTAGAGATAAACTCTCAGCTATTGCTAGGGCGATTCTTGTTCCTGTATAAGATCCAGGCCCAATTCCAACGCAGATTTTAAATAAATCCTTTAACGAAATTTCGTTTTCTAATAAAAGTTGATGAATGGCAGGAAGAAGCGATTTGGACAGGTTTTGCTCGTGGGGAATGGATGAAGATGCAATCAGTTGGTGATTTTTAGATAGTGCAATTAAAGAAGAGTCCGTGCTTGTATCTAAAATTAAATTTAGCATAGAAAGAAGTCCGTGTATTTTTAAGGAGTGTCTTTAAGCTAGTATAGCAAGATACACTCGAAAAAGAAACTCCTTTCCGAGTAAAATAATAATTTATATTCTTCTGGCTATTGCGTGATTTTACGAGACTTGGTAGTCTCTTTGAAGTTTTTGAAACAATCAACTCTATAGGTGTCTCTTGACTTATTCTAATGATGAACAAGATGAAATAGCTGAAGATGCTCTAATTCAAACAGTAGAAGACTCCGTGAAGGAGGACAAACAGCGAGATAAAGTATTGGCGGATCCAAATAGTGTATTTATAATTCCTTTGACTAGACGCCCATTTTTTCCAGGAATGGCTGCTCCTTTGGTTATTGAGCCAGGTCAATATTATGAAGTATTAAAGCAAGTTGCTAAATCTGAACATAAATGTTTAGGTTTATTTCTTACAAAAAAAGAAGATGTTAATATTTATAAAGTGGGTCTTGAAGATATCTATTCAGTAGGTGTTCTAGCTCGTATCTTACGAATCATCCCTATGGAGCAGGGAGGTGCGCAAGTTGTATTAAGTATGGAAAAAAGAATTTCCATTAAAAAACCTGTAAAAAGTGGAAAATTTTTAAAAGTTGATGTGCAAGTTTTTGAAGATCTCCCAACTCAAGCATCTAAAGAATTAAAGGCTTATTCAATTAGTATTATCACAACGATTAAAGAGCTTTTAAAGTTAAACCCATTATTTAAGGAAGAGTTGCAGATTTTTCTAGGACATTCTGATTTTACTGAACCTGGAAAACTTGCTGATTTTGCTGTAGCACTTACGACGGCTTCTAGAGACGAACTTCAAGAAGTATTAGAGATGTTTGACTTGCAAGGTAGGATTGATAAAGCGTTAGTTCTATTGAAAAAGGAACTCGATTTAAGCCATTTGCAGAACTCGATTAATCAGAAAATTGAAGCAACGATTTCTAAGACTCAAAGAGAGTTTTTTTTAAGAGAGCAGCTTAAAACGATTAAGAAAGAGCTAGGAATTGAAAAGGAAGATAAGACCTGCGACCTGGAAAAGTTCGAAGCTCGTCTAGAAAAGCGTGTTATTTCAGATGAGGTAATGGGTATTATTACCGATGAAATGGAAAAACTTGCTGTTTTAGAAGTTCAGTCAGCAGAATATGCGGTGTGTCGTAATTATCTTGATTGGTTGACTGTTGTTCCTTGGGGTATTAAGAGCCAAGACTCCTTGAATTTGGCTCGAGCTGAGAAAATTTTAGATGAAGATCATTATGGGTTAAAAGACATTAAAGAACGGATTTTAGAATATATTAGCGTAGGCAAGCTTTCAGGTGGTGTGAAGGCTAATATTATAGGTCTTTCAGGTCCTCCTGGGGTTGGAAAAACAAGCATAGGAAAAAGTATTGCAAGAGCTTTAAATCGAAAGTTTTATCGGTTTTCTGTAGGTGGAATGCGCGATGAAGCGGAAATCAAAGGGCATCGAAGGACTTATATTGGCGCTATGCCTGGAAAGCTTATTCAAGCTTTAAAATATACAGAAGTTATGAATCCAGTTATCATGTTGGATGAAGTTGATAAGATGGGAAAGAGCTTTCAGGGAGATCCAGCTTCAGCTTTGCTTGAAGTTTTAGATCCAGAACAAAATAAGGATTTTTTAGATCACTATCTAGATGTTCGATGTGATTTGTCCGACGTACTTTTTCTTGTGACGGCTAACGTATTAGATTCTATTCCGGAGCCTTTGAAAGATCGGATGGAAATCTTGCGCCTTTCTGGTTATATCTTGGAAGAAAAAGTCGCGATTGCTGAAAAATATTTAATTCCTCGTAACCGTAAAAATATGGGGCTTAAAGCGTCTCATGTAAGTTTTACCAAAACAGCTATTGAAACAATTATTCATGGCTATGCAAGAGAGGCTGGTGTTCGCAGTCTTGAAAATACAATTAAAAAAATACTCCGAAAAGTAGCTCATCAGATTGTAATCCAAGAGGAGAAAAAAGCTCCTAAAAAAGGATCTAAAAAAGAAGAGGTTCAAGAGGTTAAAAAAGAAGTAAATAAAAAGGCTTTTAAGAAAATCTCTATCTCGGAAGATAATCTAGTAGAGTTTCTAGGGAAACCTATTTTTACTTCAGATCGTTTCTATGATCGAACTCCTGTAGGAGTTTGTATGGGGCTTGCTTGGACATCGTTAGGTGGGGCGACTTTATACATTGAAGCAATAAAAGTTGCTGCAGAAAAAACAGAAATGAAACTAACTGGGCAAGCAGGGGAAGTAATGAAAGAGTCCTCTCAAATTGCGTGGTCATATGTTCACAATAAAATGCATGAATATGCTCCTGGACTTGCTTTCTTTGAAAAATCACAGGTACATATGCATATTCCGGAAGGGGCGACTCCAAAAGATGGGCCGTCTGCTGGGATTGCCATGATTACATCGCTACTATCTTTACTAATGGATATCCCTATATTAGAAGATCTAGGAATGACTGGAGAGGTTACCTTGACAGGGAAAGTATTGCCTATTGGTGGTGTAAAAGAAAAGTTTATAGCAGGAAAAAGATCAGGCTTAAAGGCGCTGATTTTCCCTCAAGAAAATCAGCGAGACTATGATGAATTGCCCGCGTATATTAAGAAGGGAATGAAAGTGTTTTTTGTTAGTCATTATGATGAGGTATTTCGTGTTGCCTTCCCTAAAAAGTAGTGGATTTCAAAGAACTATCCAGCGGAAATTAATAGCACCAGATCTCTTGCAAGAGAAAGTTCTGGAGCTTCGGTCTGATGGTAAATCAATAGCAACACTTAATGGTTCTTTTGATTTACTTCATGCCGGGCATTTAGAGATCATTTACCAAGCTTCTTTGCAAGCGGATATTCTCATAGTAGGACTTAATACAGATGAATCAATACAGAAGTACAAAAGCCCACTAAGGCCTATTATTTCCTTAGAATATAGAAAGCAACTGATGGCAGCTCTAGAGTTTGTAGATTATGTAACTTGGTTTTCAGAGATAGATCCTAAAGAAATGCTTAGAAAAATTTGTCCAGATGTTCATGTTAATGGTTCTGAATATGGGAAAGACTGTGTAGAAGCAGATGTCGTAAAGCTATGCGGAGGGAGGCTTTATATTGTTGATTTAGTTCCGGGGCTCTCCACTTCAGCAATTATAGAAAAAATTGGAAGTCTATGCGTTTAATAGCTTTTTTTACATCTGAAAAACAAGTGATTGACTTTTCTGATTTCCTTATCCGTAATAAAATAGCTAATCAATATGAGCAAGTAATAGAGAAGGGGGTTACGTCCTTTTCTATTTGGGTTCATGATGAGAAAGATCTGACCAGTGCGTTTGATTATTACCAGTTATTTGTCTTGCAACCGGAACATCCTCGTTTTTTGCCAAAGCAAAAGCCGGAGCAACCTTTCGTTCCATTGTCTGAGAATAAACAGAAAGAGAAGTTTCATCAAAAGATTTTATTTTTTTCTTTGACTCATAGTTTGCTTATAATTTGTTGTTTTTTATTTATTTGGAATGTTAGGCAAGAAAGTGAACTAAAAAAGACTGTTCAAGAAGGGATGGGTGTTTCAGAGTTTATGTTAACACCTCTTCAGCAAGCTCTTTTTTTTGATGACCCTAAAGCTATGAAGGAAATGCAAAAACTCATTGAAAAGTATTCTATATCATCTCTGGAAGAGCTTAAAACCGAACCTTTAGAGGTTCAAAGAGCCTTTCAAACGGCTAAGAAAGAACCCCTTTGGCAGGGAGCTTTTCAAAGTGTTTTAGAAAAAATTCAAAAAGGAACTTTTGGAGAACCCGCGCCGCTGTTTGAAAAGATTCAAGAAGGCGAAGTGTGGCGATTTATTTCTCCAGTTTTCATGCATCGAGATTTTTTGCACATTTTTTTTAATATGGCGTGGTTTTTAATTTTGGGAAAACAAATCGAAGCGCGCTTAAAAAAACCAAGAATGCTTTTGCTTATATTGCTTCTAGCTATATTTTCTAATACGGCCCAATATCTAATGAGTGGTGCTTATTTTTTAGGATTTTCCGGGGTTATTACAGGTCTTGCAGGTTTTATTTGGAGTCGTCAAAAAAAGGCTCCTTGGGAAGTCTACCCGCTTAATAGGTCGACAGCCCTGTTTCTTTTCTACTTTGTACTGATTTTGTTTTTCATAAGTGTTGTTTGCTTTATGCTAAAGGCTTTTACAGGGAAAGACTTTGATTCTTCCATGGCTAATACAGCTCATATTTCTGGTGGGTTGTTAGGCTTAGCTTTAGGCCGCTGTTCTTTTTTTTCTAGAAGGTTGATATGAGTGTAAGAGATCTTACTATTTTAGGTTGCTCTAGTCAGCAACCTACGCGCTATCGAAATCATGGGGCCTATCTTGTTCGTTGGAATGGAGAAGGTTTTTTATTTGATCCTGGAGAAGGAACTCAACGACAGTTTATTTTTGCAAATGTTGCCCCAACTTGCGTAACAAGGATTTTCATTAGTCATTTTCATGGAGATCATTGTTTAGGCCTTGGATCAATGTTAATGAGGCTTAACTTAGATAAAGTAACGCACCCTATTCACTGTTATTATCCAGCAAGCGGAAAAACTTATTTTGATCGACTCCGTTTTGGAACTATCTATCATGAAATCATTAATGTTATAGAGCACCCTATTGAAAAAGAGGGGATTGTAGAAGTTGGAGAAGACTTTATAATAGAAGCTTATTTTTTAGAGCATGGGGTTGATAACTTAGGATGGAGAATTCAAGAAGCAGACACTAGAAAATTTGATTCTAACAGTCTCAAAGCTCATGCTGTTAGAGGCCCTGCTGTTAAAGAACTAGAACAACTGGGAAAGCTCTTTATTAACGGGAAGTGGGTTTCTTTGGATGATGTTAGTACTATTCGTTCTGGAGATGTGTTAGCCGTTGCTATAGATACTTTGATTTGTCCTAATTTATTTCGTATAGCATCGAAATCTAAGCTTTTTCTTTGCGAAAGCACTTATTTAGATGAACATCGTCACTTGGCTAAAGAACATTACCATTTAACTGCAAAGCAAGCTGCTGAGGTAGCAAAAGAAGCGGAAGCTCAAGCTCTTGTGCTAACCCATTTTTCGGCCCGATATCAACACTTGGAGGCCTTTGAAAAAGAAGCTCAAGCTGTTTTTCCTCAGACAACAATTGCCGAAGATCTAAAACAAATCCCTTTTCCAAGATGATTATGAGGAAGAACTGGGATCGTTATAGTCTTTAAGGCGTTCTAAGTATTTTTTTGTAGGATGATCTAAGGGGAATTTTTTCTCTATGGATAAGAAGTAATAGTGGGCTTCTTTAAATCTTTCATCTTGAAATAGTTGGTACGCTTTTGTAAAAGCTTGAGAAAGCTCAATCTGTTCAGGACTTGCGGCTAATTCGCCCTCAAGGGTTCCTAGAAGTTCAAAAATTTTAAGTTTATTTTTTTTCCCTTTAACAGCTGCAAAGTCTATAGGGCGTATAACAAACTGAGCTCCTACTTTTTGATAAACAACATCGCTAATGATAATGGATGTTTTGTATTCTTTATTAATGGCTTCTAAGCGAGAAGCAATGTTCACGGTATCTCCAATAATGGTATAATTAATTCGTTCAGAAGTTCCAATGTTTCCTACAATGACTTCTCCAGTATGAATTCCAAAACGGGTTTTCCACTTGTTTTGTTGAGAAACGCTAGCAAGACATTTTAAGGCAGCCAAACAGGCTTTTTCTGCGTGGTTTTCTATCTTTAAAGGGGCCCCCCAAAAAGACATAACGCTGTCCCCGATATATTTGTCGATAGTGCCATCATAGTTTAAAATAATTTTAGAGATAACATCAAAATAGTCGGAGAGAATCGGCATTAACTCTTCTATAGGTAAGGTCTCTGAAATAGTTGTAAAGTTCTCTATGTCAGAAAAAAAAATAGTAACTTCAGCTTTTTGACCCTCTAAATTCACGTCATTGCCGTACTTGATCAGGGTTCTGACAATTTCTTTCGGTACGTAACGTCCAAAAGAGCGCATCGCAGATCTCATTGTTTTTACTGAAGATTCCAAATCATAGATCTCTTTAATATAGGAATTTATGGATAGAGGTTCAGTAAAGTCAAAGTCTCGAATCTTGTCGATTTGTTTTTCTAATGCAACAATAGGATGAGAGATGTATTGCGCATTGAAATATGTTGCAAGGATGCATATGAAAAAGGTAACAACACATATCAATATTGTTTCGCTTTGAGTATGTTCTATAGATCCAAAAAAATCGTCAAAGGGGACTATGATTGCAATAAACCATTGGGTATCGGATGAGAAAGTAAAGTCATGAATAGAAAAAAGATATTTTTTTCCTTCTTTTATTAGACTAAAATCATTTGCTTTAGTTTTTGTAAATTCTTGATAAGCATCTTCTAATAAAGATTTTGTAAAAGCTTGAGAGGGAGAGGATCCATAGAGTACAGGAACTTCAATCTTTCCTTTATGGTCTAAAATAAAAGCAGATCCGTTTTTTCCTATTTTTTGGTTGGATATGAACTGGGATAAGTGATCTAAAGTTACTGTTACACTAGAAATAGCAACAGTGTCTCCTTGGGGGTTTTTTATTATGTCAGATGCTGTAACTCCATAAGATCTTTTTTTCATGTATTTTGAAGGCCCTCTAGGGAGAAGTTCGGTAGACCAAGAGAGAGATTTTTCTTTTTCCATTTTCACAAGCCAAGGATCATTTCGGAAGTCATAACTAGCTGGTGTTATAGATTCTGAAGTGAATTCTATGCCTTCTTTATTGAAGTATTTCCAAGTCTCTTGAGAAGAGGAGCCATTTTGAAAGATAGTCCTGATAATGTATTGAGGGTGTTCTGGTAATTGCTTTAAAGGGGTAAAATAAAAGTGGTTTGAATTTTCAATATCTCCCGACATCACTGCAAAAAAATCTCCATTTGGAATTGCTAGAGCTATGGTTGTTAGAAAGGGGTCGTTTTGCAAGATATTAATAAGAAATTCTATGTAGTTCGGGTCTTGGTTTGTAATCTGCTTAGTAGATATTATCGATTTTTTTATAATAGAGCTCATTAAAACTACTTCATTTTTTATGCTGAGTACTTTTTCTAAAAGTAAAGACTCGATTTGATTAATGGTGTTCTTTGATAGTTCATCAATATTTTTATGGTATTTTTTATATGAATAGCCTGTTGTTAAAAAGGAAGAAAATGCAACAACGATAATAAATGATGTAAGGATATGTGTTAGAATTTTTCTGTATTTAATCAAGTTAATGAAATATTTTTTTGTTTTCATGTTTTCCATTAAGTTGTATTAAATGTTTTACATAAATCTTTGCTTACTAATTTGTCAAGTTTGAAATGTGTAGACAATATTTAAATATTTCAGGTAAGCAGAAGGATAGTAACAAAGGGTTTTTTTATGGCATTTTCTAAATTCACCTGGAGCGAATTTATTCCGGAATCGATAAGAGCCTTAAGAGAAGGCTATTCTTTTTTCTTATTTAAAAAAGATCTAATTGCAGGTTTAACAGTTGGAATGATTGCCATCCCCATGGCCATGTCTTATGCTATTGCTTCTGGAGCGACTCCAGAGCAGGGTCTTTATACAGCAATTATTGGGGGGTTTTTAGTTGCGGCTTTGGGAGGTAGTCGCGTGCAGGTAGCCGGACCTACTCCGTTTTTTGCTCTTCTTGTCTATGCAATCATACAGAAAGACGGCTATAATAGTCTTTGCGTTTCCATGGTAATAGCAGGTCTGTTGTTAATTGGTTTTGGATTTTCCAGAATAGGAAATTGGGTTAAATACATTCCTACTTCTGTTATTATTGGATCCACTTGTGGTATCGCGCTAACAATATTCTCTTTGCAAATAGCTGATTTTTTGGGTCTAACTTTGCAAGGAGAGTCGAGGTCTTTTATTGAAAATTGGAGGGCTTGTTATAAAGCATTTCCACAGGTGAATATCGCAACGACTTGTTTGGGACTCGGGAGCTTAGGTCTGATTGCATTTATAAGATGTAAATTCCCTAAATTGCCTTGGGGGCTGATTGCCATTGCAGGAGGTGCGGCTGTTTGTTTTTTATTCGATTTGCCTGTAGAAACAGTCAATTCTAAGTTTGGAAAGTTTCCAACAAGACTTCCATTTCCTAGATTGCCTAGTTTTGATATTCCTTTAAATGAATTACCAACCATTTTTGGAAACGGATTTATTCTAGCATTTTTTATTGGAGTTGAGTCTTTAATAAGTGCGTTAGTTGGGGAGGGGTTAAAAGGTCGGCGTCCGCACTCTAATTGTGAACTTGTTGCGCAAGGGATTTCTAACTTAGGAATAGCTTTGTTTGGTGGGATTCCAGGGTCTGGTGGAATCCCGAGGACCTCGACTAATGCGGAAACTGGA
This sequence comes from Chlamydia trachomatis, assembly GCA_945898205.1. Taxonomy (GTDB): domain Bacteria; phylum Chlamydiota; class Chlamydiia; order Chlamydiales; family Rhabdochlamydiaceae; genus CAIJXB01. The sequence continues at coordinate 16,806 of CAMDHO010000007.1, read as the reverse complement.
GCTCAAACGCCCATAGCTGCTATTATTCATTCTTTAACAATTTTAAGTATGATTTGCTTGTTTTCCGGGTTTTTAGGACATATTCCATTAGTGACTCTTTCTGCTGTTTTAATTGTTGTTGCTTATGTTATTTTTGAAGTAAAGCTGTGTATTCCTATCGTAAAATCTTCTTTTATGAGCGCTGTTGTTTTATTTTCTACTTGTCTCTTAACAGTTTTTATGGGTATTCAGATGGGTGTCTTCATAGGAACTGTTTTAACTGCATTTGTGTTTATACATAGAACAAGTCTAAGGGCAACAATTTATCCCTCATCGACACAGCCTGAAGTTTATAAAATAGAAGGTCCTCTTTTTTTTGGAACAATAAACTTATTAGAAGATCTTTCAATTTCTAAAGTCTTTATTTTAGACATGCATTCAGTTTCTATTATCGACTCTTCTGGAATGTTTGCTCTAGAAAAACTGTCTAAAGAATGTAAAAAGAAGCAGTCTCGTTTATTAGTTTGTGGAGTGCATGGTTCGGCAAAAGTTGATTTTGATCGATTGGAACTCGCTAAAGTTTTAGGTCAGGAAAATGTTTTTCCTGATCTGGAGTCAGCCTTAGCTCATATTTAAAAAAATCTGAATCTTTACTGCCAATCCAAGAGATTTCATGTATACTGAACGCTGGCACAAATTGATGTTTTAATTCTCTAATTCAAAACTATTCTAGAGCTTTTAGGTGACTTTCAAAATGCAGAGGGTTCTTTGAAGTCGAATTTACCTAAAGAAGATCCTTTGATGGTTGGACAAAAGATGCTTTTAAAACCGCCGTCGATCGACTTGAGCCGGTATGAACTTTTGTCCATGAAGGAATGGAATAGGGGCTTAGAAGGTTTTTTAATTTTAAAAATTGTTACTTTATCGAGGTTTTATGGAGAGAAAATATCAATTTAATGATTTTAGTAATAACAATACGTGGCTTATTTTTCGACGCGATATTTTTATTCAAGATGACCCAATGGATATTTATATAATAATGGATTTACCGAGCGGTTTGCTTTTATCTTATGAGATTGCAGAAACGCAACTTTCTCAAAAGCAGGTGGAGTCGCTGCTTGAAAAAGCGTTATTTAAAAAAGGTGAAGCTCCTAAGCAAATCTTAGTGGCCAATAATGATCCTATTGAACCAATGCTACAAAGACCTGCTCAGAATTTGCGAGTAACTGTCAAAATAGTGCCTGCCATGCATCTTGAAGATCTTACTGAAGAAGTGGTGATCCCATTTCATGATAAATTTGATGATCCAACTCCGCATAACTTCAGTGATTTTGAAAATGATAGTGATGATGTTAAATCTGCAAAAAGATCGATCCCGGATAGCTATGATCTTTGTTCTTGCTCGTCAGGTTTGAAATATAAATTTTGTTGTAAACGCATATTTATAGAAACTATAGAGGCTATGTGCTGCGCTGAAGAAGGTAAGTTTAAAGAGGCTCTTGAGTGGATCTCTAAGATGAGGAAATTGGTTGGGAATACTTCTGAAGTGTTATGTCGAGAAGCTATTGTGTACAGTTTTTTTGATCGCAAAAAAAGCAAGGAAATACTCAAACAGTGTCTAGAGATTAATCCTAAACATCCGAGAGCTCATTATCTTTATGCTCTTGAGTTAAAAGAGGTAGGAGATTTTCAAGCTGCAATTGCAGCTTATGAAAAGGCTGTATCCTACTATCCTAGCACAGATCATTATCATCTTAATGAAGTTTATAACAATTTAGGTGTTATCCATTATGAGATGGGGGATATTGTAAAAGCAAAATTGGCATTTGAACTTGCTCTGCATTTCATGCCGTCCGATAAGCTAACGAGAAGAAATCTTAAAGACTTCATCTACAGCAAGGAAGGGAAGTGAAAGAGGGATCTGGGATTTTGAAAGGGTCTTTTAAAATCCTTTCGATATGTGCTAAGAGTATATCAGTCAGAAGCATGGGAAACTGTTCCGTTATTGCATTTTTTAGCTCCGCCGATCCCCAGTGATCACTCGATCATTTGTAATCGCGGCAATAACTGCAACGACTTTTCGATCCATAAAAATCTCCATTCAAAAAAGACAATATATGTTTTTCCCTTTGAAACTAAGAAAATTGATTCGTCGCGCCAGGTAAAATATTTTTCTAGTGAACCCTATAGGAATAGTTAGAATTATGAAAATAGCCTATAAATCATAGTAAAATTCTACTTCAAATTTATAGAAAGTGGACTTTTTAGAGTTAAGAAATAGCCGAGTTTTCCCTTGTTGCTTTAGTTAATTTTGTGTCTTTTAGAGGGACGCATAAAGTATGATTCAATCTTCAGTTTCTAAGGTTGTTTGTTTTTTTTGTCATGGAGGTCCAGAAGATCAGTTTGCAACGATTTCGGAAGGTCTTAAGAAAGAAGGACTATGCTTCAGGCCCAGCTTTAAAAAAGTTACAAGATCGCAATATTCAAAAAATCACTTCGTTTAATGCTGAAAATCTTTCTGATGCAGAAGCTGCTTACCTAGCAGATCAATTAGCTAAGAAGTGCTTAAAAGGACAGGTGTTTGCTTGGTCAGGTATTCCGACAGTTCAAGTAGGGCATGAGCGGAATAAGGACATCTTTGTAAGAGCTGGGCTATGTCATCTAGCAACTAGTGCAAAAGAGATTGTTCAAGCTATGTCAGGCATGAAAGAAGAGCCTATTTCAGAAAAGAAAATATCTTGAGTAATTTAGGGATTAAAGAGGATTGGTTTCAAATTTTTAAAAGCTCCATTTTATCTAAGGAAATATAGGTCTTTTGCTATTATTTCTTTTGTATTGAAAGTTTTTAAGTCCCCTTATAAGGTTAAAATTAGTTTAATCCTTCAAGGGGACTTCTTATGTTAAAGTCTTTTTTTGCGACAAAACATCCTAAAGAAATGTATTTGTTAGCTGTTTCAGAAATGTGTCAGCGTTTTGCTTTCTGGGGTATAGCAAATTTATTGGTGCTTTATCTGATCCAATACTACCAATTTTCTGATGCTAAAGCAGATAATCTATTTGGTCTTTTTACTGGCATCGCTTTTATTCTTCCTATTTTGGGGGGGTGGATAGCAGATCGAACTAGCTATCGGCTGGCTGTAATCTGGGGGTCTATTTTAACGGCTATAGCGTGCTTTTTCATGGCAATAGGCACTCTTCCTATGATGTATATAGCTTTGCTTCTTGCTTCTATAGGAGGTAGTGTTTTTACTCCGGGTATTTATACGATTTTGGGTCATGTCTATCATGAAAAACAGGAATTAAGAGAGGGTGGATTTTCTATTTATTATTGCGCTGTGAATGTCGGAATTTTTCTAGCTATGATCATTTTAGGTTGGATAGGTCAATCTAATAGTTGGGGTTTTGCTTTTATTTTAGCAGGGATTATTCAACTAGTTGGATTAATGCCTTTTTTTAAGGTAATGAAGTCTGAAGGACTAGCTCATCTTGCAGGAAAACGGAATATGATCAAAACAACAGAACAAAAGAGGCCATTGAAAAAACACGAAAAAGATCGGATTATCGTCATTTGCGTGCTTTCTCTATTTGCAGTTCTTTTTTGGGCAGCATTTAATCAAGGAGGGTCTTCAATGACTCTATTTGCTCTTCGTTATACAGATAGAGGGTTGTTTGGCTTTCAAATGCCCCCATCATGGCTCTTATCTGCAGAGTCGCTTTACTTGGTTATCTTTGCATTCCCTTTGACTGCTTTTTATCTTTATTTAGCTCGCAGAAAGAAAAATCCGTCTCCTCCAATGAAAGCTGTTTTAGGTCTAATTGCAATGGGACTATGTTTTCTTATTATGGTTTTTGGGGCTTCTAAAATTATGCCAGGCGTTCAAGAAGGGTCTTTAAGTCCCATGTATTTGATCGCTGCCTATGCGTTAATGGCACTTGGTGAGATGCTTATCTCTCCTGTAGGACTTTCTTTGATTACCCATATTTCTCCGCATCGCTATACAGCAATGCTTGTCGGTGTCTGGTATTTTTGCATAGGCCTTGGTTTTTATGCGGGAGGCTTGCTTGCTAGTTTAATGTCGCAAATTTCAAGTTTAGCTGCTTTTTTTAATATCTATGTGCTGATTTCTTTTATTGGAGCAGGAATATTACTTCTTTTTATAAAAAAGATTAATAGAATGAGACATTCAGACGTATTCTAAAATTGTATTCGATGTAATAAGTCCAGCTAGGTTGTTTAGTTGGACTTATTAGTTTTGTTCTTATCTTTGTGCAGAGCTTATTGTAGCCGAAAATAGTGCCATTAATGGTATAGTTATAAATCCAACTTCTCTCATTCTTATGGATCTTAAAGAGTTCATCTGCTCTTTAGTAATAGTAGATCCAGCAGTTCCTCCTAAAGAGGAATAAGCTATTCTGTCTCCAATGGTATCGCTAATAGTTAATCCTGCAAAAAAACCTACTGCACTACCTAAAGAGCTTCCCAGTGTGCCTGCTATAGAATTTCCTGCAAAAAATCCAGCCACAGCACAAGCTACTGCTAGAGGTATTTCCGAAGATGCTGATCTGCGGGATGCTATTGCACTCTGAGCTAAAAGATCTTTTGAATCTGCGCCGATTCTAAACATGCTGTTATTTATTTGATCTAGACATACACGAGGAACCATAAGTGAATTCATAAACACCTCATAAGTTGTGGTTTTTTTCATTTCAATCTTAATGAAAGCTTATTAAAATAAAAAGAAAATAAATTTTTATATGTAAATTTTTTGTGTTTTATTAGTAATGATTAGATAGAAAAGACTCTACGGGAATCCCGTAGAGTTAGTGTTATAAAGAAGAATTTAAATCTTCAGAAAGGAGTTCAAGTTCTCCTATGAGAGTTTCTGTAGGTCCTGGATAAACAATAAAAGTTTGCATAACCTGACTCAGATAAGAAGCCGGCATCCCCATTTCATTAAAACTTAGCGCTGCGCTAAGTAGAGTAATGTCTTCATCTGTTTTAGGAGGCGATAAAGGTTGATTTAAAATGTTTTGAGCAATAAGGGCAGCATCTGCAAAGATTTCTTGAAACATGGATCACCTCTTTTTTACAGTTGTTATAACATCTTGAAAGAGCAAGCAATTTTTTTATGTAATGCATTTTTTTAGGGGTAAATATAGGTTTTTCTATTCAGTTTCCTATCAATTGAGTAATGGACCGAATGCGATAATTTGTCAATTGCTGTATTTTTATAGTTGAGATCGGATGGTAGAAGCGGCAATGGCAAAGGCCGAAGCTACATTAAGGGAGTTTTTACTTCCATAGAGAGGGATTTCTATGATGCTATCACATTTAAGCAAAAGCTCTTTAGGGACTCCAAATTCTTCATTACCCAAGATAAGGGTAAAGATCTTAGGAAAGGTAAAAGAAGTGATAGGAGTGGAGGGTGAGGCGGTTTCTAAAGCAATCCAAGGTCTAGGTAGGTTTTCGATAAGGCAGTGAGTATGACAAATGACTTTGTCATAGGTTCCCATAGAAGCTTTTTGAACTTTTGGGTTGTCGGGTGTAGGTGTTGTGCCTGAGCAGTGAATGGATCCTAAGCGAAAAGCTTCTACTGTTCTAAATACGCTTCCAACGTTAAAGGCCGAGCGAAGAGAGCTTAGAAAGATATGGATGGGGAGAAATGGGATACTGCTTGCTAGGTCTTCGGTTTTTACATGTAGTAAGAAATGTTCTTTTTGAGAAAGATGAGCTTTATTTAAATGGAAGTGAAATCTGTGGCTGATTGCTTCGTGATTTTTTAAATCGATTGGGGGAAGGTTTATCCAATTTTCAAGTTCTTCATATGCGTTATTTAAAGCATCTGTGTTTGAAAAAAAAAGTTCTTTAAGAAGCTCACAGGCTTTTTTATGCTGGTGAGCTTCTTTTAAGGAAAGAAACTTTCTTTTTGTAAAGTCCCAAGGTTTCATTTTTTATTTTTTATAAGTCGATAAGTATTCATCGAGTTTTCCGTCAAAGAAACGAATGGAATTTTCTTCAAAGACAATGAGTTTATTTGCTGAATTTTGAATAAGGTCTCTATCGTGACTAGCAATAAGAACAGTTCCTTTAAAGTCCTCTAAAGCCCAGCCTAAAGCAGAGACGGCTTCCAAATCTAAGTGGTTGTTGGGTTCGTCTAAGATTAAAACGTTAAAATTACAAAGCATAAGACGTCCAATCATAAGACGAGCAGTTTCTCCTCCCGAAAGGTGAGAAATAGGCTTAAAGGCATCATCTCCAGAAAAGAGCATTTTCCCTAAAATACTTCGGATGTCTTGGTCATAAATGCCTTCTCTTTGAGCTTTAAGCCATTCAAAAGATTCTTGCTGGCTTTTCTTATCGATATATTCTGAGTGGTTTTGTGGGAAATATCCAATTTGGACTTGATGTCCCACTTCTATCTTTCCCATATCCTGGACTAAAACGCCTGCAAGGAGTTTTAAAAGAGTGGTTTTTCCTCTTCCATTATTTCCTATTACAGCAATTTTATCTCCACGTTGAATTTCAAAGCTAAGCTTTTGAATTACCTGCTTTTCGTCATAGGCTTTACTAATGCTTTCAGATTTAAAAATGATTTGGCCTGGAGCTTTTTCAGGTGGATAAAATCGAATATATGGACGTTGAATATTGGATTTTTTAAGATCTTGAGGTTGCAGTCTTTCGATTTCTCGAAGTCTTGATTGTACTTGGCTAGCTCTTGTTCCAGCTCCAAATTTCGCAACAAACTCTTTTAGTTGCGCTGCTTTTTTTTCCTTGGATTTGTTTTCCCCTTCGTTTCTATCCCTGGCTGCTGTTTTTGTTATTAGCATTTGGTCATAGTTTCCAGGGTAAATAATCAATGTTTCGTAATCGATATCCGCAATATGAGTCGTGACTTCATTTAGAAAATGTCTATCATGGCTTACGACAACTAAAACACCGTTATAAGAGTGTAGGAATTTCTCTAACCAACCAATCGAGTCTAAGTCAAGGTGGTTTGTTGGTTCATCTAAAATTAAAGCAGGAGGGTTGCCAAATAGAGCTTGGCAAAGCATGACTTTAAATTGTTGATCTGTTGGGATCGAATGCATTTTTTTGTAATAGAGTTCTTCGGCAATGCCCATACCTGCAAGGAGGACTTCAGCATCAGACTCGGAAGTATATCCATCTTCTTCTCCAACAATTTCTTCTAGTTCTCCTAGGCGAATTCCCATTTCATCGGTCATTTCTGAATTGTAAAGAATTTCTCTTTCTAGAAGAGTTTGCCAAAGGCGAGGATTTCCCATTACGACGACATCAACAAGTCTTTCATCTTTAAAGTCTTCAATATTTTGTTTTAAATATCCTACTTTAGGGGGTAAACTAACGGAACCACTGGAGGGTTCTTCAAGACCCATAACGATTTTTAAAAGCGTCGATTTGCCAGCTCCATTAGGGCCCGTTAGGCCATAACGATTTCCTGGGCTAAAGGTGACTTGCACCGATTCAAATAAAGTCCTAACACCGATTTTCTTGGAAACATTGGATAAAGTAATCATAAAATTGCACGAGTTCTTTTGAAAAATTATCAAAGATTTTAGCATAATAAGAAAAGGTAAACAAGGAAAGTTTGCATTATATAGGAAAACGATGGAAAAATTTACAGAGCTCAAAGAAAATTTTTTACAGTATTTGAAAGTTATAAAGCAGTCTTCTGCTCATACGCTCCGAAATTACGAATTAGATTTGAAGTTATTTCAGGCATTTGGCCAGGAATTTTTAGATGGTGAAAATGTCTTATTCGAGCATATTAGCAAGCGAATGGTTAGAGCTTATCTTGCAGACCTTCGCATGAAAATGGCAAAAAAAAGGACAGTTCTAAGGAGGCTTTCTTCTTTACGTTCTTTTTTTAAATATCTTTTAAAAGAAGGCGTCGTAAAAGAAAGCCCGCTTGATGATATTGAAAGTCCTAAGTTAGAAAAAACGATCCCACTATCTATTTCATATCAACAGATAGAAAGACTTTTTTCTCAGCCGGATACGGCTTCTTATTTAGGTCTTAGAGATCGATGTATTATGGAGCTTTTTTATAGCTCAGGACTTCGGATGAGTGAGTTGGTCGGTTTAAATCGAGCTCACTTAGACCTGAAAAATTTTCAAGTAAGGGTTATGGGAAAAGGAAAGAAGGAAAGAGTTATTCCGATTACAGAAAATGCAGCTAAGTGGCTTTCTTACTATTTACAGCATCCAGAGCGTTTTTTAGGATCTAAAGAGCATCAAGAAGAAAAAGATCTCAAAGCTGTATTCTTAAATAAATGGGGAAATCGATTGACTGCAAGGTCTATTGATCGCCATTTTGAAGCCTATTTAAAGGGGAGTGGCTTGGTAGAAAAGATCACCCCCCACACAATCCGTCATACGATAGCAACGCATTGGTTAGAGAAAGGAATGGATTTAAAAACAATTCAGGTTCTTCTGGGGCATAGCTGCTTAGCAACTACAACAATTTACACGCAGGTTTCTTCCAGGCTTAAAAAGGAAGTATATCAAAAAGCCCATCCTAGGGCATTAGAAGAAACTTAAGTTGTTAGGTGTGATGGTAGGTTACGTGGAATGTTAGTCGAAGTTTTGTTTTAGATCTTCGTAACTAAATTGTACATACTCTTGGGTGCAGGCGGGTTCTCCATTTAAACCAGCATGAGAAACCCAGAGAGTCAAGGAGGCCGGGTGAAAGATAGCGTTATGCAAGTTTGATTCTCTTGAAACAGGGCTTTGTATAATCTCCATTAGAGATTTTTCGTTTAGGGTCCCCCAGAGAGCTTCTACTCTTTCTAAAAGAAGGGGATATCTTTCAGGGGAAGAAAGGCCTGTTAAAAGAATCATATTCTCAGGTTGTTTGAAGAAGGAAGCTTCAGGGTTGGAGCTGAGATCTTTTTCAATTATGAGATTTAGATTTTCTTGAAGAGGGGGAGAGATAGAGTAGTTTTCTCCCGGAGATAAAAAATGGATTTGAGAATCTGTGGCATAGCAAGAAAATGCGCTTTCGCTGTTCCCATCAGAGATGACGTAGTAATATTCACAGGTTCTTGGTGTTCTTATAAGAATGTCTTTAGCTTCATCTAGTGTATTCGCTTTTTCTAGAATAGAGCGAAGAAGAAAGGACATAGGCATGCCGTCCCAATGTTCATAGCCTTGGCCTCCAATTTCGCCAATAGCTATTTTTTTTTCATTCATTCCGGTCACGCTGCCAATAAATCCTGCGTATGTAACATTCATGAAAGAATGGCATTCATTTGGTTTTGCTATAATTAAAACGGCAGATGATTGTAGGTCCTTCCCTTCAGAGTAGTCTAGTACTCTTGCATGGTATAAGGATCCGTCTATAGAGGCATTATGGGAAGCTGTAATTCCGCAACAATGAAACATCTCGGGAAATAAATTTAAGAGAAGGATGTCATTAAAGTCGGTTTCAGATCCTTCTGCTAGTCCGTGCATTTCTTCTATATATTTCTGTGGAATATAAGAGATCACGCAAGGAAGAGCCTTGAGAAATTTGGCTAATCGCTTTTCTTTTAACTCAGAGGTTGTTTCTGGTTTTTTCTTTAAGTGTTGTTGGATGTTTCTTTGGATTTTTTCTTTTAGAAATTTGCCATGTTGAAATCCCATTTCGAAGTGGGATCCTTGCACGTATAGGATCGTGTGACCTTGTTGGTTTTGGAGAGGAGGGGTTTTTAAAGGCGGCACGAAAAAACCTTGGATAAAAGTAAAAGGGAAAGCGGTAAGCCGGATCTTGTAATGCCTTTTTCAAGGCAATGGCTGTCATTCTTCTAGGGGGCTTGTCACCAAGCCCCTCAAGCGATTATCAAGAGCCTTCCGGAGCGAAAGTTTTTGTGCTCTTTTTCTTGCTTCAGATAGGGTTTACATCGGAGTTGCATCTCTGCAAATCGGGCATTTCATAAAAATGCCATTTTCATCCTGCCTTCTATTTAAAGAAGCGGTTTGTTTTCTGTTACACTTTCCGTAGCTTTACAGCCCCCAGTCTTTCACTGGTATCTGCTCCTGTGAAGTCCAGACTTTCCTCTCCCGGTAGTTTTATAAATAAATTCCCGGCAGCGACAGCCTTGCTTTCCCTTTTTAAAAAAATATTATGAACTAGCTAGTTTTCTTCTGCGTCTTTTTTTGTTTTGAGCCGCATCGCTTCCTTCTCCAGAATCTGCTTCTTGCCAATAGTGAATGCGAGAGCAATGTTCACAGAAAACTAGATTTTCTCCCTTACGAACTAAGTTTTCATGTTGCGCGGTAAGGACAATATGACATCCGCTACAGGTTCTATTTTCAATAGACACAATAACACGATCTTTTTTATTTTTAAGAAGTCTTTCATAGATCCTGAGGAGTTCGGGATCAGCTTCTTTTGAGAGGCTTTCTCTAGAATTTTTCAAGAGAGTGCCCTCTTTATTAATAAGAACTACGCTGTCTCGGATTTCTGTTTCGAGGCCCTTGCTGCTTTCTTCAGAGTCTTTAAGACTAGTTTGAATTCTTTCTAGAAGCTCTTCTTCCGATATTTTTTTGTCAACAAGGTCGGATAGTTTTTGTTCTATCGTAACTTTTTCTCGTTCTGCAGTTGTTGTTTCTATAGTCAAAGCGTTAAATTCATCGACTTTTTTTATGTTAGATTGTTGATTTTCTAACTTTTTAATACGAGTCGTAATTTCTTGAAGCTTGTGTTCTTGTTGTTGAATAGTGGTTCCAAGCTCTTCGATTTCCGTTTTTTTCTCGGCAAACTGCTGGTAAAGCTCTTTACGGAGAGACTCGATTTGTTCAAGTTCTCTTTGACGTTCTTTTTTAAGACGCATTAAGCGGATCATTTTCATGTCCAGCTCTTGTATGTCGATAATGACCTTAAGGGCTTCTTGCATGGGGGTGCTCGCAATTTGGATTAAATATAAATATTTCACGCAACATTATCCTCTTATAGCAATATAGCTCAAGTAAAAAAAAGATTACATGTTGTTTTGTGATGGAGAAAGATCAAAATGATAGTCGACTATATAATCTTTTTCTGACATAGTGGCGTTTTTAAAGAAGACTTATAGGTGTGATGATGGACCATCTTGGAAAATATTTGAATAAAGTGCCGGAGCAAAAACGTTCGAAAGCAGCTATTGCATACTTAGCTGCATTGGATCATGTTGGAGAAACTAATCCACTTGTTGTAGAAAAGATCTTGCAAGAGCTAAGAGACCAAAGATCGCATTTAAAGCTTATTGCTTCGGAGAACTACTCTTCTTTAGCGGTTCAGCTGGCTATGGGCAATCTCTTAACAGATAAGTATTCAGAAGGGGTTCCCGCGCATAGATTTTATGCGGGGTGTGAAAATGTTGACTTTATTGAAGATTTGGCAGTTCAAGAATTAAAAACTCTTTTTGAATGTGATCATGCTTACGTTCAGCCTCATTCTGGGGTTGATGCTAATTTAGTGGCTTTCTGGGCTATTTTGATTCAAAAAGTGCAAACAAAAGAAGTTGCTCTTTTAGAAAAGAAAACAATAGATGAGTTGTCTCCTGACGAATATGAGAAAGTTCGAAAGGTTTTGGTTCAGCAAAAGATGATGGGGTTATCTCTTTCTTCTGGAGGGCACTTAACTCATGGATACCGTCATAATGTGTCTTCTAAAATGATGCAAGCTGTGCCTTATGAAGTGGATCGAAATACAGGGCTTATTAATTGTGATCTACTTCAGCAACAGGTAAAAAGAGAGAAACCGTTGGTTTTAGTTGCTGGATATTCTTCTTATTCGAGATTAATTAATTTTGCAAAAATGAGAGAGATTGCAGATAGTGTAGGCGCTGTATTGCTTGTAGATATGGCTCACTTTGCAGGTCTTGTGGCAGGAAAGGCTATGACAGGCGATTTTAATCCAATTCCATTTGCGCATATTGTGACATCAACAACTCATAAAACAATGAGGGGTCCTCGAGGCGGTATTGTTCTTTGTACAAATGAATTTAAAGAAACAGTTAATAAGGGATGTCCTATTATTTTAGGAGGTCCTTTGCAACATGTAATCGCTGCAAAAGCTGTAGCGTTTAAAGAAGCTCAAACTGTGGAGTTTCAAGAATACGCAAAGCAAGTAATTGTCAATGCAAAGCATTTATCTGCGAGTCTAGCCTCTAAAGGGGTGCATGTTTTAACAGGAGGAACGGATAATCACTTGCTTGTTTTTAATGTAGCCACAACTTTTGGGTTAACTGGCCGGCAAGCTGAAAAAGCTTTGACGCAAGCTTTGCTTACTGTAAATCGCAACGTGCTGCCTTTTGATGAAAATGGTGCTTGGCATACGTCCGGAGTTAGAATCGGAACCCCTGCGTTGACGACAATTGGAATGAAAGAAAGTGAAATGGAAGAAATTGCTGAATGTATAGTGTTGCTTCTAAGAGCAACAACGCCTATTTCTACTGGCAAAGCAAGCGAAGTAAAAATAGATTCTAAAGTTCTAGAAGAGGTGATACGAAGAGTGGGGGAATTGTTAAAACGCTTCCCTTTATATCCTGAATTGATTGTTGATTAATTATCTAAACTGTAATTATGTTATATAAGGAGATCTTATGAGAAACCACGAACCTAGTCCAGAAAAAAAAACAAAAGGCACTGAAGAAAGAATAGATGAACTTCTTTTGCAAACTCGTCGAATTTTCCTTTCTGATGCTGTAGATGGGGATAGTGCAAAAGACATCATTCGTAAGCTGTGGTATTTGGAATTAACCGATCCAGGCAAGCCTATCTTGTTTATTATTAATTCCCCAGGTGGATCTGTTGATTCAGGTTTTGCTATTTGGGATCAGATTAAAATGATTACATCTCCCGTAACAACGCTTGTTACAGGCCTTGCAGCCTCAATGGGCTCTATTTTAAGTCTTAGTGCGGCTCCGGGCCGGAGGTTTTCGACCCCCAATGCGCGCATTATGATTCACCAGCCCTCAATTCAAGGTGTCATCAGAGGTCAAGCAACGGATTTGGATATTCAAGCAAAAGAAATCTTAAAAACACGTCGTGCATTAATTCAGGTGTATGTAGAAGCTACGGGAAAAGATTATCTGGTTATTGATAAAGCGATAGATAGAGATTCTTGGTTAAGTGCTAAAGAAGCTGTAGATTTTGGATTGCTTGATGGCATTGTAACTAGTTATAAGGAGCTTGTCTAAGTCTAGTGAAGCTTTCTTTTCTAAAATATCATGGAAATGGCAACGATTTCATTCTTATAGATGATAGGTCTAGTTTTTTTCCTATTCAAAATCAAGAGTTGATTAGTTTTTTGTGTTCTAGAAATTCAGGAATAGGGTCAGACGGGCTGATCCTATTACAGTCATCTAGTGTGGCTCATTTTCGTATGAGGATTTTCAATTCTAATGGATTGGAAGCAGATTTGTGTGGAAATGGGCTTCGATGTCTTATTTTATATTTAAAGAATTTGGGTTTTCAAGAAGATAGTTTCCTAATTGAAACGCAACAATCGGTTATTCCATGCTCTATTCAAGGAGCTATAGTTTATGTAACTTTACCTGTGCCTAAAGTTATGCATTGGGGGATTAAGCTAGGCGAAGAAGGGTCTTATGAAGCCTATGTTATCAATACAGGGGTTCCTCATGCTGTTATTTTTGTAGAAGACTTGGAGGCTTATCCTGTAAAGAGAGTCGGTCAGTGGATTCGATCTCATCCCTGTTTTGGATCGGAAGGGGTGAATGTTAACTTTGTTAAAAAAGTAGTAGATGGAACTCTTCGGATTAGAACCTATGAAAGGGGAGTTGAAGATGAAACTTTAGCCTGTGGAACTGGATGTGCTGCTGCTGCTTTAGTGGCGTTTCAACTGGGATCAATGCCTCCATTGATTCGCGTTACGACAAAATTGGGAGACTCTTTAGAGTTTACTATTTCAGAATGTTTAGAAGGTAAGAAAGTTGAAATGCGAGGGTCTGCTTCTTTTGTATTTGAAGGTCGCATAGAAATTTAAAGTAAGATGTTCTTTTTTTTAGAAAGAAGTCGTCAAAAATATTTTTTAAATAATCTGTCTCTATTTATCTATTCCTCTTAAGAAGAAGCTCTTCTTGATCGAATGCCAAAAAATATCGACTTTCTGAAGGTGTTTCAAAAGAGGAACTATCATTTGAAAAAGCATTAAGAAATGGCGTAAAAGGAACGGGAGCTTTTGTTCTCGTTTTTTTTACCTTCTAAATTCGCCTTGATTATACCGGTCAGTAATTCTGTTGATGATATTTGTGGTTGATATGCCGGGTGTGTAGGGAACTGTTCGAAAGATTCCAAGTTTTAAGGCAACGCCATACTGGTCTTCTAGAAGTTCTTTATTGAAATCATCTCCATGTACAACGTATGAGATGTTGTGCTTTTTAATCATTTCTTCTGTTAAGCGAAGGGGAGGGGCTATGATCACCTCATCCACATATTTACAGGCTTCGACTACTCGAACTCTCTCTTCTAGAGTTAAGACAGGATGTCTTTTATATTCTTCTACGACGTCGTCAGCTAAAACGGCAACTATTAAATAATCGCCAAAAGTTCGAGCTTTTTTTAGAAACTCTACGTGCCCAGCGTGAAACATGTCTCCAACAATGTCCGTATAGACAATTGTTTTTTCTGTATGATTTTCAGAGAATGCAATTGAAGTAAAACTACAAAAAAAGCAAAAAAGTAAGTTTGAAATTTTTTTCATTTATTGACAATGGCGAGTGGTCGCCTCTCCTTTATTAAGTGATTAAAAAAAAGAAAATATTTTAATCTTTAATCTTAATATCCCATGGTTTTTTTGTATATTAAAAAAACGTGTTTATGTGAGATAGGATTTAAGCATAAAAAAACCGGAACCGTTGTCATTTCTGAAAACATTTCCGGTGATTTGACCTTCACTGATCTTACATCGAACCAATTATAAGTATCTATTCGATTAGTGGTAATAGAGAGGTAGGGGATTTACCCAGGAAACGGTAGTAGCAAGCCTGTCTTGCCTTCTATCTCCCTAATAAGAAGTAGAATCAGTAGTATACTCCTCCTCTCCAAAAAATGGGCAGCGGATGGAAAACAATTTTAACAACATCCAAAGCAAATACTTATTTTACAGCCAGATCGATAAACTCTCCATCTGTTATTTTTTGTATCTCGTGAGAACTCAATCGAAAGACTGCAAACGGAGTGCCTGCTGCTGCCCATATCCACTCGTAGTTCTTAAGAGAGGGATCTAAGAAAGTCATTATTTTTTCATTATAAGCCACAGGAGGAACTCAGCCAATAGCGAATCCCCCCCCTCCCCCTCTCTCTTTTACAAATTTACCATCTGCTTTGACAAGATGGAGTGCCTTAAAATGTTTAATCTTCTTAACATCGACTTGATTGGCTCCTAAGGCAATAACAAGGATTGGATTGCTAAGTGCTTTAGCAATAAAGATGAGAGATTTAGCGATCTGAGCAACATCGCACCCAATAGCTCGTGCCGCTTCTTCTGCTGATCGTGTTGAGTCTGGAAGTTCCTTGACTTCATAAGAAAAACCATTGTCTATCAAAAAATCCTGTGTCTTTTTGGCACTACCTGAAAGTTCTTTATTCATGAGGATCCCTCGATAGAGACAGTTTCTTTTGGTCTATATAATACAATTCCATAGAAGATAAGCTCTTCTGGTTTAGTGGGAAGAGTTCTTTCTTTCAGATCTTCCCATGTTCCTTCGGTCATGCTATTGGTGAACACTGAATATTGAATCCCTGCTTCCTTAGCCTTCATTAAGAGATTGGCGATCTTATTTGAATTCTTCTCTCGCAAAATAATGAAAGGCATTTTTGAAATAATAGGATAAATGTCGCAAAAGATGTGCTTGCTGTAACTCTCAAAAAGTAAGGGTTAAGGATTCCAAAGAGCGGATGTTTAGAGGTTGTGATCTTTCAGGAAGGAAAACTTTTATGAAACTCATGGTCAACTAATAGCCTTTTTCACTCTGCCTCGTGCACTCGATAATAGAAAACAGATTGAGTCACAGCTGTGGAATGATTATGTGAAAAATGGAGGCAACGAAACAGCAACACCAGCCTTTTTGCCTCGAGCTATGATTCTTGTTTTAATCAAAAAAGATCACGGCTCGCTTTCTTTCTTTGATATTGTAACATCGATATTTTAAGAGACTAGTTAGATGCTGAGAGCAGTCCTTTATTAAAAATATTTTTCCATAGAGAGCTTCATATAGAAAAATTAGGTTGATGTCTATGCCCATTCCCAAGAGAATCTGTGGCTCCGATTCGATTCGGAGCCAACGAGTCTTTCAGGGAACGTTCGCTCTTTATAGAGAGATAAATTTCTTTTTTTAGAGAAGAATCTTTTTTTTAAGCTCAAGCTCCTTAGTTATTTCTCTTGGACTATGTCCTTTGTCAAGACGATGTTGAACTTCTTCAAGAACAATAGGCATTAATAGCCTGGGTTTACGTTTAGGAGATGTTTTTCTATAAAAGCCTCCAAGGGCCTTGTTCTCTAAATAATTTTACGCTAGGTTTCATCGTTATAGAAGGAATTCCAAAAGCTCTGATAATTTCAGCTTGAGTTGAAATACCGCTCATACAAAACTGACTGACAATCATTTTGAAACTTTTGACGTCCTCTTCAGCGTGACTAAATACGGGCATTGAGTGCCCGTTGAAATAGCATACTTTGCCATCATCTTTCGTATAGGCTAAATCTTTGTTGATTGCTACGGTGCCTTCTGCAAAGAGAGGGATAAACATTTGAGGTTGTGTCATACGATTCCAAAAAAGTGATTTTTGCCTAACTTTAATATCAGAAATCTGATTTTTTTGGA
>CAMDHO010000006.1 GCA_945898205.1 Chlamydia trachomatis | reverse complement strand
TCCTCTTCTTTTTTTATTTTCAAATAAAAAACGCGTGATTACTTTCGTTTGATTCGGACTTTTCAATGAAATTCAATTAAGTTACAACTATTTATTCTCGGATAGGCGGGTTGTCGAATTCTTCTAATTGCCTACCCCCAATTGTTCCGATGAGCCAAAAAAAGAGTGGTATTTTCCAAAAAGATCTTCTAGAAAACTTACAAATCCCTTCAGGAGGCCAATCTTCTTCCATTCTAGAAGAACTAGAAGAATCGGGTTTTATCGCAGCATGCCCTGAATTTTTGAAAAAATCTAAAGATAAAAAATTTTGGTTAATTGACGCGTATTCCTATTTCTATATTTCCTGGATGGAACCCGTAAAAAACAGCATTATTCTAGGAAATGATAAAGATTATTGGCTAAAAATGAATAGTGATCCACGTTGGAAAACTTGGTCAGGTTATGCTTTTGAGAGTATTTGCCTTAAGCATGTTTCGCAAATAAAAAAGAAACTGGGGATAGCATCAGTTCTAACTAGTGAGTCTCAGTGGTCATTCCGACCAAAAGACAAATCTGAAAAGGGGGCTCAGATTGATCTTATTATTGATCGAAAAGATGACTGTATTAATTTGTGTGAAATAAAATTTTATCACGCTGAATTTACAATTGATCAAAACTATGCCAAAGAGTTACGGTGCAAGATCGATGTATTTCGAGAGCACACCAAGACAACTAAGACGATATTTTTAACATTTATCACCCCTTATGGGCTGCGAAAGAATGAGTATTCCACAGAACTTGTAAATCAAGAAATAACCTTAGAGGATTTTTTTGATTACATCTAATAAAAAAACCGAATAGCCCTTTCGAACTATTCGGTTAGCATGCCGATGACTGGACTCGAACCAGCACTCTATTACTAGAAGCAGATTTTGAATCTACCACGTCTACCAATTTCATCACATCGGCATAAAGATGTCGAAATTTTAACAGCCTTAGTCTTTTTATTCAATAGCGCATATAGCCATTAAATGCTTTTTCTCTCGAATATATCACTTTTTCATTTTTCTCTCGATCAAACCTTACTTGGATACTTAAATAGGAGTTCAGGTGTTGATTATCAAAATCCCTTCCTTCTTCTTTTTTATATAGTTTGACCAAAACTTCTTTATTATACCAAGGATCTGTAGATACATTTACCTTCTCATGATCAAGCCTCTGAAACTTAGAATATTCTAAATTTCCTTTATACCATTCTTTTTCTGTATAGTATCTCATAATAAGATCAATAATTTCTTGAGTCTTATTTTCCATTCCAACTACATAAAAATCTACTTCGCCCCCAATCATGTGCTTTGAACTTAAATTATAAAAAGAAGCATCTGCATAACTATTATGCGCTGGGCAGCGATGTCCGCAAGTGATTAATACAGGGCATGAAGTTTTTATCTGAATATAGTTAAGAAGATCAATTAAAATAGGATAAACAAACTCCTGCCCTCCTAAGACCGGCAGACTATGCTTAAGCCCCCCGGCACAATCAAGAATCAATTGCGTTGGTATATTTTCTTTTTTCTTAGATAAATGATTTGAGTCTCCTTTGCATCGGAAAGCTTCTTTTGTAATCATTGGATGCCTCCCTTTATAATCTTTCTCCCAAGGATACGGATCTCGAAGATGAGATTTAAGATCAGCTAAAGGATATAGCCTATCTTTAGAATTTCGATAAATCAGTTCTTTGCTTTCATTACCCTGCTTGGTTTTCTGATTTTGCGACCGTTCAATACTAGAGCAACTAGCTAACACAAAAAAAACAATCAAACCATTCCATCTCATTTTTGCTCCCGTTATGCAATAATGGTACTCGAGTCAAAGAATAGACGTCAACATCTTCAAAAAAGTTTGCAGCTTTTCTTTAAGTAGGCTATAGAAAGAGAAAAGGACCTTTTCTATGCTTATAAACAAAGTTCTGCTCATCACAGAAGATGAGAGTATATCGCGCTTATTATTAAATAAATGGGATATTTCCACATTTTCAAACTCCTTACAAGCTGTTGAAGCTCTTAAACAACACACCTATGATCTCATCTTATGCGACTTCTTATTACCAAAGCTTTCTGGAATTGATCTCCTTCAAATTTCTAAAGAACTCCAACCTCTTACCCCATTTATTCTAATTACAGATGACTCTCAAACAGAAAAAGGCCTAACTGCCATTCGATTAGGTGCCTTTCACTACTTAACCAAACCCCTCTCTCGTAATAGCATTGAAACAATATTAGAAAAACTAACAGAGCACTCTTCTCTAGTGCAAGAAAATGAACTTTTAAAACAAGAAATCTCATCCCATTCAAAAGCTCACCCCCCCTTTATTGCTGAAAGCTCTTCAATGAAGCTCATTTTAGAAGACATCAAAAAGATAGCAAAAAGTAATGCAAGTGTTTTTATTAGTGGAGAATCTGGAACTGGAAAAGAAGTCGTAGCAAATGCCATCCACAGACTTTCTTTTAGGTCTCAAAAAGCCTTCATTCGAGTAAACTGCGCAGCAATCCCTGCAAACCTTTTAGAATCTGAATTTTTTGGACATGAAAAAGGCTCTTTTACAGGCGCCTTTCAAAAACGTCTAGGACGCTTTGAATTAGCAGATAAGGGAACTTTACTGCTCGATGAAATCTCAGAAATCCCCTTAGAACTTCAACCGAAACTCCTTCGCGTTATTCAAGAGCAAGAGTTCGAGCGCTTAGGTGGAGATAAACCCCTTAAAGTCGACGTTCGTTTGATTTCCACTTCAAATCGTAATATAAAAGAGGCTATAGAACAGAAAGTTTTTCGAGAAGACCTATATTTTAGACTCCATGTTATACCCTTGCAAATTCCGGCTTTACGTAATAGAAAAGAAGACATAGAGCCTCTTGCCGAATACTTCCTAGAAAATCTATGCAAAGACAATTTTAAAAATCCTAAAACACTATCTTCTGGGGCTAAAAACAGATTATTAAACTATGACTGGCCAGGAAATGTAAGGGAACTATCTAATATTATTGAACGAACAATCATCATGCATTCAGGAGACATCATTCAACCCGACGATTTAATGATCGAAATTTCTTGTCCCATTCCTAAACCTCTTTTAATTTTTAAAGGAATAAAAACACTAGCCGAACTGGAAAAAACGCACATTCTTTCCACTTTAAACGCTTTAAATCACAATAAAACACAAACAGCAAAAAGCTTAGGAATTAGCATTCGAACCTTACGAAATAAACTTAACAGTTTTTAAGAAAAGCAAGACACTCTCTTCCAATCTCCTCTCCAACAGTCCAAATCTTTTCTTTTTTCTCAAGAAATCGAACCCTTTCTTCTGCTGAATCTAGCGAGGCCTCGGAAGGAGTCCACCAATCTAATATCCCTAGATATATAGAAAAAATAGGATGAAAACATACTTCATAAGCAGGCTCTTCCGATATATCCATTTCTATCACACTCATTTTTCCAGACTCTAAAGAAATAGATAAATCTTCTACCCTCTTCCTTTTTTCTTGAATCTCTTGAATCATTTGCATCAATAAAGGAAGACTTTTTTCAAAGCTGCCAATAAGTTCCTCAAACGCGGATAGTAAGGAATCCTTTGCCTCTTTAGGGAACTTAACAGCTTCAGATTCTACTCTCAACATTCCTCTTAAATCATAGTCGTGAAGACAATATCTCTTAAGTAAATCTTCTCTGGATATCTCTGGAACTCCTAGAATGGGAAGCCCTTTAAAAGAAAGATTTAAAAATGTTGTGTTTTGATTTTTTTTGGCATAAATACCCAAAGCAGAGGCTTCCATAACCCATTTAATTAATGTATATACAAACTCCCCTTTAACATTTTTTCTACGAATAACTTTATCTCGAGATCTTGTCATTTTTTCTAATTCTTTTAACGAAACCGAAGAAGAATTCATCACCCCTTCGCAATAGCGTTGCCTATTGCTATAAGACAAATCTACCCCACAAAATATAATGGGGTTACACCCTAACTCTACAGCAAATGCTGTTGCTAGCGTTGTTACAGAGAGCGCTTCTTCTTCAAGATCTAAAGCAAAAGATCTTGTATGAATACCTAACTTCTCATGCACCCAGGCCTCAAAAATCCCGCCTGTATTCGAGCATAAATAGCCCATTTGCATATTAGTCGATGGCAATACATCTTTATGAAGACGCGAAGAATAAATAAAGGGCGTCTCAAAGCAAGAGCTTGTTTTGAGACGCACATACTCTTCTTCATTAGGATCCACTGCCATTGCAATATGCGGCCTAATCCCATAGTGCCCTAAAGCTGTAATAGCCGACCCGCCCGCAATGACCAGAGCTTTTTGCTCTAGCTCTTTAAGTAGACCAACCTCTTCACCTAAGGAATAGCCCGCACCACAGATTACTGCCGGAATATTTTTAAACTTTCCTTTCAATTGATTTACATGAAAAGACTGAGGGATACTTAATAGATTTGTCGCAATATTTTGCATTAAAAAACTATAATGAAGAGATTCACTAACTTTTGCATGAACACTAGCTGACTTGCGTAAAAGAGATAGAGTTAAACTTCGAACTTTTTTTTCTCTACCAACTAAATAAGATCGTAATGTTGTCCACTCAATTCGATCACTTAACCACTGCTGAACACAATCCTCTATTATGGAAGTCCACATCTTGTTTTCTGGAACATAGTAAAAATGAACCTGACGATCCTCTAAGAGTTTAAATCCGATATCTTGCCTAAAAAGAGCCTCTAAAATTGAAATCTCTTCTTCAAAAAAAACAATTTTGCGTTCTTTTTTGGCATGCAGCCAGGGTATAAGTTCCTTATAAAGATGAGCTAGGCCCGTTCCATATACATATAAAATATCGATACGATCTAAAGGCAGTGCATTTTTCCACTGGTTGATCTCTTTTTCTATATTCGCTGAATATAAAAGCCCTCTAGGTCCTTTGGCATTAACCATCCGTTTTTCATCATAAAAACAAGAGATTTTCTCATAAGATCCATAGCTAAGTTCGAAAGCAATGGCCGGAAATCGACATTGTAGAGCATTCCAATTGATCTCTTTATCATAAAAATCACTCGAAATAGAGTTCTCTACCATCCCACTTTCCTTTTCTTACCTGAACGGTCCCTTCCGGCCATTTTTTTGTTGTTTCTTGAAAAGTATCCTTATCAAGATAAATTCCTTCATAAAGCAACTGTCCTTGCTCATTCCATAATAGACGATCGAAAAGACCTGAAGGGTGATAATAAAGTTCTTCTTTTAGAACTCCATTCGAATAGCTTTTTTGTTGCTTTCCTAGAGGAGTTCCCTCTACATACTGTCCAAAGTCAAGTAAAATCCCCGACTCACTCCATATACAATCTTCACCTTTACGAAGCCCTTTTTCAAAAAAAGCACGCCTTTTAATTTGCCCTGAAGGCCAAAAAAGTTCTATAAGACCTTCTAAATCCCCTTCTTTATACATAAGAGCCGTTTTAAAAGAGCTGTCTTCATAAAAGTACTCTTGCTTTCCATGAAGTTTACCTTTTTTGTATTGCTGAATACTATATAGAGCCCCTGTTCCATAAAATTGCCGAGATTTCCCTACTATACACCCATCATAAAACCAAGAAGACGCTAAAACGACACCTTCTACTGAATGAAATAAAGAGGGGCCATGTAATTTGCCATCTAAATAAAAGGACTCTCCCTTAATCTTTCCGCATGGATAAAAGTGTAAATGCTGTCCATGAAAAAGCCCCTCTTTTTTGAAATAAGCAGTTTCAAAGCGGCCCTCCTCATCCCGATTCCACACTACCTCTAGACTTTCTAATAAGGAGTTTTTTTCTTCTATCCTCGGCACGAGAGGAAGCGTAAATGGCTCACAAACATTCAAATCCAATTCAGGATCTATTAAATACATGACTCCATCTAGAATTTCATATCTCTCTTTTTGCATATAAATCCTTATAACAAATGATTTTCAAGTACTCTTTTAAAGAAGAGCCATTGGTGAATCTGTCTTGCATAGCTATTGCTAAGATTTCTTTCTAAAGGAAATCGCCATACCTTCCATAGAGGCTCTAATAGGTACTGATACACAATTTCATCATAAAGAGCAAAGAGATGTAAGATAAAAGTTCCTTGAGAAGATGGATCTTGAGGATATGACTCTTGAAAAAGAAAAAGGATGCGTTCTACGCAAGCCAAAGAATCCTTTAAACTCTTTTGTATTGCATCTACTTTTTTTAAACGTTCCTCCAGAAAACTATCCGATACTCCTTCTAACGATTTTAAAACATGCACCATTCCTTGAACATCATAAGAAGGCAATGCCATCTTTTCCAACTCTTCAAAAGAAATTTTTTGGATCCCTTCTATGTGTAGACCCTCTTCACTCAATCTATAAAAAGGCACATGATTATGATTTGCAGCTAAGTTTTCTAGCCACCTTGCAGCTATAACCCAATCTTTTTGTGTGGTCTTTTCTTCATACAAGACACTTGATCCAAGGGA
Source organism: Chlamydia trachomatis (assembly GCA_945898205.1). GTDB lineage: Bacteria > Chlamydiota > Chlamydiia > Chlamydiales > Rhabdochlamydiaceae > CAIJXB01. Next base: position 54,320 of record CAMDHO010000006.1, on the reverse strand, counting down.
TATTTCTCCTAGATACTTCCCACCCCCCGCTTCGTAAGCAAGGTCCATTCCTGTAAAAATAATAGGGGTGCATCCAAAATATAAAGCCAATGAAGCGCAAAAGGTTGTTACTGTACACCCTCCGTCAAAGCCTAAAAAGTTTTCATCTATGTTAAGACCCGAATGACTTGGAACTTGAAATAAAGGACCTTGCATACGGTCTAATAACTCACTAGAAAATCGACTTTGATAAAAAAATGGAGCTTCAAAACTTCCTTGCATAACACATCTTTCATAAGACGGGCTCGGATCTATCCCTGCAGCTATATGAATCGGGATTGAATAAGAACTAGCAGCTCCTATAGCGGATCCTCCAGCAAATATAACCCCTTTATCTTGCATCTTCCCTATCAAAGTAGCTGCTTTTTTTAAAGAAGGACTTGCTCCACAAATGAACGCAGGAATTCCTTTTAAACAGTCTTTTAATAAGGGGAATCTTTTTATATCTGTTTTTTTTGTATGGTTTGCGCAAAGGTTGCGAAATACCTTTATTCCTAAATCCTGATAATCTGACGCCTCAAGATGCGTATGCCATTCCATTGCCTGATACTGTAAGAGCAAGCTTTCCATAGTTTGCTTTTCCATTTCTTTTAAAAAAGGAAATACCAAGTAGGAGAACTTTTGAAAAACTCTTTTCCGTGAAATCTCCAGAAAATCTTCAAATTCATCTGTTCTTTTTTTATCAATAAAAACAATTTGCTTGTCCCCTAAAGAAGTCCAAGATTCAAGCTGTTTTTTTATTTTTACGGCATCAAAACCAAACAAACAAAGAACATCTGCCGTTTCAAGCATTTCGACTGAAAAAACAAATTCTTCAGTGCTCATGAGAAATAGCCTGAATCAGTTGAGTATAAGAAGGCAAATAGTCTAACAAGCGAAATTCTCCCCTCTCTAAAAAACCAAAGAGCTCTCCTTTGGGATATGCAACAGCAACGAAATAAGCTCTCACAAACAGATTGTATCCTTTAACTTGATCGAAAGCCTTCATTGCATCTCTTTCAGACTCCTTACACTCGATAAGAAGCAAGGGATACAAACTATGATCTGGATGAATATTTTTTGCAAAACATGCAATATCAATACGTCTTAAAGGAGTAGGTCCCGAAGAAAACAAAGAAATTTCTGAAAGAGATTTCTCTACAACGATGAGCTCTTTCGGATAAAAGAGCTCATCGATCATTTTTTTTAAAAGATGTTGTCTTACAATTTCTTCAGGGGTAGCGGAAACCCATAAATTCCGTACCCTATCATAAACTTGATTCTTATTGTGTATGGATAATTCCATAATTCCCATCTTTTCTTCTATACATAACCTTGATTTTCAAATCTTCTTGAGCTCTATAAAGCAAAAAGGGATCTCCAGAAAGTTCCATCTTCATAATAGCCTCATCCATTGAAAGATCTTTTAACGGAATAACTTTTTCTCCAATGACATGTCCTGGCATCATTCTCTTTTCTATCTCTTTCTTCTCTCCCTCATCGATCTCAAAATTAATCTCTTCTAGCTCATCATAAGGTCTTTGAATTACATTTACCTTGATATCCGTAAAAGTTAGTTTTTTATTCTGGTGCGTTTGAAGTTTCTCTTTCCATCTGCTAATTTGCTTTTGCAATCGAGCAACTGCTTGGTCTATTGAAACATACATGTCTGATGAAGAGGCATGAGACTTGATTTTCATATGATCAAATTTAACTACAATGGTCACAGAATGTTCAATTTTTTGAATATCCATAGTAACATGGACATCCATAATATGACTATGAAACCGTTCAATTTTAGCCAACTTTACTTGAGCATGCTGCTTCATGGCATCTGTTACTTGAACATGTAGTCCATTAATTTGAATATTATAACCAGTTTCTTCGGGGAATTTACTGTTATTTGACATTGCTTTCACTGCTCCTATATGAGAAATTTGATGTAAAATCTATTATATTCTACATTAATGAAAGTGAAGACTTTGCACAAAGCTTTTTTTTCAATTCTCTATTTCCTAGCTGTCCACAAGCTGCCATGATAGAGTTTCCTCTTGTAGTTCTTAAGTGAACTTGATATCCCGACTCTTTTAAAATTTGACGAAATTTTTCCATTTGTTCTTGTGTTGGGGTTGAAAGCCTCCCCTTACTTTGAGTATTATATGGGATTAAATTAATTTTCACTCTTAACCCTTCTAAAAATTGAGCTACTTCCAAAGCTGCGTCTACAGAATCATTAACGCCCTCTATGAGCACATACTCAATCAAGATTGTCCTTCTCGAAAGTTTCAAATACTCTATCATCGATTCTTTTAACTCCGCCAAGTTCCACTCGTAATTAACAGGCATCAATTTGGCGCGAATTCGATCATTCGGCGCATTTAAAGAAACAGCTAGATTAAGGGCCTGATCTGCTTCTTTTGCAAATCTATAAATTTCAGGAACTCTCCCGCTTGTCGAAACTGTAATTTTACTAGGAGCAATTCCAAGCCCTGAAGGACAAGTAATCACTCGAATAGCTTGCATAACCTCTTCATAATTATCAAAGGGTTCTCCCATTCCCATAAAAACAAGATTGCGAACTTTTGCCTTTAAAATAAATTTAGCCACAAAGACCTGAGACACAATTTCTGCAGCTGTTAAATTACGAATCAGCCCCATTTTTCCAGTTTCGCAAAAAGCACAACCCATTCGACATCCAACCTGAGATGAAATACATAGTGTTTTACCAAATTTCATGGGAATAAGCACAGACTCCGATTCCAGCCCATCTTTATATTTAAGTAAAAACTTAGAAACTAGTCCCTCTTCTCTAATAGAAGACAGTTCTGGTAAAGACATATCCGTAATAGAGCAAATTTCCTGAGCTAGTTTTCTAGCCTGAGGCTCAATCCACTTTGCACTTGGATCCAAACTACCTGTTTTAAAGGCATCTGCATACATGTCTTTTGCATGTCGACAACCTTTTTTTAAAGAAAAAAGAACTTTTTCTACATATTCTGCTTGCGAATAAGAAAACAAAGAAATCATTAGGGAATCACTTTATAGAATAATAATATGCACCGAACAGGACTCGAACCTGTAACCACCCGGTTCGAAGCCGGGTACTCTATCCATTGAGCCATCGGTGCATAGACAGAAACAATTTAGATAAGGGCAAAAGATTACAGGATCTCTCAGAAAAAAACAACTATTATTCTTGATTTAAAAACTATAAAACAAAACGAACCCATCCAATCAGCTCATCATCAAAAATTCGATATCTGCTTTCCTCATCTTTTTCTAGCAATAACCGACGGGAATAGTTCGCTCCATCCCAAAGTTCATTGAAATAATTTTGTTCAGCAATAGTAATAGAATTACTATTCACACTCACCACTACGGCCACGTGACCCGTTACAGCAAAGTCAATGCTATATATTAATAAATCACCTATCTGGGGTAGCATCTTAGAAATCTTATTCTCAAATTGGAGTAATGGTACTTGTTGACGAGTGTCAACCCGCTCGCCATTCTTTAAGTCCCAAATATAATAAGCATATTTAACATCGGCAAATGTCACATTTTTATTATCGATAAGCCAGCGTCTTGCATATTCAACACACTGCCATTTCACACCGCTTACTAGTTTTCTATTTGTACTTTTCAAAAAAACAAAATTATTTTCATTTTCAACACAATCAATATTACAGTTACTATAGGCTTTAGTAAGCCATGATTGCCCAATACATTCCCCAAATTTTGTACACCCGACTCCTGATCCTTCCCCCTCTTTTTGAATTGAAGAATGGCCCCCCATAGAAAAAGCGATTAACGCCAAACCAAAAAAACACTTCAAAAGAACCTCAATCTTATAAAGAATAGTAAATTAAGCTACAACCGAAGAAGCAGCCAAAGAAGAATAAAAGAGCGTAGAGTCCATGCGCAAGTTCGAATCCAATTAGTCAAAACAAGTCTTCTTATATTTTTTAAGCTAAAACCGCTTGACAGCTCTAGATGCTCTGGAATCTGAAGACAAAAGGTTGAAAACCAAACAAAGAGCAACAAACCAAAGAGAGTAAAAGACAAAATCTTATCGAATCCCTCTTTTGCAACCGTCAACATTAAAACAGCAAAAAAACATTCTAAAACAATTAAAGGAAAAAGTAAAAAAGCGATCCTTTTCTGGAACTTTCTCTCAAATTCACAAAACCTATCTCGATCTATCAAGGAAAATAAAGGGTATTTGATAACCTGAATAGACCAAATAAGACCTGTTAGGATAAAAGTAAAAAAGCACTGAAAAGACAAGATCACAAGCCAAGAGTTCATATACCACACCTCATTTTATTTATTTCTAATTGAAAACTTAAATAAAAATAAAGTCATTTTTTAAACCGAGAAATAAAATCTACTTCCCTTCTTTATAAGATCCTCGTATTCTCATGGGCATCTATAATTACATACAATCTATGCAACACGAATTTTCAAAAGCCATAGTCCTTCGTTCTTTGTTCCTAAAAGACAAACAAAAAATGCTTTCTCTTTTTTCTGAACGCTTTGGACTTATTTCTCTTGTAATAAAGGGCTGCTCATCCCCCATAAAAGGAACTTTATCCGAACCTTTTTGCGAAGCTGAATTCTTTTTTACAAAAGGAAATTCCGACATTAGAAACTACCAAGATGGATCTATTATTGACCTTCATCTTTCACTAAGAAATAAGCTTATTTATTTAAAAACAGCCTCCTCTATGACAAATGCTTTTCTAACTTTTCAACTGCCTGAAAAAGCTTCACCCCACCTTTACGCTCTTCTTAGTTCTTTTTTAAAGCAAATCCCTCAATTTCTATTTCAAGACACCCTACTCGCTTGCTTTTATCTGAAATTTTTAAGACATGAAGGGCTTTATCACAAAGAATGTGAGTTAGCATCGCTTTCTTTAAGCTCTCAACAAAACCTTGCAAAAATTGCTTATTTACAAAGTTTTGATGAACTAAAAAAAGAAGAAATTTCCCCTTCCCTTTTTAGCTACGTTGAGACTCTTTTCTTTAAAACCCTTAAAGATTAACTTCTTTTACAATGTCCGATTGAATTAACCTAAACTCTTGATTAAAAGTTTGAAATCTCACAGAATATAGCCCTTCTATTTTCTTCAATTCATCATTATATCTTACTTGATCCGCTTCTCCACTTTTTCGATCTATTATACTTTGTCTTCGCCTTTGAATCGCTTCCAATCCCGAACTTAGCATCCGATCTGCCATATTTTGAACCATAGGAACCACCGTAAGTTCCGTAAGAAGAACTCCATTGCTTCTAGTTCTCCTACTAGAATCTTCATCATATGGCCGTGCCATCATTTCTGTGGTTAGATATCCTGTGGTTCTTGCTTCTTTGGACAGCTCCCTCTTCAAACGATTTGCATTTTGTTTTGCAATTACAACTTCTTCATCCAACTGAGACAAAAGACGCTCTTGCCTATCCGGGTATTTGCGATCAAGCCCTAGTTTATCTGAGTCAAGCTCTTTATTCTGAGTTTGAAATCGATTATACAAACTATATAACGGCTGAATTTGCTTTTCAGAGATGATAGCATGCTGATGTAAGCTCTCTAAAGAAAACCTATTAAAAAAAGAATTCACTTCCATTACTTGAATTTCTTTCGCAAAACTTTTTTGAAGCATTTTAAGAGGCATAAGATCTTGGATTCTGATTGTGTGGAGAGTATATTGACGGATTAAATCGGAAAAGGAGCTAAATTGATATTCTTTAATAAATTTTTCTTGCAATAAGGAAGGAAGAACAATTCGATATTTTTGCAGGTTGCCAAACCCATGCTCTTTAATAATTTGAGAAAAAGAACTCTGAAAAGCCTTGTTCCTCATGCATTGCAATTCTTGTAGATTTTCATAATCTTTCAAACATCTAGAATAACGAATCAACCCAACCGATATCGCTATAAGAGGGATCGAAATCAAAGCTAATGGCCAAGTTACAACACCAATAAGACTTGCAGTAAAAACCGCAATGCTTGCAGTTATTAAAACTGTAGCTATGGCATAAAGAGCCACTTTTTTAATTTTAATATCTGTAAGGTACTTTTCTGAAACAAGCGACCTTTCAGCAAAATAAACATTATCATTAAATTTAACAATATTAACCGCGCTCATAAACAATCCTCTTATTAAGATAATTTAAAGTGGAATTGTAAACTTAAGCGCAATTAGAAACTAGAACAGAAAATATTATAAAAAAATAGGGCCCTATTTTCCAATAGGACCCTAATCAGAATGCGGGAGAGGGGACTCGAACCCCCAGGAGGTTTCCCTCACTACCACCTCAAAGTAGCGCGTCTACCAATTCCGCCACCCCCGCAAGACATGAAATAAAAAACAAAACGAGAGTCTACTTTTCCTGCAAAATGAAATCAAGAAAAAACCTTATACCAATCACTATTTTTGACTAGTGATTTTTTTTAACTTCAGCCCACATAGAAAAAATGTAATCGCACATAATGCTAAGAAAAAATAAAGCTATTTTCAAAACTTCCTTTTTAATCTCCTTTCATGTATAAGGAGCTTACCTAAACTTACAAAGCCATTTTATGAGATGCATAACTTATTGCACAGCTTCCGCGTTTGACATTCCAAAATTATTTCAGTTTCTTTCAACCAAGCATACCGTACAATTATTTAGAAACGCTATCTACATGGGGATTTCAGAAGACAAAAACCATTCAAAAGATATTTTCTACTTCTCCTATGGCGTTGTCGTTTGCTGGGGAATGAACGAGGAAGAGGAGCTTCAAGCTCTTTCTGCCATTAAAGCCTTTGAAAAAGAACCTAATCAAGAATTAGAGCTAGATGAGTTCACCTACATCTATGGCAGTAACATGAAACTCGAAGAAGATGAAATCATGCTACACAACAAAAATATTTTAACAAAACTAGCTATTTCTCACGGCCTGGCTCAGTCTGTTAAACTTACAACCTTTGAAGCTCTTATCCAAAAAACAATTGACCTAACAAAACACATCCCTCAAGAACTTGCCCGAAAAGGAAAAATCCCTCTCTCCAGAAAAGAAATCTCTAAAAAAATGGGAGAGCTTTTCATGGAGCGCACTTTTATCAACTTGCACGCTGACATCCTCGACACCCCTGAATTTTTTTGGGACTACCCTGAACTTGAACCTTTTTACAGAAAAACATCTCATTACCTAGACGTAACTAAAAGAGTCGACATTCTAAATAAACGCCTAGCTATCATCCATGAACTATTAGAGATTTTAAGCGTCGAGTTAAACCACCAACACTCTTCTAGATTAGAATGGACTATTATCGTTTTGATTTTAATTGAAGTATTTTTAGTACTTCTTAAAGACCTCTTCCACGTGATTTAACTTTTGAAAAAAGCATTAAAACTACTTATCAAAGGATATCAACTAGCACTAAGCCCTCTCCTTGGAAACTGCTGCCGTTTCTATCCAAGTTGCTCAAATTACGCTTTAGAAGCCGTTGAAAAATACGGATGCCTTAAAGGATCCTTCCTTTCCATAAAACGAATTGCCAAATGCCACCCTTGGAACAAAGGTGGCATTGACCAACCTTAAGGAGCCTTTTCCGGTATTTGTAATTTCTTGCCAAGCTTTAGCCTTTCCGACTCCAAACTATTTAGCTTGCTAATTGCATCAACTGTTGTTCCGTATTTACGCGCAATTTTCCAAAGACTATCCCCTTCTTGGATAGTATGAATCCGACAAACCTTGAGAATCTGAATAGGTTGCGCTGGTTCAACTTTTAAAATAGGCTGAATAATCAAGGACTGCTGAACCTTTTCCGGAAAAAATCGATTTAAAGCCGCCTGATAATTGTACGGCTGAGGCATCAGCTCTTGAGCTGCCGAGTAAAGATATTCTGCAGCTTTTTGCCTTAGCACATCACTCCTCGGGCTTAAAAGAATATCTTTTGCCATTGACTCAAGAACCTCTTTTTGATCTAAATCCAAATCAAAAAAAGACAACAACTGTTCGTCCTTCAATCTTTTAAGAACATACTCCGCTTGATGTTGCAGCAAAGCACTTGCCGCAACTTTTGAACCAAAACCAAAAGCATAGACCATTAAAAAATTTCTAGAAGATTCTTCGTCATAATTCTGTAAAAGTCGAAGACTATCTAATGATTTCTTTAACCTTTCCCAAGTCCCTGACTTCAAAAGGTCTACTAAAACAGCTTTTTCTATTGAAGGAACACTTTTTTGCAAAAGCGCCTGTATATGATGAAATTCAGGAGTGACATAAAAAGATTCTAAAAGCGAGGCGTCATAAGGAGGTGTTGACCGTTGAAGAAGAAGAAATATACCCTGAGCCGTTAAAGGCCACTTTTCAGTACGAGCAAACTGCAAAATCGCTTCAAAATGTTCATCTTTAAGTCCTGAAAAAGCAGTGATCTCCAACTTCTCATCAGGGGCTACTCCTTGAAAAATAATCCCCCTTTTTTGCAATCCAGCCCCCCCTAAAACTTTACTTAAAGGAAAATAATGAAAAGCTGTCAAACAAGATAAAGCAAGATCTCTTTTCGCATATCCATCTTCTAGGAACTCTTTATTTTCCAATCTAATTAAAAGATCTTGAAAAGAACATTTACTATATGACTTTAAAATCTGATCGTTTGTAAATGACTGCCTCACAGCTAGGCTTGACTGCATTTCAAGGCTGACAACTTCTTGCCTTTCCTTAAGAATAACATAGATAAACGTGCTTAAAAGACCTATATTTAAGGTCCCGCTGATAATTAAAGCTTGAGTAAGCACTCTTGCTCTTTGAATCCAGTGCTGCTCTAAGTGAATGGCCATAACAAATTTATCTTTCCGCGATATTACTCATTTTGGTATAAGAGTATGTAGTTCTATTATTTAAATAAAGAGTAAAAAACTTAATGAAAGTTCCTTTATCTTGGCTCAAAGAGTATATAGACATTTCCTTGTCTATCGAGCAAATCGCAGAATCCTTGACTCTTTCCGGACTAGAAGTTGATAAAACCGACTCTTTATCCGTCTCCTTTGATGGCGTTGTAATTGCAAAAGTACTAGAAGTTCACCCCCACCCTAACGCTGATAGATTAAAAATTGCTACAGTTTTTGATGGCACAGAAAACCATCAGGTCGTATGCGGAGCTGCTAACTGCCGATCTGGGCTCATTACGGCTTTTGCCAAATTAGGAGCCACCTTAAAAGATCCTGATGGAAAATCTTGGAAAATCAAAAAAAGTAAAATTCGCGACATCGACTCTTTCGGAATGCTTTGCGCTGCAGATGAACTTGGATTACCCTCCAAAGAAACTGGTATTTTAGAACTCCCAGAATATTCTCTTTTAGGAACCGATCTTTCTACTTTATACTGCGATACAGTATTCGACCTTACTCTCACTCCGAATTTAGGGCATTGCATGAGCATTTATGGCATAGCAAGAGAACTATCTGCCCTTCTAAAAACACCCTTAAAAAAACTACAAACTGCTTTTCAAGAACCGCTTGAACTCTCTTCTTTTACCGTTCATATAGAAGACAAAGTCAATTGCCTTCTATATAACTGTCGCCTTATAAACTCTGTTCAAGTAGGACCTTCTCCTGACTGGCTTATTCAAAAATTAACCCTTCTTGGAATAAGCAGTATTAACAATGTCATCGACATCTCTAATTACGTTATGATGACAACAGGTCAGCCCCTACACTTTTTTGATGCTGATCAGATTCAAAACAAAACCATCTACATCAGTTCTAGCTTAGCTGGTTCAAAAGTAACAACGCTCGATAATATATTAAGAGAACTTCCCGCAGGATCTTTAGTAATTCGCGATGAAAAAGAAATTCTAGCCATTGCCGGAGTAATGGGGGCTTTAAACTCTAGCATTTCAGGAAAAACACAAAACGTCTTAATCGAAGCCGCTATATTTCATCCCACAACCATCCGCAAGACAACTAAAGAAATTTCCTTAAAAACAGATGCCTCTCATCGTTTTGAAAAAGGAGTAGACTCATCTATGATTCCTTACGCTCTAGATCTTGCAACAGAACTCCTTGTCCAAATCGCTTCGGGATCTGCTTTAGAGAAGAAATTCCACTGCAACCTCCCTCCTTTTACTCCTAAAAAAGTTATGTGCAGACAAAAAAGAGTCAATAGCCTTTTAGGTACACATCTCAGCCTAAATGAGATTATAGACATTTTAGAACGCCTACAGATCAAAGTTATTAAAGAACACCCTGATTCTGTAGAAGTCCTTATCCCCCATCACAGAAACGACATCAGTCAAGAAATCGATCTCGTAGAAGAAGTTGCTCGTTTATACGGATTTAATCATCTCCCTAAAAAACAATTCACCCACTACACATCTTCTCTTTTAGATTCCCCTGTTTTTTCCTTTGAGAACAAAGTCCGGTTTGAGCTCTTAAAAGAGAACTTACAAGAATTTATGACATGCGACCTAATCAGCCCCTTTTTATCCACTCTTGCAGAATCGAAAATAACCGATCAGATAGAAACACTCACTGTTTTACAATCTAAATCGAGCGACTACTCAGTTTTAAGACACTCGCTTCTTCCCGGACTTTTACAGCTCGCCAAATACAATCTTGATCGAGGCAACCAAAACTTGGCAGGATTTGAAGTTGGAAGAGTTCACTTTAATCAAAACGGGATATACCAAGAGCCTGTTTCTATCGGAGTCATTCTTTCGGGGCTCAATGCTCAACATCATCACGCCCCCCGCCCTAGAACTTTTGATTTTTTCGATATAAAAGGAATGATAGAAAATCTTTTAGACTCGCTTAAAATAGAATCTATTTCATTTGAAGAATCGCATCTTCACGCCTTTCAACCTGGCCGGCAAGCTTTTATCTTTAAAAAAGGAGAATGCCTTGGAGTTATTGGCGAAGTTCACCCCGCTACCCTTTCCAAAATAGACATCTCTCAAAGAGTTTATTTTGCGGAACTCAACTTAACTAGTCTTTTAAAACTACAAAAACCTTTGCAGTCGATAGAAAAGCTCCCTCTTTATCCTTCTTCCGAACGAGACTGGACTATTTCTTTAAAAAAGGAAACACCTATAAGTTATGTAGTTTCTTCTATTCGGGATTTAGCACCGCCGCTTCTTGAAAAAGTATTTCTTCTAGACCTTTTTGAAGGTTCTCAAATTGGACTCGACCGAAAAAATGTCACGTGGCGTTTTATTTACAGAGACTCTCAAAAAACACTGGACATTCAAACCGTCGAGTATGAACACACAAAATTACTACAAATGGTAGCGGAAAAGTTACATCATTGTATATTGTAGTATTAGAATATAGACTATCTTAACATTTTTCTCCCTTACGAGGCAGTATGAGCTATAAAATTTGCACTATTTTGGCAGCCATGGCACTTATAACATCCGCCTGTCAAAAAAACAAAACTGACGACCGGGTCGTCTCACAATTATATATCCATAAATATGGATATGCTGTTTCTCAAAAAGAATGGGAAGAAAAAACCTATCCAGGACAAGTTATTAGTATATTACGTGATGGATCTACTGTTACAGCCACCTATGAGTCAGGAGAGCTCAATGGCCCCTGCTCATTTACCTACCCCAATTCACAAACTATAGAAAAATACGTCTTCTATCAAGCAGGATCGCCTGTAAAAGAAATACTTTACGACTTGTCGGGTATGCCAATACAAGAAACTGTAGAATTAACACAAAACCGATCCTCTTTAACAACTTGGTACTCGGACGGAGTTCCTCGCAGTGTAGAAGAATATTCAAAAGAAAACCTTATCGACGGGCAGTACTTCACAACTGATAATCAATTAGAAGCTAAAGTAGAAGAAGGGCAAGGACTTCGAGTCCTCCGCGACGCTGCGGGAATTCTTACCTGCAAAGATATCATAGGAAATGGCCTCTTAGTAAAACGAGAATCTTTCTACCCAAATGGAAGCCCTGAAAGCATTGCTACATATGAAGAAGGACACCTTAACGGAGAAAGAAAAACGTTTACTCTTACAGGAGAGCCTTTAGCTCTTGAAGAATGGATCAAAGGGAATCTTCATGGAATTTCTACATATTTTAAAAATGGAACAAAAGAACTAGAAATCTCCTATCTTTTCGGGAAGAAAAACGGATGGGAAAATCATTTTATTGATGGACTTAGCCTCGCTCATCAAGTTGCGTGGGACAATGACATGAAACATGGACCGGAAATATTCATTCTTCCAAACGGGAAAAAAATAGTTTGGAATTACAATGGCAAAGAAGTCAGTCGTAACCGATATGAAGAAATGACTGTGCTAGATGACATGATTTCTAATGTTTTAGACTAATAGAGTTTTACTTTTGTCGAAAAAAAGAGAGCAAAAACCTTTGCTCTCTTTTTTTAAAAACCATCAAAAAAAATATTTGCACAATTTCCTTGAAATTGGTAAAAGGAGAGAGTTCTTAAAGCTTTACAAGGATAACCGTATGACTAAGATAGAAAAATACAACTCCCAGTCTCAAGAAGTAATCACTTCACCTGCTCTCGAAGAAATTAGAGTTACCCCTATGGAGCTAGCTGAAAAACTTATTCAGAATCCTGTTTTTGAACTTGATGCTGATAAAAAGCTCGTAATTTACAATATAGACTCTAACGACTTCGTATCCGCAATTTCTGCAATAGATCAACCAAAAAGACTTCAAATTTTTTACAACATAATGAATAAGTTTTCTTTGAATATTACATTAGAAGGCTCTATTACACTTGGAGAATTTGATGTTGGGTCTCATTCTTGGGCTATATCTGCAGGAAATAGTGGATCTTTAAAAATGACAACTCAACCTTCTCCTCTTGTTAAGTCTATTACCGAAATCGTTTCTTTCTTAAATCTCGTTTCAGCAGGCAAAGGATTTCCTCTAAAAGCTCGTCAAGATCTTTTAATAACAGGACTTTCTTCTAGTGCTATGTTAAACTACCACCGTCTTTGCCAAGAAACAGAAGATCTAGTAGCAAGAGAAAAAGGACAGGACGAACTTTTTAGATTTGCTTCCGAGCTTCTAACTCTCAAAGGACTAAATTTAAAAGTCTACGGACTTAATGCTTCTCAAGTAAATCGCAATATAGACATTAATGCGGGCGGCATTTTATTTAAAGCCATGCAACTAGATGATGGATCTCAGCCTCATTTAATTCTAACTCTTTTAGAAAACCCTAAGTAATTCAAATCTACTTGTTAAGACCTGAAGACACTCTCTTCAGGTCTTTTTTATTTCTACTCCTTACAAAGTAGGACTTAAAGGAGACTAATCAGATCCATCTTCAAATTTTCTATGAAATAACAACATTTATGGTCTGACTACCCCACCACTCTATCCATCGATCTAGACTTTAGCTGTTTTTGAGATTTAGATACTTATCTCCCAAAGAATTACTCAACAAAACGAACAAACTAATTTAATAGTAGGAAAAATTTAGTGATCAAAATTTATCTATTCTAAGGAGAAGATTGCAACTTTTTTTAAAGTCCTCTATCGACACCTAAGAAAAATAGATATACAATATCACAAACTCGCTCTTCATTGTTTTTGTAAAAGTAAAACTTATGGATTTCAAGTGTCAAAAATCATAGATTCTCATCCTTTTAATCCTGAATGGAAAATGGGCATTCTTAAAGACGAAAGTGAAAGTCTTTCAGATTCCCATTATATTTCTACATATTATAAATCCTTAAAAATAAAACCCGACAAATTCAATATAAACAAAACAAAAAAACTAAAGTTAAAACATTATGTTAATACAAAGACTTACGAATTTTATCTATAGCTCTAAGGATCTCAATCCAACGTTAGTTGATCATGCAAAAAGACGCTACGAGTTTAAATCTCTGCCGGTAGAACTGCAGATCACTCTTGAAAAAGTATCGAATTCAAAGTTTATCAATGAGCCCCAAAAAAAAGCTCTCGTTATAGATCCATCCTATCAAATCACTCACCTATCTAAAAAATCTCTAATTCAACTACATGAAATCATTTCTTCCTATTACGCTCAAAAAGGCAATAATTCTCCTTTTTTCATCCACTTATTCGATATAGAAGATCATATTTTTCGACAAGTCCTTGCTGAACCAAAAATTGCAGGAAATCAATACAAAAAACTTCTTCCAAAAGACAGCCCTCTTATTGAAAAAATCAACGATCTCATAAAAAATGGATCTCGCTTTTACAAACTTGAACCCAAAAATGCAGCAGCGACGCATCTCGTGGATTTTCAAATAGCTAAAGAGGAACCCAAACACGCTGTCGACCAACAAAAACCTTTAAAAGCACTGAAAATCACAGCAGAAAACAGACGCAACTTCAGCGGAGGCATTGCAGGAGTTATCATAGGACTCGCTTCTGCTCATAAAAAATTAAGGGACCTCAATCCAGCTTGCTCAAAAGTCTATTCTTTTTCCCCTCTATATGAAAAAGAAAAACATATTGTGCGAGACTTCAAATTCCAAGGAATTTTAACGCACTTCTATGACGGGCGCATCGTTCAAAGTTCCATTTACAAAAATAAAGACACTCTCGAATATCTTGTACAACCAGACCCTTCTCTCCCTCGTATTTTTAATACACCTACAACCAAAGCTCCTTATTCAGAGGGAGTACAAGATCGATTTTTGTATTTGGGATCTGCTGCTGCTGCATTTGCTTCATTTTATAAAGGAAAAACAGGAACTCGGCACATCCAAGTTCTACAATGCGAGAACTTAAGTACTGTTTTTGGCTGTGCATTTTCCCTTTTGCATTCCCTCTATGCCCCAATACGAGAAGCTTGTGGATTGAAAGAGAAAACTCGAACAATTATCTCATGGCATCACGGGAACGTAGGATATCAATCTACGTGCAATCTAAAACAAATGGCCTTATTAGGAATCAAATCAGAATCAAAAACCAGTTCAAACATTGATCTAATAGAGACAGGTCTTGCTCATGCAGAAAAAGTCGTTTATGTTTCTAAAGAAATAGCTTCTCGCGCCATACATCCCGATCCGGAAATTAATAGAGGACGTCGAGCGTCTCTTCTAGAACCTGGCAAACTTCTTTCAATCCCCAATGGAGTAGAACTCGACAAATTCGACCCCACAGATAAAACATCTTTCAAATCACTTGCTCTTAAAAGAACTTTTGATGCGAGCAGAAAAGAAACAACAGACTACTCTGCCTATCGCAAAAAATTAAAAACCCTTCTTTGCGAAGCGAAAATCCTCAAAAACCCGAACCTTCCTCTCGCTGTCTTTGTAGGACGGTACACAGAAGAAAAAGGAGTTAAAACTCTTGCCGACGTGATTGAAACTTCGCCGCAAGAACTACAATTTGCCTGCATGGGATTAGGAAATATGGATGCCTTGGAGAGCCTTAAACAAATGGCTACTACGACTCATCAAGGCAGATTAAAAGTAATCACTACATTTGAAGAGCAAAATATCAACTTCTGTCATAATGGGGAAAATTATGGAGTGCCCATAGGGCTTCTCATTCGAGCTGCCGCTGATTTTTTTATAATCCCTTCTCACATCGAAGCCTGCGGACTGGTAGCTATGGAAGGCCAGTGTTCTGGAGGATTGCTTATCGCCCCCTTTCATCAAGGCCTTAAAGACCTCTGTAAAGCAGAAGGATATCCCTCTCCCAATAACACACCTTATAATTTGGATAAAGATGCAAATGCTATATGCTACCAAGATCCACTTAACTCGACTCAAGCAAAAAATGCTCTCCTGAAAGCTCTTAAAATCTTTACCGATAAAACAGAAAAAGAGCGCAATCAACTAGCTATTCGAATCCGAAATGAGGCCATTTCCTCATATGGCTGGTATCACTTAGATCTTCCAAACCAAACCTTGACAGGTGGAGCGATTTCTTATGACAGCCTCTACCACGACATAACAAAAAGGCCGAGACAAACAACAGCAACTCTATCTACCGGATCGGTGCCCATTCAAATCTCTTTACAACCCGCCATTATTGAAATAACGCCCCCTTCGACCTCTCAAAAAACTCCCAGCATGAAAAGGTTTATAAACAACATAACTCAAGATATTTTTAAGAGGATTTATCTAAGCTTTCAATCCTTAGAAAATTAAAAGGAATCAAAAAAACCCTACCATTTAAGGAAGGGATTTTTCTACTCCCCCTATACCTCCCTTTTCTCCGGCAAGAGAAAGAATGGCCAGAAAAGGAATCGAACCAGCGACACAAGGATTTTCAGACTTAGAAAACCACTTCTTTCTATTGCCTTTGATTGAGCTTAATCAACCAAGATGCCCAAATTCTATAGAGGAATCCAGATTTTTTCCAGGAAATTTTAGCCATCCAAAGCAATTGAAGGCAATGTTGAGAAATTGGCAACTCCGTTGAATTTCCGTTACCTTTTCTCTCTAGGGCTACTGGCGTTACCCACCATGAAACCTGAACCTGTGGCTATGCCTTTTGCGATTTTTTATTGACATTCCTCCTGATTTGGTACAATATTGCGGATATAGATGAATAAATCCGTTATTTTGTACCATGAAGAAAAAATCAAAGCTTGAATCAGCCCTTGCCGCTTTTAGGGAAGCGGGCGGGATTCTTACCATGTCAGAGGCTATGACAGTTGGTATACATCGCCGAGAGCTCTATGCCCTTCGAGACAGGGGGGACTTAGAAGTCGTTAGTAGAGGACTATATCGCTTGATTGATATGCCTGATCCCTCACTACCAGACTTTATTCCTGTAGCAAAAAAGATCCCTCATGGAGTTATTTGCCTCATTTCTGCCCTTGCCTTTCATGAAATAACAACCCAAATCCCTCATTTCGTTTATGTTGCATTGCCAAGCCAAGCACACAAGCCTGCGATTTCTCACCCCCCTATGCGTTTTTTTTGGTACAGCCAAAAGCTATTAAGCACGGGAGTTGAGGAACATTCCATAGATGGGTGTACTGTTATGATCTTTGACGTCGAAAAGACCCTCGTTGATTGCGTTAAATTTCGCAATAAAATCGGAATGGATGTCGTCCTAGAAGCTCTGAAAATGTATTGGCACAGTAGAAAAGCAAACCTCGAAAAACTCTTTGAATATGCCAAATTATTCCGTGTCGAAAAGATTTTAAAACCGATTATGGAGACAATCGTCAGTGGGTAATACAATCGAAAAACCAAAAAAGAATCTTGGTGAATCAATACGCCAGCGATTAAAGAATCTGTCGGATCAAAGGAATCGTCCCTTTGATGAAATACTTCGCTATTATGCAATGGAAAGGTTTTTGTACCGCCTAAGCGTTAGTCCTCATGCCAAGAAATTTTTCCTTAAGGGTGGGTTAATGCTGAAAGTCTGGGATTCATTGGATCATAGAGCAACAATGGATATAGATTTGCTTGCAAGAACCTCCAACCAAATTGATAATTTACATCGGATCATTACAGAGGTTTCAGAAATTGCCTGTGAGGAGGATGGAATTGCTTTCGATACTCAAAAACTCATTCTTCGCAACACTCAGACAGGTGGGGATTACAATGGTGTGAGCATTAGCTTTTCAGCAAAGCTGTTTACGACAAAAATGCCCGTTCTCATTGACATTGGCTTTAATGACATCATCATTCCCAAACCTCAGCAAATTAAATATCCCACTCTTTTAGGCATGCGAGAACCAACTTTACTGGGTTATACCTTAGAAACCGTTATAGCTGAAAAACTCGAATCAGTCGTAAAACTTGCGCTCGTTAACACCCGCATGAAGGATTTTTATGATTTGTGGACTATCTTAAACAACTATGAGATACAGGCAGACAAACTAAGTACGGCTATTCGAGAAATATTTGCAAATCGTAAAACCACTCTCAAGCATCCTGTAGCATTTACTCCAGAGTTTTATGACAACAAGGAGACTCAACAACGCTGGAATAATTTTCTGTCTGCTATGGGTAAACAACAGATTAAATTTGGGGATGTCATTTTAGAGTTATCAAAATCCACTAGTGGGTTTTTTGAGAACTAATCTAAGATAAAAATGCGTATAATTTGCGTAACGCTTTTGACTGGAGTTGTGCTATAAGAATTTGGAAAATAACAGTCGTTCAACCGAAGCCATTGTTTTGAGATCAGGAGTACAAAATTGATTAGAGCAATTTTAATTCACGGCAATGGGAACAGCAAGCCAACCGATAATTGGTTACCCTATCTCAAAAGGGAGCTTGAAAAGATTGGCATCAAAGTAGAGGCTCCCCAATTTCCTGATACAGAATTGGCAAGAAGCTCTTATTGGCTTCCCTTCTTGGAAAAATTGAAAGCAGATGAAAATACAATCATTGTGGGGCATTCATCGGGAGCTATTGCAGCCATGCGATATGCAGAAACGCATCGAATCTTGGGGTCAGCCTTAATAGGAGCCTATTATACAGACCTTGGAATAGAGGCAGAGAAGCGGAGCGGTTATTTTGATACACCCTGGAATTGGGAAGCCATTAAGCAGAATCAGCGATGGATCATTCAGTTTGCTGGCGCAAATGATCCATGGATTCCCATTAGGGAAGCTCATGTGATTAGAGATCAGTTGCAAACGGATTATTACGAATCGCCAGATCAAGGCCATTTTGGTGGAGATTACTATAAGGAGACCTTTTCTGAACTTCTAGAGGCCATCAAAAGGAAAGCAGAAAAATCAGCGATTTGAACACCAACAATCAGCAAGATGATCATCTACAAGTCCAACTGCTTGCATAAACGCATAAATGATTGTGGAACCTACGAAAGTCATCCCTCTTTTCTTCAGATCTTTTGAGAGAGCATCACTGATGAGGGTAGAAGAAGGAATGTCTTTGAGAGATTTTCTTCGTGTCACGATTGGTTTTGCGTCTACAAAGTTCCAAACCTAGCTAGAAAACGAACCGAACTCCTTTTGCATGTGTAAAAAGACTAAAGCGTTTTGACGTGTCGCATAAATTTTCAAGCGATTCCGAATAATGCTTTGATTTTCAAGAAGGTCGTTCAATTCACCATCGGTCATTTTAGCTACTTTTACAGGATCAAAACAGTGAAAGGCTTTTCGATATCCTTCTCTTCTTTTGAGAATTGTCTCCCAACTCAAGACTGCCTGAGCACCTTCAAGAATAAGCATTTCAAACAAATGATTATCGTCATAGACTGGAATTCCCCATTCATAATCATGATATTTAGCGTAGAACTCTTTTCCTGGTTGTCCACCAAAACAACGTTTCTTGCCGTCCTGACAAAGTATGTTCATATTTTACCTAAACGGTTGAAAAAGCTTTGATTCCCGCCTCTTTTATAGCTTCCATTGCATGGCAATATGGGTAAGGGCCATAATGATATTGCCACCTTTTTTTCAACATTTGCACCCTTCTCTAACCAAAAAATTTGAGCAGCGGCCTGCCACTTGGTATGACGCCATCGCCATTCACCAACAGGCTCATAAATCTGTGATATACTCGATTCAGGTTCATTACACTGCTCTTTTGTACTCTTTATCGACTCTAGCAATGATGGAAAAAAATCGGCAAGGTAGATTAACCGACTTTGTTGCCACGAAGATATCTCATCGAGATTCTTTGCATAAAAATTTTCCACAAAATAACCAAGTGAACGAAGAGATGGACTAGAATTTTCTGAAGTTTGCTCAACGACAGTTGTTGCAGCAGAATCTGTGCATTCTTCAAATTCATTTTTTTCGATGGAATGCTTGCTATGCATCAAAGTCAACAAAGCATTAATACATAGTCCCTCAGCAATACTAGATTTTTTTTGTCGATCTTTCTCTGAATTAGATGATTGGATACGTTTCTGCTTAAAATTTTCAAACCGATCAATTAATTCTTTAATAGAACAGTTTAACCACTCTTTTGAAGGATCTATACGATTATTGATAAGAATGTCTACTAAGACATTTTCAAGGTCATTTGAGTTATTATCCATTTTCAACTCCTTGAAAAACTTGCTCTGTCATTCTAGATACGGCATCAATAGAACGTGACTCGACTAAATGTGCGTACCTACGTGTTTGAGAGACGCTACGATGTCCTAGTAAGTGGCCTATTTCCCCTAAAGACAAGCCTTGAGCCAGCATTGCGGTGGCATAGCTATGACGACAATCATGCCCCCGAAATCCTTTCAACTCCGCACGTTTAATGGCTGTTCTAAATGCCCTTCTAAGCTCGAGTGGCTTTGATTTTTCCTCACTGGGAAATATATAGCCTACTGAAGAGGACTGCTGCGCAAGATCTCGAAGTAATTCTAAAGCTAATCCTCGAATCGGGATGGAGCGCATATCAGTATTTTTTGACTTGGTAATAGTGATTTTTCCCTGATGGAGATCCACATCGGTCCACCTAAGACACCAAATCTCGTTATACCGACCCCCTGTACTTAAAAGCAGAACTACAAAAGTAAAGAGGTAGGAATTATCGCTTATACGACACGCCTCAAGAAAACGGCTACGTTCTTCAGAACTTAAAAAACGGGTTCTTTCTCGGGGTTCTTTTTCTCTTGTGATTCTGCGAACTGGATTTTCAGAAGCCCACTCCCACTGTTTTACACAGATGCCCATTAAGTGACTTAAAGTAGCAAGATAGCGGTTGCACGTGCTCTTGCTACGAACAACTCCCTTTGGGGTTGGTTCTGTCAAAAGTTTTTGTTTCTTTTCGGATAGGATAGCTGGTCTGACGTCGTGCAGAAAGAGAGAGCCCAGTTCTTTTTTCCACCATAAGAGGTGGCCACTCTTAACAACTGAAACAGTCTGTTCTTTAAAGTATCTTTCTTCTGCTTCTGAAAAAGTATGACGCTTGCCCTCTGAGTAGAGTTGATGCCGACCGCAGCGAATATCTGCTTCAGTTTTGGAGATCCAAGCTTTAGCATCATTTTTTCTATCGAACACGGCCGTGAGTGCTTTAGGCATGCCTTTAAGACGAACTTCTGCTTGATAACGAACGCCGCCTTTCTTAAGTTCTGTTTATCGAATATAACCCATTTCAACTCCCTACAAGCGAGTAGAAGACGAATAGTCCTCTGACCAATCGTTCTTAACGCTTGATTTACAGTTACTTAAAAGGAGTGCAAATACTGATTACCGTAGATTCAACGGAACCGACACTCCAAAGCGACCATCAAAAAAAAATTGGTGGTCTGTTTTGGGTGATTAAGAGAAATTACCAACTCCGTTGGAATTCCGTTTTTCTCCAGCAAGAGAAAGGTTTGGCCAGAACTGGAATCGAACCAGCGACACAAGGATTTTCAGTCCTCTGCTCTACCGACTGAGCTATCTAGCCATTACGAGAATTAAGAATGCCAAAGCTTAAAAGATCAGCTTCTTTTCTGCAATCTTTTTCTTGGATTTCCTAAAAAAACATATATTTCATGGATCACGCAAAAACTGCTTTTTTAAGAAAAGGACTCATTTTTGTGGATACAACCATATTCTGTTATGACCGATTTTAATAGGGAAGATCGAGAAAACCTCTTTGCCCCGAATAAAGAAACTTCCGGCAATGGATTTTCTTTTGCAAAAAAAGAGATATCATTCTTAAAGCAGAAGCTCACTCCCCAGGAAAACTTGCATTGGCGCCAAGCCTAGGAGTGGATTTTCCAATGCGAGCAATCAACCTCCCATCCAAAAACTCCTGTCGATACCACCATTCATAGAGATCGGCACGATTAAAAGGAGAATCTATTGAAACTCACTTTTTTCTTATGGAGCTCTCCACCTAGAAGCACTTGATCCCCATCACAAATCCATAGATACCCCGTCCTTTCTTTTTTAAATCCTAATTTTTCAAATAAGCAGCCATTTCCAACATGATCTGCGGGACTAGGATTACTGTCAGAACCTACATTTTCATGAATAGGAGTGAAAATTTCTTCATCGGATTTTTTTGAACATGCACTTAAGGAACCTCAAGTCCGATGTTTTGTTTTACTTTTTTTTTAATGATGATTCCAAAAAAACCATATCTTTTACGATTTGAACAGCCTCTGTCATTTGCAAATCAAGGTTGCCTAGAGAATCTCCTGATTTCTCAGAGCCTTTCTTACCCCCCTGAAGAACCTCTAGAAATTGCATAAAATCCTTATCATGATGGATTCTATAGTCACTATTCCTTTTCAATACGGGCATTAATTCTGTCCAAAAAGACAGTTTTTTTTGTATATGAGGCAGATAATTTTTTTTCATCCAGGAGCGACTACTCGGCTTGACATCTCGGAGAGGATCTTTAAATACAGAATCTATTTGATCATTTTTCAAAGGATAAGATAAATATTTTTCACCAATATTATAAGAAGCATAAAGAGTAGGCACCTGAATATCTGCCTGGACTCCCTCAATCTGCGTAGACCTCCCAGAAACCGTGTAATACTTCCCTACCGTAACTTTAAAATAAGAAGAACTATTCCTACCAGTAACCGTTTGATACTGGATACTTCCTTTTCCATAAGTTCTTCTGTCCCCAACAACAACCGCAATGCCATAATCTTGTAAAGCCTGAGCCACAATCTCAGTTGCTGAAGCTGACGCCTTAGAAGTTAATATAACAAGCGGGCCCTGATAGAAAACTTTTCCATCCGTATTACGAAGATATTGCATTTGCCCCTGAGAATACTTAGACACAACAACGACTCCGCCTGACATAAAAAGACTTGATACTTTTACCGCCTGAGTTAAAAACCCCCCTGAGTTATCTCTCATATCAAGAATAATCCCTAAAAGAGATCCTTCTGACCTCATCTTAGAGATCGCTTCTTTCAAATCTCGAACACAACTCGACCCATCTTCACTTTCATAAAAAGAAGGAACTTCAATTTTCCCTATGACACCTTTTCCAAAAGGCGACGTCGAAAACCTCACACGGTCTTCTTCCATAATCACCTTTTCCCGAACAAGATCTACATCAACAATCTCTTCTTGAGAATGAGAAGAGCGCTTCAGCTTCAAAAAAACTTTTTGACCTCTTCCACCCTTTAAACGAGATAACACTTCTTCATAAGACAAAAAAGCAACTTCCTCTTTATTAATAGCAACTAAGAGATCCCCTTTCTGAATTTTTCCAGACTTTTCAGCTGGACTATTTTTAATCAGACTTTTAATGACAACCCCATGAACGCCTTCTCTTAAAATTATTCCTATCCCTTCAAATTGCTTTTCAAGAGTTGTTTTAAGATCATGAGCCTCTTCTACGCTAAAAAAGGAACTATGCGCATCTAAACTTTTTGCAAAGGCTTTTAAAACATGCATAGGAAAAAAAGACGAAATCCTAGTTTCCAAATAAGGCTTTTCCAACCTAGCAAGCCTCTCTTCCCATAAATCCAGAAGACAATTCCTTTGCTTTTCAGAAAAATCAGGAACCTCCTCCCATTTCTTTTCTGCCACTAAAAACAGCGCTAATCTTCTAAAATTTTTTTGCTTTATGTCGTCTAATGTTTTTGGAAATAGATCCACATCGTCCTCTAATAAAGACAAATCCTGCTTAAGCAATAAGGGTCTTATCGCTTTTCTGACTTCTCTAGCTCTGTAAATAGATTTTTGAATAAGCTCGTTAAGAGATTCGTACATAGCATAACTTTCAATTGAATGACCTTGAACCACCTCTTCCAGCTTCCTTTCTGTCATATGAATGAACGGGTCTACTTCGGAATGAAGTAAATACATTTTATGCGGATCGAATTGCTCTACAAATAATTTAAAGCTCCTTTTTGCTAATAAAGGAGAAAACAACTTATATTCCACATGATATTCAAGCATCGTTTCAATCGATTTATGAAGACTTTGATTTGAAAAAAAAGGCTTATCCTCTTGATCTTTAAAAGAAAAAGAAGACGACAAAAAAAATAAAAAAATTAAGACACAAATTTGCTTAACCACAGGCTTAATCTCTTTAATAACATTAAAACCTCTTTATTGATCTAGTAAGATTAAAAAACAACTTTCTTTTTTTATTTTAAAAAGATTCGACGGATAAGATTCTTTTCACCTTATAGTGAAATACTTTTGCAAATAATTCTCCTAGCAAGATATAGTTTTCCTATCGTATGAATCAAAAAAGATTTTGCAAGGAGAAAGGCAACAATGCCTACAATTAACCAACTCGTTCGAAAAGGCCGCTCAAATAAAGCTCGCCGAAACAAGTCCCCCGCTCTACAAGAATGTCCTCAAAAAAGAGGCGTTTGTTTGCAAGTGAAGACAAAAACACCTAAAAAGCCAAACTCTGCCCTTAGAAAAGTAGCTTGGGTTCGTCTTTCTAATGGAAAAGAGGTCATCGCATACATCGGTGGAGAAGGCCATAATCTACAAGAACACAGCATTGTTCTAATTAGAGGCGGAAAAGTAAAAGATCTTCCTGGCGTTCGTTATCATATCGTTCGTGGAGCTCTTGACTGCGCAGCTGTAAAAGACCGAAAACAATCCAGATCCAAGTATGGAGCTAAACGTCCTAAGTAATATTAGGATATCTTCCCCCAAAATAAGGTATCCTGATTCGCGATTTTTGCTGCAATAATGCAGAAAGAATCACGGATCGGTCTTTCTATAGTTTAGTCAGACCAAGTGAATAGCCTTTGGATCAACAAATGTATTATAATTATTTTTAGGAGATTATCACATGTCTAGAAGAAGACGTGCCGAAAAAAGGCAAATCGATCCCGATCCAATTTATAGCAGTTATGTTCTTGCTAAGTTCATTAACAAAATCATGTACAGCGGTAAAAAATCAACAGCGCGTACCATTGTTTATAATGCACTTGATAAATTTGCAAAAAAAGTCAAAATCGCAAACCCACTAGAAGCTTTTGAGCAAGCCTTAGAAAACGCTAAGCCTGCTTTAGAAGTTAAATCCCGCAGAATCGGTGGCGCTACATATCAAGTGCCTATCGAAATCCCTACAGAAAGAAGAGTTTCCATGGCAATGCAATGGATTATTACTTACTCTAGGGCAAAAGCAGGACGCTCCATGGAAGACGGTCTAGCAGCAGAACTCGCAGATTGTTTCATGAATCAAGGCTCCACCATTAAAAAGAAAGATGACACACATAGAATGGCAGAAGCTAACAGAGCATTTGCTCATTATAAATGGTAACAAATAGGGAGCAAATTCATGAGCAATCGACCTAAAAGTGACAACATAGAAAAAGTACGGAATATCGGGATTATGGCCCATATTGATGCCGGAAAAACGACAACCACAGAGCGTATCCTGTATTACTCTGGAAGACTCCACAAAATCGGAGAAGTTCATGAAGGCGCTGCCACAATGGACTTTATGGAGCAAGAAAAAGAAAGAGGAATCACAATCACCTCTGCTTCAACAACAGTTTATTGGAACGATCATAAAATCAACATCATCGACACTCCTGGACACGTAGACTTCACGATTGAAGTAGAGCGTTCTTTACGTGTTTTAGATGGCGCCGTGGCTGTATTTGATGCAGTGGCTGGTGTTCAGCCTCAGTCTGAAACAGTTTGGAAGCAAGCCGATAAATACAAAGTACCTCGTATTGCATTCGTTAATAAGATGGACAGAGTTGGCGCTGACTTCTTAAATGCAATTGAAACTATGAAAGAGAAATTAGGCGCAAATGCTGTACCAGTTCAGTATCCTATCGGCTCTGAAGGTGGATTTAAGGGAATGGTTGACCTCATTAAAATGAAAGCATACCTATTCCTTGATGAGACACTAGGGGCTAAGTTTGAAGAAGAAGAAATTCCTAGCGACCTTCTTGATATTTGCAAGAAACTCAGAGCTGCCCTCATCGAAGAAGTTTCAACCCTTGATGAAAGCAATGACGCTTTAATGATAAAGGTTCTGGAAAACCCAGATTCCATTACAGAAGAAGAAATTCATGCTGCTATACGGAAATCAGTAATTTCTAATAAAATGACTCCTGTCTTGTGCGGAACAGCCTTTAAAAACAAAGGAATCCAACCGCTTTTAGATGCCATTACACTTTGGATGCCATCTCCTCTCGACAGAGGCCTTATTAAAGGGATCAACGTTTCTAACGACGAGCCGATCGAAATCGAACCTGCAGATAGCAGTCCTCTAGCAGCTCTTGCTTTTAAAATCATGTCTGATCCTTATGTAGGAAGACTGACTTTTGTTAGAGTTTATGCAGGTACGCTTACAAAAGGTAAGACCTTAATCAACACAACAAAAGACAAGAAAGAAAGAGTTTCTCGCCTTTTAGAAATGCATGCAAACCAAAGACAAGATCGTGATGAATTCTACACTGGAGACATCGCAGCTTGCATTGGGCTTAAGTATACAAGCACAGGAGACACTCTTTGCTCTGAAAACAATCCCCTTCTCTTAGAGAAAATGGACTTTCCTGAGCCTGTAATTTCCATGGCTATTGAACCCAAGTCAAAAGCTGATAGAGAAAAACTTTCTATTGCTTTAGGATCTCTTTCTGAAGAAGATCCAACATTCAGAGTCCAAACTAACGAAGAAACAGGGCAAACCATCATTTCCGGGATGGGAGAACTTCACCTCGACATTCTTAGAGATAGAATGTTCCGTGAATTTTCTGTAGAAGCAAATGTTGGAAAACCTGAAGTGGCTTATAAAGAAACTATTACCATCCCTAGTGCTAGTGAAACAAAGTACATCAAACAGTCGGGTGGACGCGGTCAATATGCTCACGTATGCTTAGAGATCGAACCTAACGAAATCGGCAAAGGCGTTGAAATCGTCAGCAAGGTTGTCGGAGGATCTATCCCTAAAGAATACATCAATCCTGTTATTAAGGGGATTGAAGAGGGAATCGCAACTGGAATTCTTGCAGGATATCCTCTTGTAGATGTCAAAGTTGCTATTACATACGGATCTTACCACGAAGTCGACTCGAATGAAATGGCGTTTAAAATTTGCGGTTCTATGGCAGTTAAAGATGCTGCAAGAAAAGGAAAACCAGTCCTTTTAGAACCTATCATGAAAGTTTGCGTTACAACCCCTGACCAGTTCATGGGAGATGTGATCGGCGACATTAATAGACGTCGCGGCAAAATCATGAGCCAAGCTACACAAAAGGTCACTGTCATTATTGAAGCAGAGGTTCCTTTAAGTGAAATGTTCGGATACTCTACACAACTTCGTTCCTTGTCCTCTGGACGTGCAACATATGCAATGGAACCTAGCCACTTCGAAAAAGTACCGGCGAAATTACAAGAAGAAATTTTAAAAAAATAACAGCTTTTTAAGGAATCATATTCATGGGTAAACAATCCAAGCAAAAAATTAGAATCCGTTTAAAGGGTTACGATCAAAGAGTAGTAGATCGCGCCATTGCGGACATCGTTGAAACAGCAAAAAGAACCGGGGCTCGCATTGTTGGGCCGATCCCTCTTCCTACTAGAAGAGAGATTTATACAGTATTAAGATCTCCTCACGTCGACAAAAAATCACGAGAGCAGTTCGAAACTCGTACCTATATCCGGATGCTCGACATTCTAAATCCAACACCTGATACAATTGACAAACTTAAAATATTGCCAATTGCTGCCGGGGTTGACATTAAGATTAAAGCATAAGTTATCTATCCAAAAAGACCCGATTTAAATCGGGTCTTTTTTCTTTTAACTCCATACAAGACTAAATTATCTAAGGATATTGATTGTGGTTAGGGTCATCTTGATAAATAAGATCAAAGGCTGGAACTCTTTCTTGAGTAGATGTTTTTCCTACCACATTACCTTCTTGAACAAAAATAGTATAATGATTTTCATACATAAGCGTATTTCCTGAAGTAATTTTCTCTACATACCTATATTCAGAAGCTCCGCGCTTAGTATTGATAGAATATGGTTCCCCATTTTTTTGTACAACCTCTGCAATAGGTGACCCTAACTGCACTTGATCATAGGAATCCATCGTCATAAGAGCCGATTTAGAAAAACAGCCCCACAACAAAAAAAGCCCCAGATAGATTCCGTATTTTTTTAAAACCATAATTTGTGTGCCGCTCCTATCAATTGTAAATTTCGAGATATATATCTTTTTCAAACCTAATGCAATATTTTTTTAAGAAGGAGTCCACTGCTTCCATATTTTACCTTGTATGGTCGTTCGAAGCTGATCAATTGTAGAAAACTCTCCTTGCATACGATAGGAATCATTCGATTGTTTTTCATAGCTTTCGAATCCTTCAAAACCTAGCTTTTCAACTCGAAACTCCCAGCCGATTTGGGACTCATTAATCACTCCAATTCCTTCCACTTTTCCTATTGCATGATTTTCCATACATAGAGAAAAAGAAGAATTTTTTATATTATAAATACGGAAATGATTAACCATTACATCCGATAAACCTTTTACTTGAAGTTCCTGCACGCATTCAATGCACCCATCTTCTTCCGGGCTAATATTCCATCTAGTAAAGAAAATAAGTTCTTCTTCGATCATACTCAAATAGATCTTGCCTTCCCCAATCCACTTACCCGGTGAAAACATAAACGAATGTATTTTTATCAAAACATAAACCTTCTGCTATATACACTTTGAATAATTCCTAATGCTGTCATCGTGGACAGAATAGAGGACCCCCCATAAGTTATCAAGACTAAAGGAACTCCTGTAATGGGCAAAAAACCACACATCATTCCGATATTGGCAATTACATGCATAGCTAAATAAACAGTAATACCAGCAGAAAGCAACCGTCCAAATCGATCTTTTGCAACTGCTGTTACTTGAAAGCTAAAATATATAAGGCCAAAAAATAAAAGGAGCATAACAATAACGCCAAAAAAACCAAATTCCTCAGCAAAGGCCGCAAAAACAGAATCTGTATGAGCAGCAGGAAGCCACTGCTGCCCTGTAAATTCACTGTTTCTCCATCCATTACCCCACATTCCACCTAATGAAATTGCTGTTTGAGATGCTTTTTGATGATATGTATTCGGATTAAGTCTTTCATATTGATAGTCTTTTAAGACCTTGGTAAAATAAGGTCGCATCTCTTCATGCGGCAAAATATCTAGAAACATAAGAGATACAAAACCAATAGCTAAAACAGACAGTAAAGACATCGTAAAAACAACTTTCCGTCGAATACCTCCAAAGTAAAACATCACAAGAGCTATAGGAAACAAGACAAGCGCGGTCCCTAAATCCGGTTGCTTTAAAATAAGAAAAAACGGAATAAGTACAATTAAAATGGCCTGCAACGCTGTTTTTTTGCTTTTAATCACTTGAGTCTTGTTTTCTAAAAAACGACTAAGAGTCATTACAACAAAGAGCTTTGCATATTCCGAAGGTTGAAAAGCCAGTCCTAATCCAGGAATCCGATACCATCTTTGTACGTTTTGAATAGGTGTTGTAAAAAAAAGTCCAACAAGCATAAGTATCGTTAAAAGGTAAAGGCACCAACTCCATTTTTTGAGCTGTTGATAATCAAATCCCGCAAAAAATAAATACACAAGAAGACCCAGACCATATCCCTTAATCTGATTAATAACAGATGGAGTAAAAAAACTTTCGTCAATCTTATCCCAAGTTTCACAGGTTGTAGCAGAAATGACAAGTAAGCTCATAAATATGAGCCCTACTAAGATAGGAATCGTTCGGAAGTCGATTCGAGAAAGGTAATGAAATCTCCACATAATATTACACAAAAAAATGGATTGTTTTTTCTATGTGGATTATACTTCATTCTTCTACATAATGTCAGAGATTTTTATGAAAAAAAACAAACAGATAAACTACATCCATTTTCAATCTATAGATTCTACCAACACTTGGGCTAAAAATAATGCAGTTATTTTAGACCCCGATCACATCACCTGTATTACAGCTCACGAACAAACCTCTGGAAGGGGAAGTTTTCAAAAAAAGTGGATTTCACCTAAAGGGGTCAATCTATATGCCACATACTACTTTTGCATCCCACCAAGCAGCTCTTACATCCCTAACTTAGGGCAGATTTTCAGCATTTCTTGCTGCAAAATGCTGAAAAACTTTAAATTTTCTCCTCAAATTAAATGGCCTAATGACATTCTACTTGAAGAAAAAAAAGTAGCAGGAATTCTGTGCGAAACTATTCAACTTCAAAAGTCCCTTGGGGTTATTTTAGGCATTGGACTTAATATCAATATGACAAATCAAACTCTATGCGAAATTGATCAAAAAGCAACTTCTTTACATCTCATCAGTAATCAACAATGGGACATAGAAAAAATACTAGATAACCTTACCTCTTGTTTTTTAGAAGATCTGAAAACTTTAGAATCTCAAGGATTTCAACCCTTCGCTTCTTTCTATGAAGAATCCTTAGCCTTTAAAGGAGAAAAAGTAACCATCCAAGATGGATCCCGTCTTTTAAGTGGGAGCTGTCACGGCATCTCCCCAAATGGAAATCTTATCCTTCTTTCCGATTCTGAAGAAAAAACAGAAGTTTTTGCTGGTTCAATGATTTACTAAAAAGATTTGCTTTATCCATGCAAATCTATTATACATTTTTAATTTACAGAGGAATCTAGCATGATTGAAGATACACCAAGCAATATTGGGCTAACAGTTGCTCAGCATCAATTAGTCGAAACCTGGGAATCTCACACACGCTATGAGTTTGAAGATAAAGATGTAGACGCCACTATGTCAACAATGATCAATGAAGGAGCTCATCTCAATAATTTACCCACCATGCAAGGGGGAATTGGCTGTGCGGCCGTTCGATATTTTTACGCTAATGTTTTCCTTTCTTCTATGCCAACAGACATTGAATCCATTCTTATTTCACGAACCGTTGGAAATAGCCAGCTAGTTGACGAAACAATTCTTAAATTCACTCATTCCACTAAAATGAACTGGATACTTCCTGGAATTGAACCAACAGGAAAATTTATTGAAATTCCCTTGATAGTGATTGTCGGATTTCTAAATGGCAAGGTGTCTCACGAGCATGTGTATTGGGACCAAGCTTCTGTTCTAGTTCAACTTGGTTTAATTGACGCCTCCAAATTACCTGTAGTAGGATCAGAAAGCGCCAAATCTCTTTTGAATCCCCGACTACTTCCTTGCAAGGACTAAAAAGAGGCTTTTACCATTAAAAAAAATTCATTTCTTAAGACGGAGCTAAAAAGCTACTATCTGGGGTCACATGAATCTCAGGATGGACTTTAGCTGCTAGAATTTGCTGAATCGCTTGTAAAGTTGATCCTATAGAAGAATAACACGTAGTACAAGCACCTTTATAAGCAATTATCAATTCTCTTCCTGTCAAGCTTACTACTTCTATTCCTCCTGCATCTAGCTCTATATAAGGCCGTATATCTACAGAAATGACTTCTTCAATCACAGCAATTTGTTGTTTAGCTGTCAATTCATCCCAATTAGGATATGGAGTTGATTCTCCTTCCCACCCAGACTTTACAGGCGTCGGAACATAAATATCAGATAGCGGAATATCCATGCATTGCATAGCAGCTGCTTCAGAAGCTTCTAATACCCAATTTAAACTCCTATATTCCTCTTTAGGAAAAGCTTCTTGGTCTTTTTTGTCTCTGAGATGCTTATCTAGTAACTCTGCACTCATTCGACTCACTTGATCATAATTTTTCCTCATGAAGAACTCTACGGCCCCTTCTGCTGCTCCCAATAACGAAGCCGGCCCTATTGCTTGAAATTTAGCATCCGCAATTACCCCATCAGACTCATCTACAAGAAAGTAGATTTTTACAGAAATCCCCTTAGCTCTCTGATTAAACGCTCCCACAGCGAGACGCATCCCTTTCATCTTCGCTTCTTCAGAAGAAAAGCTTCCTACAAATCTTGGGCGCTCTATCTTATCGATTAATTTACGGCTAAATCTCCCCCAAGGAGAAAAAAGATTAGAAACATCTTTATGCATATCTGATTACAACTCCCCAGAACATTCTTTTAATTGCTTAAAACACTCTACTATGATCTTTACCGCGCGATGGATATCCGACTCTTCCATATCATAAGACAAACAAAAACTCAAAGAGCAATGAGAAGTTTCCTCATCAATACCACTTACTTTTAAAATATGCGCTAGAGAAGAAAATTTCCCTCCTCCACAAGAAGCATAAACTCCTTTTGTATTTAACAGAAAAAGAAAAGACTCAGCAAAAATCGGAGGAAAGGCTATTACACTGCAAACAGGCAACCGATCAGCCTCTTTAAAAAGCACTTTTGATCCAGCGCAGAGCCTGCAAATTTCTTGCTCGAATCGATCTCTTAATCGAGCGACCTCCATACAATAAAACTCAAACTTTTCTTGCATCATCTCTACTGCTTTTGTAAAAGCTGCAATTTTTGCAGTAGATTCCCCTACCTTTCCCGGAATGAAAGGAACTAATGATAAACCAGCTTTAGCAAGAACAAGACCCGTTTCCTTAGGTGCATGCATCACAGATCCATCGAGGGTTAAAAAATCAACTCCTAGATCTTGGAACCTAAAATGGCTCTTTCCATATACATAACTGGCATCTAAGTGAAATAAAACCCCTTTTTCTTTACACACCTCTGCTAGGTCTGCAATAGGCTGTAAAACCCCCGTTAATCCATTGGCCCAAGAAATAGAAAAAAGAGCCGTTCTCGGAGTAATCGCCGCCTCTAAAACTTCCCGAGTAACTTGACCTTTTGAATTGACAGGAAGAACTTTGAAAGAACACCCAAGAGACTCTAATCTTTTGCACGCTGCTAGGGCTTTTAATTCCTCTGTCTCTGTAATTAGAAAAAGTGTTTTTCCACTTTCTTTTGCCCTCTGAAAATAGGTTGTTAAAAAAACTTGATATAACGATTCCTCTCCACTTGAGGTAAAAAAAACTTCATCTTGATCTTGAGCTCCCAGCTCTCTAAAAAGACTTTCAAGGCTTTTTTGTAAAGGATAGAGCTGCTGTTGCCCTAAAAAATGAGGCGAGGTTGAAGATGCCCAATATTCTTTAGAAAACCGAAAAAACTTTTCTAAAACTTCTGGGAATGGTTTCGTTGCTGCATGATTATCAAAGTAAAGAGAGTCAATCATAGATCCACCTTTTGAAAAGATTCCCGAGCATATTCATAAATTATTGGAAGTCCTGTAGGAATTTCTAATTGTAAGACTTGATCTTTAGACAGATTTTCTATCTCCATAACAATCGACCTTAGGGAATTACCATGAGCACATATAAACACATCCAATCCTTTATCCAAATCTGGTAGAATGGTTTTTTTAAAAAAAGGAATGGATCTTTGAGCAGTCTGCTCTAAACTTTCTCCTCCAGGAGGAGGCACATCATAGCTTCGCCGCCAGAGCCGAACCTGATCCGATCCATGTTCATCTACAGTCTGCTGCTTATTTTTTGACTGTAAAGCTCCATACATTCTTTCATTAAGCTCCCATGCTACATGAACTGGGATTAAAAAGGGATTAGCTTCAACACCTTGCTCATACCAAGAACTTAAGAGCTCACTGTCCTCATGCTTTTTATACGGAATTTTTGAGGAGTTACTTTCAGCCATAACGATAAAGGCTGTCATTTGAGCGCGTATTAAAGAGGAAACATATATAACATCTACATTTTGATCAGACAAAGCCTTTCCCGCCAAGACAGATTCTTCAAAACCTTCTTTTGAAAGAGGAATATCAATCCATCCTGTAAATAGATTAAGCTTATTCCAAATTGACTGCCCATGCCGAAGCAAAATAAGTTTTGACACAAAACCCCTTAAATCTATGTATTAAAAAAACAAACCATACAGTTTTCTAATAAAAAAATAAACTAGGAAAAACCTAAACTCCCCAACTAAGAATCAAAATATTTCGCTAAATTTTTTTATTGCATTGTTTTTTACTTTTCGCAAGCTTATAATGCTTGGCTATGGAAACAAAAAAAAGACTCAGTAAAGCACTTGCCGCTGCCGGAGTAGCCTCTCGCAGACAAGCCGAAGACCTTATCTTCTCAGGTAAAGTATCCGTTAATGGCACTATCGTTACAATGCCTCAAACCTTAGTAGATTGGGAAGTCGACACTATTTGCGTGAACAATAAACCTCTTAAGCAGGAAGAAGGAAAGCTCTATTTTCTTCTTAACAAGCCTAAAGGCTACATTTGCTCAAACGCACGCGTTGGAACTAAAAAAATTATATCAGATCTTTTTCAAGAATTGCCTGAAAGACTGTTTACCGTCGGTCGCTTAGACCGCGACACAACAGGCCTTCTCATCGTAACTAACGACGGCCATTTTGCCAATAAAGTAATTCACCCTTCTGCAAATATTACAAAAGAATATCTTGTCAGAACCAATATAGAACCTTTTCACGAACAGCTCTTGAAAATATCCAAAGGGATTGAAATCGACGGCGACTGGATCCAACCAGTAAAAGTCACTAAAGTAAGAAATGGAACTATAAAAGTTATTGTTCGAGAAGGAAAAAAACGAGAAGTCAGACTTCTTGTTGAACAAACAGGTCTCAAAGTACTTGAACTAAAAAGAATTCGGATTGGCGGACTTCTACTAGGAAACCTACCTGAAGGCGCTTATAGAGATTTAACAGAATCCGATAAAGAGTCTTTATTCCAATGAAAAAAAGACAACCTATACCTAAACCTCTTTGGCCTGAAATTTACCTGGTATTAATTGCCAAGTGGCGCAAGCTTTTAAAGCTGCCACTAGGCCCTGCAGACAAACTTCAGACTAGAGAATTTAGAACCCTTATCGAAAGCTTACTTTCGTATAAAGACACTAAAGAAATCTCCTCGATGGAAACCCTGGGCGCCTATCTTTTATATGAATGGCCCATTCACTATGCACAAGGCCTAAGCCTTCTACAAGAACTTCCCAATAAACCCACTCGAGTTTTAGATTTAGGAACACTAGGAGCCCCATTTTCCTTGGCAGCCCTACAACACGGCGCTACGGAAGTCCTTGCAATAGGAGAGAACGAACTCGCTTTAAAACACGGAACGGATCTTTCCGGACACCTTGGATATCCTATCTCTACTCGTATAGCTGATGCTAGACACCCAAAAAACCTCTCTCTTGAGGGCCCTTGGGATCTCATTATTTTATCTTATAGCTTATTTCGTCAATTCTCTTCGTTAGAATCTCAGATGACTTATGTTAAACAACTACTCCCCCTTCTATCACACGACGGCCACCTTTTGATAGTTGAAGACTCGGCGACAGAAATTAATCGCGCCTTTTTGAAATTCAGAGATGAAATAGCGAATCAAAATATCTCTATTTTAGCTCCTTGCCTATGGAAGGGCCAGTGCCCCGCCTTAAAACACGCTTCGTCTCCTTGCTTTGCTCAAAGACCTTTAATAGACAAACCATTCATGATCAAAGAAATCCAAAGAGCGGCCGGCATCAATCTAAATTCTTTAAAGATGTCCTATCTAATTTTGCGATCTCCACGATTTCCACCCCCTGAACTTCCAAATAATTTATACAGAGTAGTAAGCCCTTCTTTAACTACATTCCGCGGAGAACGATATTTTCTTTGTGGTGTGGCAGGAAAAAGGACCTTAGGAACAACTTTAAAAGAACACCCTCAACACTCAAAAGCTTTTGAATACTTAAAAAGAGGGGACATTATCTCTATCGAAGATGCTGTTACTCTTGAAGAAGACATGCAGATTACTGATAAGACGAAATTACTGCTTAAAGCCCCCTGCGATAAGCCACTTGCATAAAAAGAGTAGTTTACATAAAGACCTGAATTCAGATATAACGAACCAATACAATTGTTTTAGGAAATCATATTATGCTTACGATTGCTAGACTTTTTGGAAAATCTCCCTTTTCCCCTCTACAAACGCATATGAAAAGAGTCACGAACTGCATAGAAAAACTGACAGATATTTTTGATGTTCTACCTAAAATGGACTTAGAAAAAACCGAAAAACTTTCTAAAGAACTTTCCGAACTAAAACACGAAGCAGAACTTACAAAAAAAGACATACGAAATCATCTCCCTAGAAACCTCTTTCTTCCCATCGACAGGTCCCACTTTCTTGACATTTTATCGATCCAAGACAAAATTGCTGATAAAGCCGAAGAAGCTGGACTACTACTCTCTTTTAAAGTTCTAGAACAACATCCCGTTCTCAAGCCTTTTTTGGAAGATTTTTATCGTAAAAGCAGCGAAGCTTTTTGGCTTGCTAAAAAAATAATTGGAGAAATGGACGAACTTCTAGAAGCTTCTTTTGGAGGCCTCGAAGCCGAAAAAGTAAAAAATCTTGTAGAGCAAACTTCCCTCAAAAAAAAAGAATCAAAACAAGCATATAGAAAAGTTATGAAAGAACTGCTTTCTCTCTCTCCAACCCTATCCGCTCCTGCTTTTTATCTTTGGGTTCGCATTCTGGAAGAAATCAGCCTTATCGCTGAGCACTCAGAAAGACTAGCTAATAGAATTCGTATGATTTTAGAACTAAAATAAGAGCAGAATGGACTCATCCTTATTTTTCACTATCCTCGTTTTGGTCATTGGTTTTTATATGGCCTGGAATATCGGAGCTAACGACGTATCCAATGCCATGGGAACCTCTGTAGGCTCTGGAGCTCTTAGCTTACGCAAAGCTGTTTGCGTTGCTGCCGTTTTAGAATTTAGCGGGGCTTTTCTTGCAGGCTCTAATGTTTCAGAAACAATGCAGAAAGGAATTATTGATACAGATCTTTTCCTATCAGATCCCACCTTGCTTATCATTGGAATGTGCTCTGCTCTTCTAGGAACCAGCGCCTGGCTTCAAATAGCTTCCTATTGCGGCTGGCCTGTCTCCACAACACATGCAATTGTCGGGGCTATTGCAGGCTTCGGACTTGTAATTGGAGGGCCTGAGGCAATTCATTGGGAAGCTCTTTCCTCTATCGGAGGAAGCTGGATAATTTCTCCAACTCTTAGCGCCTTTTTTTCTTACCTTCTATTTATTGGCCTCCAAAAGAAAATTCTTTACGCCATGAATCCTATTGCCGCAACAAAAAAACTTTTTCCTGGGATTGTATTTCTTGTTTTTTTCATATTTTCTTTAAGCATGCTTTTTAACGGCCTAGAAAATTTAAATATTTCCCTTTCTTTTACTCAATCTTTTCTTATTTCTTTTCTAATCGGATTTATCGCTTTTTGTATTTCTTATTACTTCATCCAAAAAGTAAAAGTCCCCAGCGATTGCGCACTAACCCCATCAACTATTAATCCTCAAAATGTCGTTAGCTTAGAAAAAGCAATGAAACACTTACAAAGAGTCCAGTCTTCTACTAAAGACACGACACACTCTCAAGTAACTCAGCTCGTAAAAGAAGTCAAAGACCTCTCTCAAGCTCTTAGAAAAGAAACAACTCTACCTAGCAGAACTTCTCAATACACGGTCGTAGAAAATATCTTTGTCTATCTACAAATCCTTAGCGCTTGCTTTATAGCTTTTGCCCATGGAGCTAATGACGTAGCCAATGCAATAGGTCCGGTTTCTGCAGTCCTTGACGTCATTAAAAATGGCGCTATTTCCGAGGTAGCTCAGGTCCCTTCTTGGCTTCTTGCTTTTGGCGGCATCGGGATTGTCATCGGTCTTGCAACTTGGGGATGGAGAGTAATAGAAACGATTGGAAAAAAAATCACAGAACTCACCCCGACAAGGGGCTTTTGCGCGGAATTTGGCGCTGCAACAACAATCCTCATAGCCTCCAAGATGGGCCTTCCAATTTCAACTACTCACTGCCTCGTAGGCGCTGTATTAGGAGTAGGATTGGCAAAAGGAATAAGGGCTATCAACTTAGGAATGCTCAAAGAAATCATTCTCTCGTGGGTCATTACAATCCCGTCTAGCGCCGTAATGAGTATCTTTATATTTTATCTACTTAAAATGTTCTTCTTCCACTTTTTTACCTCATAGACTTTTTTATAAAGCTCATTAATCAAATGAGCTTTATTCTACTTAATAGACTCCTAATCTATAAACGAATTAAAGAGCACGTCCGGACTTTCTTACTATTATTCAAAATAACTTTCATCGCATCCAACCAACCTTTCCTTCGTCCTAAAGCAGGACATCTATATACTGCATACCCAGAATCTCGAAGAGGTTTCATATATTCTTGTTCGACTTCAAAGAGAGTTTCTATATGATCAGAAGTAAAACTTAATGGTAAAAAAACAATCTGTTTTTTCTCTCCAATCCATTGACTTACTTTATTACACACTTCTAAAGTAGAAGGTTCTATCCACTTACTTCGACCAAACTTAGATTGATAACTTAACATCGATTGAGCCTTGGGAAAATAGGATGCTATTTTTTGAAAAGATGCCTGACATTCTTTTTGATAAGGATCTCCCTTTTGAACAAAGCTTTCAGGAAGGCCATGAGCGGAAAAAAGCAAAACAGTTTCCTCTTCCTTTAAACCCTTTTCCAGCAAAAACTCTCGAATATTTTCCACAAAAGCTTCCACATAACTTAAGTGAACCGGATAGGACTCTACCCATTTCATTTTTTTACATATTGAGGTAGGCACATGCTTCGAAACCCAACGAGCAATACTTCCTGTAGTTGCATAACTAAATTGAGGAAAAAGAGGAAATACCCAAATTTCTTCTGCATCCAGACCTTTCAATTTCTCTAAAAAATCAGCATGTGTTTTTCTTATATATCGATGGAATGCTACTGAAGGCCTATTTAACAACTCCCCTAAAGCAGCCGCTACCCACTCAGTATCTTCAAAAATAGGGGACTTACCTCCAATAAGAGCATAATCTTTAGCGATCTTCTCTGAACGTTTTTTAGCAATCTTTTTGAATAAAAAATCCTGAATAAAAAAAGGAAGACCAGTGCGGATTACATCGTGGTCCGTTAAAAGATCCTCTAAAAAATTACGCACTTCCTCTAAATTTCGAGGCCCCCCAAAATTAACAACTACGAGAGCTATTTTATCCATTGTACAACCTACCCTTCTTTGCTATATTAAAATAAACTTATAATATTAAGGATCTACAAGATGTTTACCAAACTTTTTCTTTTCTGTTCTATTTTTTTTCTTTGGGGATGTAACTCGCCTACTCCTAAATATGAAATTGGAATCGACCCTTCCTGGTATCCTCTTGATTTTCAAGAAAGACAAACAAATGTATTTGGATTTTCTACAGAACTACTTACTCAGATTTCTTTAGAAGAAAATATTGAATTTTCTATTTTAAATACGAATTGGGATTCTCTTTTAGACGGCCTTACAACGCAAAAATACCAAGCTATCCTTTCTTCTTTATATCCTTACAACTTCAATCAAAACATCTATAGCTTCTCTGAACCCTTTCTTAATACAGGACCTGTTCTTGTAGCCTCTATTCAAACTCCAGAGCTTTCTTTAAAAGATCTCTCAGGAAAAACTATTGGGGTCTTAGAAGGCAGCCCTGAAATCTTAATGCTTGAAAAAGATTCTACTATTTCTATCCGCTCATACGCTAGCGTCCCCGACACATTAAATGATTTAGTAGCTGAAAACATTCATGCTGCTCTTCTTCCTGCTTTAAATGCCACCGCTTATGTCGACCACTTATATTTCAGAAAACTTAAAGTCGCCTCAAAACCTCTTAATGACCAAGGGTTAAGACTTATCACTTTAAAAGAAAAAGAACCTAAGCTCCTAGAGAAATTCAATAAAGCACTTGAGCACATGAAAAAAAATAAATCCTACACCGAATTGATTTCTAAATGGAATCTAGAAGAGTAAAAATATTTTTGTTTTATAAGAACTTTGAAAAAAAGTTCTTATAAAATCCTACATTTGTCGTGTTCACTATAAACCGATCTTACTTCTTCTAAATAACCAGAATCCACCGGACACGGCTTAAGCCCCCAGACTTCACGGGCATAATTATGAACTGACTCATCCGTAGAAAACAGTCCCATACCCGCTATATTATGCAGACAGTATTCAGCCCATCTTAGTGGATCTAAAAACAGCTCCTCTACTTTTTTCTGCGTTGTATAATAACTCATTAAATCTTTTAAAATAAAAAATTGATCTCCTTTATTATCACTCTGCCCTTCTAAAAGACTAGTATAGATATGCTCTAGAGCTTCCCTCTCAGATTCAGTTTCAGATAAACTGCCATCTTTAAGAGCGTCTAATACTTGCCTAACTTTCCCTTCTTGAGAGTAGATGCTCCATGGATTATACGTTTGATTCTCTTTAAGTTCTTTAATTTCTTCTGCAGAACATCCAAAAGAAAAAGGCCACCACTGATCCGTTACTTCTTTATGCATTTCAATATTAGCCCCATCTTCTGTCCCGATTGTAAGCGCTCCATTCATAGCAAGTTTCATATTGCCTGTGCCGGAAGCCTCCATTCCAGCAGTAGATATTTGCTGGGAAAGATCTGCTGCTGGAATCAGTATTTCAGCTTTCGATACATTGTAATTTTCAACAAAAATAATACGCAACTTAGAGTTAGTAAATTGATCTCTATTAATTTTTCTTTCAACACAGTAAATAAGCTGTATAATTTCTTTAGCCGCTTCATACCCAGGAGCTGCTTTACCAGCAAAAATAATCTGACGGCTGACTTTGCGCGACTCCGGGTTATCCTTTAATTCAAAGTAAATCATTAAAGCGTGTAAAACATTCATGAGCTGCCTTTTATACTCATGGATTCTCTTTATGTGTAGATCATACAGAGCATCCTCGCCCAAAGGATCTGTAAAAAATTGAATACGACCTTGAAAATTTCGCACCGGATTTTGAGAAGATAGCATTTGTTTTAGTTTTTTCTTGCTTTCCCTTTTGATTTTTAAAAACTCTTCTAAAACACTCCGGTCTTCAGAAAACTGAGCAAGCCGTTTAATCTCACGAAAATCTCCAATCCATTTCGAACCAATAAGCTTTGTTATGAACTCTGAAAGAAGAGGGTTGCAAAGAAGAAGCCAGCGCCTTTGCGTGACACCGTTTGTGACATTAATAAATTTATCTGGATACATTTCACTAAAGTCCTTAAATAGGGACTGCTTTAAAATCTCCGTATGTAAAGCAGCCACGCCATTAACCTTGTGACTTCCATATATAGCTAAATGAGCCATTTTAACTTGCCCACCTTCTATGATAGACATTCTACGAATCCTTTCCTCATCTTGAGGAAATTTTTTACGTATAGCGGTACAAAAATCTAAATTCAACCTTTCTATGATGCGATATTGCCTTGGCAACAAGTCCCTTAACCTATTTTGATTCCACTCTTCTAAAGCCTCTTTTAAAATCGTATGATTTGTATAACCAAAACAAGATTTAACAATATCCCAAGCTTCCCCCCAAATAAAGTCGTGCTCTTTAATTAAAAGTCTCATCAATTCTACAATGGCAAGAGATGGATGGGTATCATTAATTTGAATTCTTACTTTATCTGAAAATAAACTCATATCTGGATGGTGTCTTAAGAAATTAGTTACAATGTCTTGAATAGATGCAGAAGCTAGTAAAAACTCTTGCTTCAATCGAAATCTTTTTCCTAATTCATTATTGTCATTTGGGTAAAGCACATCTGTTAGGGATGTATTTTCTCCAGCCTGATCTAAGTGCCCGGCATTGAATCGTTGAAGTTGAAAATTACGAGGAGATTCCTTTGTACTCCAAAGTCTTAGTGTATTCACATTAAAATTTCCAGATTCCTTATATCCAATAATAGGAAGATCATAAGGAAGAGCTCTTACCTCTTCATAATTAGATAGCTCAAAAACTTCTTCATCCCTTTTATTTTTCATTGAAATCTCTTGCCCAGAATAACAAACCGTTGCTGCATATAAATCCCGTCGAAACTCCCAAGGATTTTCATGTAATAGCCAAGGATCTGGCCTTTCTACTTGAATTCCATCCCAAATTTCTTGATCAAAAATCCCATATTGATATCGCAATCCATAACCAATAACTGGGTATTGCTGAGTAGCTAATGAATCTAAAAGACAAGAAGCTAACCTCCCAAGTCCCCCATTCCCCAGCCCAGGGTCTGATTCATAAAGAAGCTCTTCCTCAAAACTTCTTCCAAGTTTTTGCATAACCCTTTGAAGCAACTTCGTAGCACGCATATTAGCCACATTATTTCCAAAAAAACGCCCAGGCAAATACTCCATGCACAAATAATACAGCATCCTCGATTGATTTTTTCGATATGTTTTTTTAGAAGCAGCCCAATTAATTGTAATTTCTTCTCTGAGAGTTAGTGAACATGCTCGATAAAACTCTTCCGGATTAGCTTCCTGAGAAGTTACTCCCATCATTGTGATTAAATAATGATATATTTTTTGAACAATTTTTTCTGATTGAAGTTCAAGATCTACCTCCACAAGCCCTCTTCTTTTTTATACATTTGAATGCTTTACAATATTGTGTTAGTTTTTTTTCTTTCAACAGAATAGTTTATTTTTTAATATATAATTTTAAAGGCGGAAATATGAAAAAAAATTATGACCTCATCGTTATAGGCACCGGTCCTGCCGGAGAAAAAGCAGCCGTCAAAGCCGCATACTTTGGACACAAAGTAGCTATTATTGAAAAACATACAGTATTTGGAGGAGCTGAAGTCGTTACAGGCACTCTACCATCTAAAACATTAAAGGAAACAGCACTTTACTTTTCCGGTAAATATGAAAAAGGAGTCTTTAGTGTCGGGCGAGATCTTCAACACACTGCTTCTTTAGAAGATTTCATGTATCGAAAAAATTATGTAACCTATTCTGTAGCTAAAGAAATTAAAGACAATCTAACTCGTCATAAAGTTGATATTTTTATTGGAACAGCCTCTTTTCAAGATGAACACACTCTTTCCATTTCAGGTCCAAACGCTTCTTATATAGAAATTTCAGGAAAATATATTATCATTGCAACAGGTTCTTATCCATATCATCCACCCGCAACCCCTTTTGATGGAATTAGAGTTCATGATTCCGATTCTATCTTGGATATCCAATGGATGCCT
The DNA here is from genome assembly GCA_945898205.1 of Chlamydia trachomatis. Classification (GTDB taxonomy): domain Bacteria; phylum Chlamydiota; class Chlamydiia; order Chlamydiales; family Rhabdochlamydiaceae; genus CAIJXB01. The sequence goes on along the minus strand of CAMDHO010000006.1, from coordinate 11,406 downwards.
AAATCTCTTTGCATTGTCGGTGCTGGCGTCATCGGCTGTGAATATGCAACGATTTTTGCAACAATAGGAACTAAGGTCTACTTAGTTCATGATAAAGAAGCTATTCTTCCTCAAATCGATCAAGAACTAGCAGAAGATTTTATTTCGCAAATGAAAGCCTCCGGCATTACTCTCTTTTTTAATACCACCATTTCTAGCATAGAAGTCCCTAAAAACAAAGAAGACCCTCTACAAATTACGCTTCAAAATGGTCAAAAAATAGAATCTGATATGTATCTTTTAGCCGCGGGGCGCAGTGGCAATACTAAAGCTCTTGATTGTGAAAAGATTGGGCTTAAGATGGGGAAAAGAGAAACTTTAGTGGTCGACGCCCAATATCGTACAAATATTTCTCATATTTTTGCGGCAGGTGATGTAATCGGATTTCCTTCCCTTGCAAGCACAAGTATGGAACAAGGGCGTGTAGCCGTCGCCCACATTTTTAAAACTCAAGACTTACAGCATCTTCCTTCTAATTTTCCATATGGGATCTATACGGTCCCTGAAATTTCAATGGTTGGGGAAACCGAAGAGTCGATGATTAGATCTGAAATCCCCTATTGCTGTGGGATCGCTCGCTATGCAGATATGGCACGGGGTAAAATTATAGGCGCTGATAATGGGTTTTTAAAAATAGTTTTTAAAAAGAGTGATCTAACAATTTGTGGGGTCCACATTATTGGACATATAGCAACTGAAATTATCCATTTTGGACTTGAACTTGTCGAATCAAAACAAACACTTTACGATGTCATTGGAAAAGTATTTAATTTCCCCACCTTACACGACTTATATAAATATGCAGCTTATGATGGACTTAGCAATCTATCTGGATATAAAATAAAAGATTAAACCCACTAAAAAAAGAGTTTTATGCAAAAAAATGATCTTATTGAACAGCTTTACCTTTCGCAAGCTTTGGAGCACACTCCCCTAAAAATAATCCCGCAAAACCTTTCTTTTCGTCCTGATTTACTCTATTCTTTAGCAAAAGCTTTTGCCCCTATCATATCTTCTTTGCACTACGATTTTCTTTATCCAACAGATATTTTCTCTATCCCTTTAGCGACACATCTTTCTCTTAGTTACAATATCCCTTTATTTATCCGCCCTTCCACGGACTCTTTTATGAGCCCTGGACAAACAGCTCTTTTATTAGACACTTCTTCTCTCGCATTTCACGCTTGCTCTGAAGAACTTATTCATCATGGGATTTTTATTTCTGACGTTCTTATTCTATTAGGGAACACCCCTAAAAAAACCGAAATAACTCAAAAAGCAAAAATCACAATCCACAACTTATGGGACATTAAAACACTGGAAAATGATTTAAATACAATCTTGCAGCAAAATAGTTATTCTAAAATTCATTAATCCGATATAAGATAAAATAAAAGGCCATTTATGACTTACTCTCTTACCTCCTTCTTTAAATCTTCTATGATTTGCCGTATTTTATCTTTAGTTTTTTCTCTTTTCCTCTTAACTGGATGTGATCAAAATTCAGAAATTGTTAGTAATTTAGAAGAAAGAGATGCTAATGAAATTCTTGTCTTTCTTGCTAGCAAAGGAATTGCCGCTTCTAAGACTCCCTCAACAGCTTCCTCTCCGGCAGGGGGACAGGGGTCTCAAAAATGGTCTATTTCTGTTGAACAAAAAATGACAATAAATGCTTTAGCTTTCCTCAATCAAAATGGCCTTCCACGTATCAAAGGCGTTAGCTTACTTGATCTTTTTGCCAAACAAGGCCTCATGTCTTCTGAAAAAGAGGAACAAATCCGTTATCAAGCAGGGCTTGCTGAACAAATAGCATCTACCATTCGTAAAATTGATGGCGTTATCGATGCTGATGTACAGATTTCCTTTCCTGCAAATGATTCTTCCGGAAGCGGGCTTCCCGGAGAAGCAAGCATCTCGAAAATTACAGCCGCTGTCTATGTTAAACATCAAGGAATTTTTGATGACCCCAATAGCCACCTCATTTTAAAAGTAAAAAGACTGGTTTCCGGCAGCGTCAACGGTCTTGATTTAAATGATGTAACTATAATCTCCGATAAAGCTCGATTCACGGACATTACCTTAGGTCAGATATCAGAAAACATCACATCTCAAAGTCAATCTAAAGAATACGTTAGTATTTGGTCTATTGTAATGAGTAAAAACTCTGCAAGCCGCTTTCGATCTCTCTTTCTTCTGCTTTCTTTTTTTGCAGTTTTATTTGCAGTTTGCTTTGGCTGGATTATTTGGAAAATTTACCCTTCTCTAAAAGCAAAAGGCGGAATTAAACAAATCCTAAAATTAAGCCCTTTTCTTTCTGAAAAACCTAAAGATAACGACAAGAAACCATCATGAAACAACTGGGATGGCTTGTATGCAAAACATTTATAGAAAAAAAGAAAAACAGAGACAAAACAGCTCTACTCTCTTTTTTACCTACTAAGGAACAAAAGCTAGTCTTAAATCTCCACCAACCTTCTCAAGATCTAAGCCTAGGATTTAATTTAAAAAATGATGTGCTAGATTGGACTCACTATTCCTGGATGCTTCCTTTCCTACGCTCTTTTTCAGAAAAAGAGCTTTGTCTCTTTTTATCTTCTTTAGAAAAACACACCGCGATAAAGCTAAAAAACTCTCTTAAATTTTCTATGCCTTTTTTAAAACCTTCTGAAATAGTTCAGTTTTTTTTTAGACAAAAAATAGCAAACTATCTTCTTTTAACAAACCCCGATTTACTAGCTTTTAAAGCTCTTCCAAAATCACCTCTAAATGTGTTGCTCGAACTAGGATCTGAAGACCTTCGTTTCGTCATAGAGTTACTAGGTCTTCATGATCTAGCTATAGAGCTAAAACTCATCATAGACAATGCTAAACTCAAAAAAATTTATTCTATTTTTTCAAAAGAAAAAGAAGTATTTTTAAAAATGCTTCTTCATAAAAAAGAACCCGTTGTTTTTAAACAAATCGAACTTTCTCATTGGGATGAAAAACCTGAAAGCTTACTCCTTATTTTATTTCAACGAGGGTTAAACCGTTTAGCAAAAGCTATTTACCATGAAAACCAAAGTTTTGTTTGGTATATTCAACATCGAATGGATATAGAAGAATCTCATTTTTTTTCTTCTTTATATAAAACTCTAGAATACCCAAAAGCCTATAAGTTCCTTTCTCTCCAAGTTTTAGAAGCAGTCTCGTTTCTTCGAAAAATCAAACCCCCTGTACTTTTATGAAAAAACTTTTTTCCTATCTTTTTTCCGGTGATCTTCATTTAAGCTCCGCAGAAAAAATCATTCCTGCAAGTGAATTTAGTAGACTTCTAGAAGCTCAAGAGGTCCTTGTAAAAGCACTTGAAAATGCAGAAGAAAAAAGAAAACTCGTGGAAGAAGAATGTGCCAATCTTCGTGCTAAAGCAAAAGAAGAAGGTTATCAAGAAGGCCTAATACAATTCAACAAACACTTACTGGACTTAGAAGAGCATGGTCGAAAAGTCTATAGAGATACTCAAAACAGCATTTTAAGACTCTCTCTACAAGCTGCAAAAAAAATTGTTAACAAGGAGATAGAGCTTCACCCTGAAACCATTGTAGATATTGTCTTGCAAGCACTAGCTCCCATCAAACAAAACCATAGAATTACAATCCTTGTCAATAAAGCGGATAAAGAAATCCTAGAAGAACATAAACCTCAAATCAAAGAAATCTTCGAACAACTTCAATTTTTAGGAATTCAAGAAAGAGCCGATATTGCTCCCGGCGGCTGTGTTATCGAAACTGAAAGTGGCATCATCAATGCGAATGTAGAAAATCAATGGAAAGCTCTTGAAAGAGCCTTCCAAAATTACGCAAAGCAATAAATCACTCCTCCGATGGAAATAAAAACAGATTCTTTTTAATTAAAATATCCGTTATTTCTTTCATGGATTTATTGAAATTCTGAAACGCCAAGTCTCTATCTAATTGTAAATCTCTAAAAAACCATCCTGCAATTTCTGCAGCTCGAAGTCCTGTATTAGCTCCGCTTCCCATTAAAAAACTTCCTGAAGCAGCCGCATCTCCCACTAAAATAGCACTCTTTGCTTCATTTGAAAAAGTTACCGCTTGATCTAATGATATTGGAATATTTTCAATAAAAAACATCATTCCTTTATCTAGAGCTCGAACATCCTTAGATAATCCCTGCGACTCTAAAACTCTTCTAACATCTTTTTTGGAGCACTCTAAAGGCGATTGCATGGCAAAAAAACTTACCTCAGATACCAATTTAAGAGTTCTAAAAAACTCATGGCCTTGCTTTAAAATTGGTGATATTTGAAATTTAACCTTATTGCCTAAATCTGGAATAATAACTACAGTTCCCATAGCCGATCCAAAATGTTGCTTTTCAATGCCTATTAAGTCTCTTACATAAGAATGAGGGCCATCTGCTCCAACAATAATATCATACGGAATCCGTAATTCTCCGCCCTCTCCTTTAATAAGAGCTATTTGAGGTCCTTCAAAACATTGAAACTCTCCATGAATTTTCTTTACCCCTATTTTTTTACATCTTTCTTCAAGCCTAGCTTCTAAATGATTAATATAAACACCTCCGGATAACGCCCCTTCTTCATCCCATTCCGACAATACAGACAATTCCATTTCAGGTATCTCTACGTTCCATTTTCCTAAAAGACTTATAGCATATCCCCACAAACCAATTCCTCTCAGCCTTGAATATGAGTCCCTTTTCTCTATTACAGTAACCAAGCATCCATTAAGTCTAGCTTCTATTGCCGTTGCAAGCCCTGAAGGCCCTCCCCCTATAATCAATACAGAAGGGGCAGAACTATTATTACATTCTGCAACTCCAAAGTTCCCGCATAAAAAACAAAACACACAAACCATAAATGTTTTCATATTTTATTCTCTTAAATTCTGAACTGCTTTTTGATAGAGTAGGGTGCTCATATTTTGAAAAGCTGGAGTGTCGATATTGAGCTCTTGCAAAGATGCTTTAAAAGAAAAGAACTCTTCTTCAAAAAGAGCAAATGCAGCTTCTTTCCCAATTAAATTAGCCATATTAACATCTCTTTTATTTTTCACATCTTGGAGCACATCTCCTAAATCATCTACAATTTGAAAAGCCAGCCCAAAATGGTAGGCTGTCTTTTTCACATTTTCAATAAGATCTAAATTTCCCCCACTAAAAATCCATCCAAAAACAAAGGAAGCCTCAAATAAACTCACTGTTTTTTTGTAAATGACTTCTTTTATTGATTCAACTGTTAACTTAGGTGGAAATAAATCTAGGAATTGACCGCCTGTTACACCCGACATTCCCGCACAATGAGTTGCCGTCTTTAATGCAATTCTAGCAATTTGATTAATTTCTTCTTCAGAAAACAGCTCTGAGTCTTCCAAGCTATTTATATTTTTTTCTAAACTTTCAAATGCCGCTGAAATTAAAGCATAGGTCGAAAGCACAGCAAGAGTTTCGCCATAAACTTTATGAAGTGTAGGTAACCCTCTCCTTTCATCGTCGTTATCCATACAAGGGAGATCATCTGCAATCAACGAGGCTGTATGAAAAAACTCTACAGATAATGCAGATCCTATACTATCCACTTTACTTCCTAACGCATCTGCAATCATTAAAATTATGGAAGGTCTATAACGTTTCCCTCCGGTTGTTAATGAATATTCACAAGCGTCTCGAAGAACCGTTTTAGGGCCTAATATGGATATATTCTTTAAAATCTCCTGATCAATATGCTTTTTAAAAAACAACAGGTCATCTTTGATGTTATATTTCCTAATTTCCTCATCTGAATATTGATTTTCAATACCCTCTATTTTTATCGTTTGAGAATTTAAGAGATAGGGACTTGCATTATAAGAACTTACAGAAGAAAACGCCGTTATACAATAAAGAATAGAAAAAAAACATGCGAAAATTTTCATAAGGGAACCTTTTTTATAGAGCTCATTACTCGTTTTTAGGAAAAAAATCCAATAATCAAACCGCCTAGCCTAACTAGTCATATCTTGATTTTTAGATTTATTTTTTACTTCTTTACGTTATAAAGAACTCTTGATTTTTTTACATAGGACTATGTAAAAAATCTGCTTGTGATAAAATTTGTAAATATCCGATATAAGAATCGCTAGAAATGTCGCTTGATTTAAATATAAACACTGCTATATAAAAACCTATTTCTAATTTATTTTACGGAAATCGACATGCTTAAAAAGATAAAACTGGTTTTACTTCTACTAATAACAACCCTTTCCTTTTCCTTTAATCAGTCTTATTCCGAAGAAAATTGTTTAAATTGGGGAGTTCCAGAAGCCGTATATAACATATCTACCCAACTCAAACAGCGAATAGAATTCTTTTTATTGCAAGAAACCGTACGTTATAACCTAGAAAAACACCTTATAGAGCAAGAAATTCCTTACCAAATTTTTTTAGAAAACCAAATATTTCCATGTCAGTTTTCTGTTTTTTTTGATGATAAAGAATCTAAAAAAACTATAGAACTCAAACTGCTCTTAACAAAAAAAGACCCATCTTTCCTTGAAGAGTCCTGTGTAATAAAAGAGCTATGGTTAAACCACTTTGAAAAAGAAAAAAATCTATGCTCAACACTTGATCGCTCTAGTTTTTTAGAAAACTCAATAAAAATCCTTAATGAATATTCTCTAGAAGATTTAGAGGCCCTTTTTTATAATTTTAAAAATTTAAAGTTCAATCATTCTCCCCATCTCGCATTAACTGATGAAAATAAACTGATGATTACTCAACTGGTGGACGACCTAATTAATAAATCCATAAACGAGCTAATAGCAAATCGAAATAATCTCATAACAATTAAAGATCAGATCGAGGCTTTGCCTCCCATGCAACTAGCAGAGTTTCTTATTTCTCAACCCGATTTAAAGAAAAAAGTAAAAATCCTACTAGATTCAGAAGGAAAATCATCTTTTCTCTTAGCATTCCTCGAACTCGAAATAAATAAGCTTAAAAAAGCTGATCTATTAAACTGGGGGATTTCCGAATTTGTAAATTTCACGAACTTGGAGGCTTCTATTATATCTCATTATATCGACGAAGAATCTTACCTCGAACTGCTCGATTATTTAATTCAAGAATGAATTCCAATCCATTACACCTGGGAACCTCTCTCTCCAAGGTCTAAACCTAAAGCTTCTTTAGAAGAAAAAAGTTTTTTACATTTTATGTTGTTTTTTAAAACTTTCTTCTATAAAAAACCTCTATTAAAACAAGACATCGCGTCTTTATGAACACCCGAACTTTCTTTTGTATTTTTTTGGTTAGGAGCATTTTATGATCAACAAATTAGTCCTCATTTTAACGGTTAGCATCTGCTCTATTTTGAATCTAGCCATTTCAGAAAAACCCTCAATAGAATACTACAGCCAAGATCTTGAAGTTTTTTTAGAGCTTCCTTTTACAATAGCCGATGAAATAGCTACTAGGCGAATTTTAGAAGATGTTCTTTCTAAAGATTTAGATCAATTACTTGAAAATCCTAATATTATATCAAAGGCTAGAGATCGCCTGGAAAAAATTCCACCTCTTAGACTCATAGCCTTTATCCTATCAGACTTTAATCTACGCGAATCGATAAAATTAATAGAATATACTGATATAAGACTACATTTTCTTTTGGGATGGCTAGACCTTCTATTGAACAATTCAAAGGATTCCTGCTTGTTTGCTCAACAGCTCTCTGGATTTTCTGAGTTTTTGAGCTTAGATAAAAATGTAGTTCAAAACTATGAAAACAAGCAATCCTTTCGTGAATTATTTAGGGATCTTTTATATTCTGCTCATTAAAATCGATTAATTTATGGTGTGTTATGGGAAAAAATTTAGTTTGGATTCATTTTGTAACAGTGCTATTTTTTTGTTTTACACTAGAATCCTCTGAAGGGGTTTATCTATTTAGAGATATTCAAAAACCAATAGCAAGTTTAGAAGTTACCGAAAAAATTATCGTTTTATCCACCCCTAGAACAGGAAGTACTCTAGTCTATATGATCTTTCAATATTTATTTGAAGATACTATTGCTCTTAGAGGGGATTTTAATAAAAAAATTGTTAAAACCCACGACATGCAAGAATGCGATAATTATTTAACTGCTCATCCAAATACCTATCTAGTGATCCCTATTCGAAACCCCATGGAGTCCCTTCTATCTAAAATAAAAATCCTTTCTTCCTTAAACCTACTTCCTTCTACTGACAGTTTTATTCTCTCACTAGCTCGATCTCACGTGAAGGAGCAGTTAGAGCTCTTGGAATTTATACAAAAACATCAAAGTGAAAAACTGCTAATCCTCCATTATGAAAATTTCCACTCTGATCTTTATTCGATATTGTCTCTCGCTGAAACTTCATTTCAAATTGTCATTTCTGAAACTGAAAAAACCAAGATACTCTCTTTATTTTCTAAAGAATCCATTACAGAACTCTCTAAACAATTCCCGAGTTTTGCTAAGCAAGACCCCGTTACAGGACTACATGGGGGGCACATTCAAAATGACACCACTAGATTAAAAGATTACATCTCTGATGAATTGTTAAAAAACATACAAGACCTACTTCAACCCATTATGGGTTTATACGAATAATCCTAATTTCAATAAGAGGAAAAAATGCATTTTTATTTTCTATTTATACTTTTATCCTGTTGCCTTGCATTCAGGCTACCTGCCGCTACTGCTGAAAAATCTATATTTCAAAATGAATTTAATCATTATTCCGGAGAACATATAAAAGAAGTTGCCATTATGGGATCCGAAGCTTCAGGAACCGTTTTTTTACTTTCAATAATTAAGAAAAACTTCCCGGAATATGTAATACATGCTGTAAGCGGACATAAGTTTCCACACAGACATTTCTTTCCTTGGTTTGATTTAAGTAAATTTCAAATTGTAAAAAAAAAAGATATAAATGCCAATCACTTGGAAATCGAGAAAAATTGTTTGAATGACTCCAAAGATTGCTTATTTATATATATCACTAAAAATGCTTATGACTGGTTAAACTTATACTATTTAGAAAGACCTTCTACTTATAAAAATGAAGAGCAATCTCTTAAGCAGGAATGTTTTTCCTCTTGGATTTCAGCCCAATGGGAAGTTGAACAAGATTCTTCAGACAAATTCAATACCACAAACTGGAATCCTTATGAGGGAAGAGCATTCAACAACATCCTAGAGTTACGGAAATATAGAATTTTGAATTTTCTACAAATCGGCTCTTTAGTAAATAATTTCATGTTTATTCGCTATGAAGACTTGATTAAAGATCCTGAAGAATTTGTAAATTTTGTTTCTGAAAATTTCTATCTGGAAAAAAAGAGCATATTTCAAGAGGTTTCTTTAGTAAAACTGAATTGGGTGAGAAATGTTTTTCATGAAAAAGAAAGTTGTATTTCACAATCAGATCTAGATTTTATTACTCAACATTTAGATTGGGAAGTAGAACAACTTGTAGGATATCAAAAAGACAAAACTATTCACAATGTACATGCAACAAAATAATATACAACATTACATAAATCACATGGAAATTACTTATGTTTAAATCATTATGGATATTAGGAATGGGAAGCTTCCTTATTTGCGGGCAAATCTTTAGCAATGAAAGTTTGCTTCCTCAGCCAATTAAAAAAATTGAAGACTCTTCTTTTTTAACTAGTATGGATCTAATTAATATCAGAGCATCTATTCGTTTTATATTGAGTGAATTTACAAAGGATGAAGAAATGAATGAATTTCATGTGAATTTTGAAAAATTTCATGATATTTTAGGGAAAATCATTGTCCTTTCAAAAGAAGATAGAACAAATGGACTCTTCTTCATCCTTTCAGATCAGCAAATTCGTCAAAACATATCATCTATTGATTCACTAGAAAAGGGCCTTTCTCTTCTGAATAGAAAAAAAAGATTTATTTCAGAATTAATAGATGCGAATCTACTTAAACAACTCCTTGTAAACTGGGCCATTTCTTTAGGATTGGATACAACTTTTATAGAACGACATCTGGACAGAGAAGAATACTTAGAATTAGTCATACACTTAATTCAAATTCAGTAATCGCTGAATTGGATTCGTAAAATAACGCTCTACATTTTAAAGAAGATCCCTCTATATTGGATCTTCTTTAAAAAAACCTACATATCTTCAATATGGAGTAAGTTCATACTGAGGTCTCTATATTTTTCTTTCTAACTTTTTGTCGACACCCCACTCCTCGAATATAAAAATCACTCTACAGAAAAGCATCGTGCTCTTAAATCTGGCATAAAATGAAATATTTCTTGATCAAAAACTTCATTGCAAGAATTTTTCCATTCATTAATGTATTGAGATGTGAATTCCCCTTTTTTCATTTTTTCCTTTCTTGGAATCTTGTATTCATAAAAATAACGTTCAGTTCTATGAACATAATGATTAATCCTTACTTTACTTAGATCAATCATCCCAATTTTCCATCTTTTATGATTCGGCAAAATCCATCTATCTTTAAATGACTTATAATGCCAAATATGCGGCGATCCTGATTTAAATCCAACATCCACCCTTTCAGGTCTTACAATCGACTTCACATCCTGATTATAAAAACTATCATCTTTAGCTCGCTGAACTAAAACCTCTGTCATAAGTTTATTCACAGGGATATCTAACACTTCCGAGGTTCCAAAATTCACCCAATTTATCAACACTCCGGCTTCTGATTCATAATCTTCTAAAAAGACAAGCAAATTAGAAACTTTTAAAGGAACTATGAATTCATCTAGATCTATAATAGCAAGCCATTTTGAGACCCCACTAAAATAAGAAATAGCATCAAAATGAGCTGGAACTTGAACCCCTAACATCCAATCACTGTTCATCTCGAATCCACAACAATCATTAGGCCACTCAATCAAACTAACATCCCCACTTTGGATGTATGGATTTAATATTTTTAAGTAGTCATCTGAACTTTCGTTGTTGTAAAGACGAAAATGCTCAACCCCAACTAGTTTATGATATTCAATCCACTCTTTCAAATAAGGAGCCTCGTTTTGAAAAATAGCTGTTACGCACAAAGAATAGCGATAACTTGACTCATCTGAAGAAGGCTCTTTTGCCCTCAATAGACAGCAAAAACTCAATATAGCAACAATAAAATAATTCATTAATTTAACCCAAAAAAACTACAGGTTTAATCTGTAGCGGACTCACGATCCTTTTAAATTGTTAAAATCCTGGTCTTTCCCGGATGTCAGCCCGTAAGGCCCTACTAACGAAATAAGGATGCCGTTTTTTATTCTATCGGACCCTAAAACTATCAAAGGGGGGGGGGGGGGGGG
>CAMDHO010000005.1 GCA_945898205.1 Chlamydia trachomatis | reverse complement strand
TCTTAAAGTATCGATGTTAAAATATCAAAGGAAGAAAGCGAGCTGTCATCTTTTTTGATTAAAATAAGAAGCATACCTCGACTTACAGTGTGGTCAATACAGAGCGCAGCATATAGTTCGATTCTGAGTCCTCAAGAAGATGATCTTATTGAGACAAAAAACAGTGGTAATGATCATTTCAATGACAAGTAGCGTTCTTGGCTCTGCTTTTACTGTCGATAGTAAAGCGGGTTATTCGGTCAAGTGAACTTTTTCATCCTTTTCCAAGGAATTTAAGTGAAAAATGATCTTTAAATCGCATTTGAAGGTTTTTTGAGAATATTTGCAGGCGTGAGATTGTATATACACACACGGGCTGAGTAGAAGGCGGGTGGGTGAAAGTTCGGATTTTATTTAGGTTTGGATATACATAGTCATCCAGCCTCCATCCACTCGCTATCCATGAGGTCTGAAATGTCTTCGAGGGTTGTACTTTTTTTTCGCTTTTGTTTACACAACTTGGCAATATCGAATTCAATTAAGGCAAGCAAATCTAAAAGGGTCTTTTCTAAAATGGCAGTGTATAATTTTGAGCCTGTTATAAGCCACTTAGTCAACTTATCCCCACTTACTTCCTTGGTCCCTTTCTTTTCAGATAGGGCAATATAGGCTGCATAGTTCTGAATTATGAATAGCACAGAGATTGTAATTAGTCTTCCATACACCAAGCTTTCAATGCGGTGCTTATTTTTTCCGGAAAGATAGTCAAGCTCGATATTGGATTTAAAGTTTTTGAATATAAGCTCGATTTGCCAACGTATTTTATACAGGGATATAATAATTTTAGAAGAAAACATTTCAGGAGGGATATTGAATATTGCATAGCCACACCACTCAGTATAATATTCTGATGGAGCCTTTCTGTTTTCACTTTTATACCGTGCTTGTCTTTGTTTGGAGACCTCATCGGGAACTTTTTCTACCACTAATCGCGTTTCTAAACGTTCTCCAACCCCAATATACACAATCTGATTAATTGACGTAATATCTTTATCTATCTTTTCTTTTATAAATTTTATCAAATCAATCTTTTCTTTATCTTCTTTATTTAAATACACATTAACAGATATTGACAACCTTGAAATGTAGTACGCAAGCTGGTCTTTTATTTTTCTCAAAGTGCTAATTTCAAAATACCCAAGATCTCTTATAGCCAACCCCCCGGGTTGTACGCATTTTATAATGTCCTTAGACAACGTCACATCAGGAACTGTTCCTCTTGTTAATTTTACATGTTTTATAACAAGATTTGCGATATCAAAAATAAAATCTAGTTTTAAAGCAGACTTGCTTGCACTACCTCCAGAGCCCTTAAAGTTTTTTTCTAATACCGGATCTAAAGAGACTTGAGTGCTATCTTGAAGGTCTACACTAGAAAAAACTGAAAAAACTTCCTTTCCTCTTCCTGCCAAATTAATTTTAATCTGAATATTTAGTAACTTTCTAAATATAGTGGATAGGAATTTTACGGAACACTTTGTGTTTATTCTTTTACTAAGTGCCTGAGGCGTTATGTCAATATCAAAAGACTTAAAAAGGGTCGATGTCATATTAACAAGCGATATCTCTCCATTACCAAAAAAACCAAAGCTCATGGTAAACATGTAAGCATACGCCTGTAGCTGAGTACTCTTTCTTTTTATAAATCCAGTCGCCTTTGCTATTTTATCTAAGGCATCTGAATTTAGAATTGAATGAATGACCTTTTGAATTAGGGTAGATTCTCTTCTTTCAGCCCTCTCTTTCTTGATGGCTCTTTTTTTCTCACTGTATTCCTTTGCCCTTTGACTATCCTCCTTACGTTTAGTTTTTTGTTCAGTCGTTAAGTGGGAGGTTCTAACTTTTCTTTTACGTTGCTTGGACTGAGATATTTTTCTTTTCTTTCTTTGTTGTCCTTTTCTAGCCTTCATGTCAATCTCTTAGTTAGACGTTGTTTTTCTTTTGAAAATGGTTTGACGTTCATACTTGCCAATCTATAGAGGTTTTGCTGTCAATGTAGATTTGTACTGTGAACGTAAGCGCTTGTAACTTAGTGCGTTATACGACAAACAACGTCTTTTTCACAAGAAGAAACAGCCTTTAGGATGTGTTTTGAGATAGTTTTTTTGTGTAGAATTTTAAAATCTTATGAGCCGAAAAACAGAAGGGATCTGCGAGAGAATTATACACAGAATTAAGTCGAAAGAATTACATTCTTATCCTTATACAACATTGCATCCACAAATCTTCTCCTCACCAGATTCGTTATGGATACGCTCATAAGCACAATAAAGATCAAATTTGCACGTGCGATGCCGTGAGAGCTTAAAATGCAGAGGCTATTTCAAAAAAGAAAGCAGAAAGCCACCCAATTACTGTTATGTATAAAAAAGCGACACAGAGGTGGTAAGATGGCGGTGTAAAAAAATCATCGAGCACGGCGCTGTAAATATAAATTCTTTTTAGGCAAAATTTGCATAGAGAGCTTCATAGAGAAAAATTAGGTTGATGTCTATGGGGATAGGGGATCTAATTTCATGGTTGCATTTCCCTCCATTCATTGCGAGAAAGACGATAAAGAACAGCGTGTCTGAGGCTATGACCTTCGGGTGATGGAGGGAGATTAAAGTCATCAGCTGGATTTCGATGCATTCCAATCTTTTCCATAACAGCTCTTGAAGGTGCGTTTTTTTCTACTGTATATGAGATAATTTCGTTTAGTTTTAATGCCTTAAATCCATATTTAAGACATGCAAGTGCTCCTTCTGTTGCGTAGCCTTTTCCCCAGTGATCAAAGGCTAGTCTCCACCCGATTTCAACTGCAGGAGTGGAACGAACAGGAAGAATTGATTTATCTATGCTGTTTAGACCTATAAAACCAATAAATTCTGCAATGTTTGGGACTGAAACAGCCCAGAATCCGCATTCACCGACTTCAATCTTTTTTTGCATGCCTCGTGCAAGCTGATCGCTTTCCTCTTTGCTTAAAATAGAAGGAAAGTATTCCATGACTCTTGGATCAGAATTCATTTGAAAAAACGGCTCCAGATCTTCTTCTTTCCAAGGTCGTAAAATAAGACGCTCTGTCTTTATTTTTAGGATCATAATGATTTCCTTAGGAAGAACATTTTTGATTTTTTTTCATAACCTTCTCTAGTGAATTCAACATCATATCCTAGTTTTTGATAAAAAGGTAAAGCTTCCCAGTCTATGGTATTTACAGTAGCAAACAGCGCATTTCTTTCTTTTCCGATCTTTTCAGCTTCAAGCATCAATTGTATTTGTCTTCTAGAAGTTAATTTTGCACTGATTGCTTGCCGTCGATGGTTAATTTGAAATAGATTTAATACAGTTGTCTCATTTCTTGTTTCACCTACTTCGGTATGAATTACTTCTTTTTCTCTAACTACAGCAAGACCTGTACTTTTGCTGCCTGGGTCAATTTTTATCCAAATCGACTGAGTTTGACCTTGAATAAGATCTTTTAGTCTAATAGTAAAAGGGTATAGGTTAACGACAGTAGCGCGTCCGAGCTCTAGTAATAGCCTTGCTCGTTTTTCTGATGTTGGCATCAGAGATTTTTTGCGCCTATCTAAAAAAAATACTGCCATATACTTCTTCTTTTTTTAAATTACCCTTACGGGCCTTGTTACGCTACCTTTTGGATCCAGATCCATTGGTGATCTCCCCTCGACAAAGCTTATAAGCGGCTCCTGCAAGTTGTCTTGCAGCTTAGAGAACCTTCGGCACTTTACCTTTCGCTAGCATAATTCTTTAATTTTAGAGCTTGAGACTGAGGAAGCATCTCAAGGTAAGTCTTAACGACCTCTTATAAGCGTAGCATAGTTGCCTATGCTGAGTCTAGTCAACTTGGCTCTTTCAAGCCCCTCCCTTTAGGAAGGGTTTGTTGACTGCTAGAATGTATTTTAGTCTATTGTTTCGTATAGATCACGGTACCTACTCGATCAATGTGATCTTTTAGTTGTTCGCTTTCGAGAGAATTATAGTCAAGAATGTCAAAGTAGTAGGGGAGCGGCGATTCGCTATTTAATTCATGAGAAATTTGCGTGGTGTGGATATCTGCTCCCTTAACGGCGATATCCACATCGGAACCTTTTTTTTGACTCCCCATGGCTCTTGAACCAAAGAGAATCGCTTCTGCAATATTCGGATATTTTTTCAAAATGGCTAAGATAGTTTCTAACTCTCCTGGAAGAAATCCGTAAGACATTTACAGCTCTTTTTTTAAATAAAGATAAAGTTGATGAATACAGGGGTAGTACACACCTTTGATAATTTCAAGAGCTTTTCGGGCGCTTGTTCTATTGTAGGTGTGGGAAAGTTCGTTTCGCTTATCGAGCATCCGGAGCCAGGAGACACCGTCTTGAATGATTTCCGTTTGGAATGCATCTTTGATCACATCGCGAGGAAAAGTTGACGTAATCCCTTTTGCCGAAAGATAGTCTTTGAGGGTTTTCCATGCGAGTTCAAAAGTGAGTTCAAACGCTTGGACCATGCCTGCTTCTTCAAGTTGTGTCCATTTTTCTTGCTCACAACCTGCTTGTAGAAACAGCAAAGCCTTTTCAAAATTTGCAAATCGCTGCTGCCAGCGCACGTCTTGTACCATATTTCAATTCCTTAAACATTTTCTAAAATTAGGATAGAGAGAGAATAATCATGTCAAAACATAATCAGGACAAGCCGAGTTTTTGTTTCAAAAAACTCGGTTCGCCAGTTTCAATTTCTTGTAAAAGATAATGAGCTCAATTAAATTTAGATTCAATCTTTTTTCGAGGCTGTTTTATGCTGAGTAGAATAGCCACTTTATTTGGATAGGTTATTATGAGCGGTTACTTAAGAAAGTGGGGCAGGTAGGAGTTAAACCCACGAAGAGCGGATTATGAGTGGGTTGATCTTCCGTAAAAGAGCGTAAAAGAGAGTAGATAGGCCCAGTAAAATTGGCGGTTTTTTAAACTGTCAATTGTGCTCATTTGCGCTATTTTACACCACTCTTTTTCCCTCCGAGTGCGTAAAAATTGCGTAATGACTCAACCTCATCCCGTGAAAATGCTCTCGAGAATTGAGATTTGCATTACAAAGGAATAGGAGTGTTTAGTAGAGTGTATAGTGGAGGTGAAATTATGACGGCTTTGAAAAATGCGCCACTTATCTACACCCTTGGAATGATTCAATTTCCCAAGGTGCCTGGAATAGAGCGATTCATTGATCTATTTTTGGATAAAATCCGAAATGAATATCCTCTCGTCGACGAAGTCAAAGTCCCCGTTTTTAACGCCGATTTTAGTCCCCAAGGAATTCAAATAGGACAACATGAAAGTAAGCTATGGCAGTTTATGTCAGTAGACCGAAAATGGGGCTTTATTCTAACTGAACAAGCCTTATGTTTACACACAGTAGATTATCGTGATTTCCCCAATTTTTCTAATCGCTTTCAAAAGGGGCTCGAAGCATTCTTGAAAGTACCGGGGCTCGGTATCGATTGGATGACTGCAATAGGAATCCGCTATGTCAATTTAGTAGTTACGAAGGACAACCACTTACTGAAAGACTATTTAGATTCTTGGGTTCTTCCCACTGAGCCACCTCGATCACAATGGTCTATCATTGAGGGTGCTTACGTTGCCCGTTATAAGACAGATATAGGAGAATTAAGGCTTCAATCTATGCGTAACCCTCAATATACGCTTCCTCCTGAACTTCAATCTCCTCTTATTGTCAAAAATGGATGGATTCAAAGTCGCCCAGAAACTGATTTCGCGCTCATAGATATCGATCATAGCATTACATTTTCTCAGCCTGCGAGTATAAAAACCAAAGAGGTATTAAAACATCTAAAAGAACTTCGTGGAATATCTAAAGAGGTTTTCATTTCTGTTGGTACCGAATTCTCGCACGCGGTTTGGAGGTAGAGATGCGCTTTTTACAAGCTGGATCTTTTACAGCTCCTTATGCAGGAGCGATTATTGGGCTTGGATGTGTTTTTGGAACTTCATCTAATGGCGCAACCGAATTCATGCTTCGCCCCCAAATGTGGATCAAACAGCGAACAGCATACTTTGGAACTGCTGAAGTCATAAGACATCCTTCCTTATCTAGCCAAGAAATTGTTACTTGGCTAAGAGAAGATGGCATCCCTATAGCAGTTATAGCTGAAATTGCAGGGGTTGAAAGAAAATCTGTATATGCCTGGCTAAGTGGCGGTGCTGTGAAAGTTCACAATCAAGAACGGTTAGAAAAAGTCTACTCTTTGCTGAATGAAAATAAGCTCACGAGTCTTCGCCATCTTTATCGATTTTGGTCTCGTAACATTATAGGGGAACAATCTCTTGCCTCTATGCTGCAAGCAAAAATTTTAGATGAGATCTCTATTCGCAACGCACTGTCTCAACTCTGGCTACTGGCTAAGAAAGAAGAAATTCGAGAAGGTTTAGGTACCTCCACATCCTCTATTAAGTCCAACTCCTTTTTGCGGGAATCTCGCGAGGTGACCACCTCCTATGACTCATAAATTAAAACAGGAAGATCCTGACATCGCCTGCGCAAAGACAATCTTAGATAAAGGTTGGCGCCAAGGCGCTATTTTTGATCCGCGTGGTATTATTCAGGATATCCAATTGACAAATGGTGAACTTCTCATCTTATGCACACAGTCCTGCACGGTCGTGTCATCTAGATTTGCAACAGATCCTATTGTTGAAGCCATGGTCGTTAAACTACTTCCTAAATACAACCCGAGGGCTTTTGAAGCCACTGGAAAAAATCAACGAAAACTTCACATTGAGGTGATTGGCCGTTCTGAATTTAAATGCATTGAGTGTGACATAAATCGACGATTCTTCTTTGATAGACATCATCTCCTCAACATCAACCCATTACAAGAATTTGAAATTGGCGTGGAAGGTTCAACAAAGTTAGCTGGATGGCTTGGTCGCTCTTATACACGCATAGCGCTTCCCAATCTGTTGGTAGAGCGCGTGAAACCCGAGCTTTTGACACTCATATTAAAGTGTCTTGATGAAAAGCAAACACATGGCTAAAGCAAAGGCTTTCCCATCCACGAATCCCCCCTATGTCAGCGTAGTTGTCGCTTTTGATAGGATCTTTGATAGGAATAAGCAGAGTAAAGTGTGTCCAACTCAATTGTCGCAGCAGCGATGCGACAATCTGCTCGTCATGGAAAAGTTCTCCAAATTGTAGCATGCGGCGTAAGCTTTTTTCAGAGAATCCCTTGCCGTAAAGCAGTGTTAATTGTCGTGCCACTGATGCGACAATTGACCTCCCGTATTCTGCGCGTTCTTCTTTCAAAATTTCTTTACGAACTCTATTTCCTACATGCCAATAAAGCATTGTAATTCTAGTGTTTACAGTAGAAGCAATAGACTTTCGGGTTTGCTCGATCATGCCTCTCAGGTCTTCGATAAGACCATCAGGCAGGGTCGTTGGAATGGAAGGTTTATGCGGGGACAGTGGCAATTTGGTGGTCATATGACATCTCTTTGCGTAATTTGTTCAGAAATATGATTGCTAAATTTTTTAGTAATCGGGGCGTCAAGGTGAGTATACCTCTGCAGCATTTGAAGAGTACGATGTCCCATTGCGGTTGCCAGTTCGAGATTAGAAGCTCCTTGGGCTGCCGCCATCGTTGCAAAAGTATGGCGCATATCATGAGCTCGGCATTTTTCTATTCCGGCAATGCGAAGAGCTGTTTGCCAGGCTTTTTTAATACCCACTCGTCCAAAAGCAGTCTTGCTTGCAAAAACGAGAGTTTTAAATGGCTGTCTATTTTGATAGAGTTTTCTGAGTTCTTCTAGAATAGGCTATGAAAGGGAAATGCTTCGAGGTCTGCCATTTTTGGTTTCTTTTAAATAAGCGAGCTTATTGTCAAAGTCTACGTGTTGCCATTCAAGATTGAGGATTTCTCCTTGACGAGCTCCTGTGGTGATTGCAATCAAGACAATGGGATAGAGATAGGGGGGGGCTACTTTGTTTACAGGCGGAAAGAAGAGCATTGATTTCTTCGGAGGTTAGAACACGATCTCTTCCAGGATTTTCTTTGAGTTTGATTAACCCTGAGCAAGGATTTTCGCTGATCCATTGGAGCTGCTTGGCCGCATAGCTTAAAAGAAGAGAAAGGGTGGCCATATAACGGTTGACTGTTGCAGATGCGCGTTTTTTGTTTTTATGAGTAGGAGTCTACAAAAGACGCTTTCTTTCTTTTCCAATGAATTCAGATGTAATATGAATAAGAGCGTAAGAGTCAAAAAGAGATTTCCAGTAGGTAATATGACGCAGAGTATCTTTAGCGGAACGGTGATGCTCAAGGGCTCCGTCGTTTAAAAATCTCTCAGCAAGCTCTGTAAAAGTGCGGAGTTGGTTGTGTTGATCAAACTTAAACTGTCCAAGTTTGATCTGATGCTCTACATCCTGAGCCCAATCTTCTGCTTCCTGTTTTCGATCCCAATGACTACATACTGTAGGATAGTCTTTCTTTCGGACAACAGCCCTCCAGACACTTGTTCCATCTTCATTTTTTCGCTTATAAATAGACGCCATAATTCCCAACCTCTAGGTTAAGAGTTTTTATGGGTTGGATGGTGCTATCGGATAAAGTTGTAACTCGTTGCACCGCCATTGCACCGTCGGCAAACAATCTAAATCAAAACTTGATATTTGATCAAGCCGATTGTCGCGTAAATGCTATGGATTGTGCTAGTTAAGAAAGTGGGGCAGGTAGGAGTTGAACCCACGACCAACGGATTATGAGTCCTATTCCGGTAGTAACTATGAACGAAAGAGAGTTAACCAGAATCGAGTTTTCCTCTCAAGGAGATTAAGGTCTTGTTCTATTGAATTCCTGAAAATTCCAAAAGTTTCCAGTCAATTGCGGAAAAAATGCGTAAAATGTCGGGATCCTAAAGAAGATGGGATTTCTAGGAAAGTGATGTTTTTTGTCGATAATATGAGTGAATTTCACTTGATTTGTTAGAAAATCTTGCTTTTCAGCTGTTTTTTTAGTACAATAAAGTCAACAAATGAAAGGTTTTCATGAGCTCTGTAAATAAACAGCTTATAGCCAGTAGGATAAAAGAAGAAAGAGAGCGTTGCCATCTTACTCAGATTAAAGTCGCTGAGCGTATGGGATGGGACTCTAGTGGACATGCTATTGTTGTTCAGGTTGAGTCGGGAGAAAGAGATTTAAAAGCGTGGGAATTATACAAGCTGGCTCACTTATTTCATGTTGAGGTAGAGGAGTTTTTTAAGCCATCACGAACCTCTGAACCTCTCGTTTTGTGGAGAAATAAGCCTCAAGAGTCTATCTCCTTGAAAGAACGTCAATTTCTTCAGCGATGTGAAGATTACAAGTTTTTAGAAGATTTATTGGAAGAAAAACTACCGGTAAAACGAGCTCTTCCGAAGTGCGAACTTAATATTTCTACAGCTGATGAAGATTGGGCAAATGAAGTGGCAGATACAGTCAGAGAGCAATTAAATCTTGGAGAATTTCCTGCAGCTACTCTTCCAAAAATTCTAGAAGAAAACTATGGCATAAGATTCTTAAGTCTTTCTTTAGATGAAGGGGCTGCTGCTTGTTCTGTATACAGCTTTGGTCCAGCAATTCTTGTGAATGAAAATGAGCCCTGGAGACAGTCTTTTAGAATCGCTCATGAGTTATTTCATATCATTACTTGGAATGAAGATCTAATGCGTAGAATTATTTCTGATCCTAGTATAGAACAGAAAAATGAAAATTTAGCAGAAGCTTTTGCTGCCGGTTTGTTAATCCCGGAGACTTCTTTAAGGCAACAAATGCGGCACTTAGTGGTTGATGGGATGTTAAAGCTTTCTGCCATTGCAGCTCTTGCCAGTGAGTATAGAGTATCTGCTAATGCATTGCTTTATCGTCTTAAGTATTTAGGCTTTATTTCTAAAAATCTTTTTGAAACAATCTTAACCGATGAAAGATTTCAAGATCTTGATAAACAAAATCTGCTAAAAACTCATGAAAATGGGTTAAAAGTGGGAGATAGATTTGTCAAGCTTGCTTGTTTAGCATACCAGCAATTTAGTAAGATTTCTCGCAGTCGTCTTGCAAAGCTATTGAATGTATCATTGGCTTCACTTGGAACAGTCCTCGCCTCACACGGTCTTATGGAAATGGATAATGAAGAAATTAGAATTAGTGATTCTTGATGCCAATGTCGTAATTAATGCTCACGTTCAGTCTTATTGGAATGTATTAATTTCTAGATATAAGATTTTTTGCCGGCAACAGTTTTGCATGATGAGGCGTTCTATTTTGAGGGCTATCAAGGAAAAGAACCTATCAAATTGCTTGCAGCTCTAAAGCAAGGTCATATCTGCGAATTAGAAGCCTCGTTGGAGGATGATTTATACCTGCAATCACTTGTCAAACCTGTGTTTTTTCCTAGTATTGATCCCGGAGAACGGGAAGCCTTGGCTTTATTAAAAAATCCTAATTTTAAAGATTACTGCTTTTGTACGGGTAATGCCCTGCCAATAAAATTATTAAGCGTCTTAGGCTTGTCTGATAATGGCATTTCTCTTGAGAAATTATTAGAAAAAGCAGGAGTTAAGAAAAAACTACCAAGACATTTTACGGAAGAATGGTTTAAGTAGCAGTTAGCTCTTGGATTTCAAGACAAGCATCTTTGGCTTAAAGAAAAGAAGTAACGTTGTTGGCTTTTTTGAGCTTCAGTCTTTTTTTTCAAGTGAGGATTGTTGATTTTTTATCATGTTCATTATGAGTTGGATATGATTTTTTTACAATATTAAGAACTTGATGAGCTCTTGTGTTAAATTGTTTAGCTGCAACTTGTTGAATTGTTTGCTTGAATGACAACAACTGCAAAGTTTTGATTTTTTTCAAGTTTTTTCTTTCATGATAAATCCACTCATAACGTCTCCTAATTACGGCATTTACATGCGTTAGTTAATGTTGTAACTGGAAGTTTTGATTTTGTGTCTATGTTTATTGAAATAATAATTGTTGGAGCAAAGTAGAAACTTCCGGTGTTTCTTCAAACTAGACATTGATTCTGGTTGTTTCCAGTCAATTGCGGAAAAAATGCGGAAAATTGATGTTGTAGTGAAGTCTTGCATGATGCCTCTGGTTTTAAGTTTATTGTACCAGAGTTACTTAAGAAAGTGGGGCAGGTAGGAGTTGAACCCACGACCAACGGATTATGAGTCCGCTGCTCTAACCACCTGAGCTACTGCCCCGCACTTTTAAGAAACATATAGTAATATTCTTAGGATTAGAAATGCAAGAAAAATCTTCGTAAAATTCTTTTGCAGATAATTCTTAAAATTGTTTATACATGCACCCTAACTTCAGTAGCAAGCGAGACTTACTTTCATGGATAGATTTATTTTTTCAAAGCATTTGGCTTCTTTAATGTCTTGCCTCCTAGGTATAGCAACTCTTTATGCCGATGACGCTGGATTTGAGGTATCGGATTTGACAGAGATAGCCTACATAGAGCCAATTTTATTGACTCGAGCAGATAGCTTGCCGATAGAGAATTTTGAAGATTCAACAGATCCGTATTTAGAAGGGTATATTCAAGCTCTTGTTGATATGCATTTTTATGAATTCCAAGTAATTGTTACAGTTAAAGATCATAAGGTTTATCTCACAAATCTCCCTAAAAACGAACTGACATCTACAAGTATTATCAACTTTGTAAAGGATTTGCCGGGGGTTTTGTCAGTTGAATCAAAAGAATTAACTTCGGCAGAGATAGCTTCTAGAGAAAAGTATGTAGAGCAACCTAGGGTTAATGGGGTATGGTTTCCTCAGGCAACTATACTTTTTCAACCTATTATTGCAGATCCTCGAGAACCCTATAACTATGCAGCTTTCCGTTATGGGGATCACGTAATTGGAATTGAAACAGCTTCAGTCGGAATTGGGGATGAATTTCCTCTTTTTAGATGGAGAGATGTTTTTAAATGGAATGGAGCTTTGCAAATTGGAATCGAGGGCGCTGTTTGGGCTGTGTTTAACTTTCATGATGTGCCAAAGAGAAATGATGAAAATTGTGAGCTTGTAAATACGGATTATTTCTTAGGGATTCCATTGACATACGCATATGATCGATGGGCTTTTCGAGCTAGGCTTTATCATATTTCTAGTCACTTAGGAGATGAGTTTATCGTAAACCATCCAGAGTATCTATATAAGCGTAAAAATCCAAGTTATGAAGCTTTGGAAGTTATGACATCCTATCAACTTTCAGGGCATTTAAGAACTTATTTTGGCCCTGGATTTATCTTGCATAGCGACAACTCTTTTCCTATGGATACATTTTATGTAAAATATGGAACAGAGCTAAAACTATTAGGCCAAAAGTTGTATTATCATCAACTTTATGGAACTCCGTATTTAGCTATTCACTTGGAAAATTGGCAGATTAGAAATTGGGATCTAGAGCTGTTTATTCAGATGGGATACGAGTTAAGTAAACTTTCAGGACTAGGGCGTAAGATGCGTCTATACTTAGAATATCATCATGGGCATTCTTACGAAGGACAATTCTTCTTAGAAAAGACTCAGTATGGAGAAATGGGGTTTTCTTGGGGCTTCTAAGGGGATAAGTTTCTGTGATGAAGGCCTTTAACTCTAACAAAGCCTTCTTCAAAGATAGGGCCATTTTTTCCTATAGAGAGCTCTTCTAAAAGGAAGAGCTCGTAGATGTGTAGGGCTTGTAAAGCATTTTCTACGCAGTAGAAACAGTTACTGATCCATTCAGATCCTGCAATAGTGCCGGTAGTTAGGTTGCATTGAAACTTAGGACTAATCTTTTGAGCCCAGTAGTCGGGGGATCCAAAAAGCAGGATAGGTGTTAAAGCCGTAGACCCAACTTTTCTTCTTAATTCTTCTAAGCTATATTCAAAGTCTGTTCCTATACCACCCGCTAAAAAGATGGGGAAATCTAAATTAAATTCGGCTTGTCTCTCTACCAAGCGATCTAGGCGATATGTCATTTTAATGTCGACATAGGGGTTTTGATTTTGTTCATTAACAACGGCATTTTGCTGAGAGCAAAAGTCTACAATGTTGGCACAAGAAAGTAGATTAAGGGATTTAGCTACCTTATTCCCCATTTCCATAACACCGGGTCCCCCACCTGTAATAAGCGCTATAGGTGTTTTATTGTTGAATAACGGGTGTTTGGTTTTATGCCGAAGTTTTTCAAGCCCTTCAAAGAGTATGTAGAGCTCATTTTCAAAAGTTCCTGAAGATAAGTTAGATCCATAAATTCCAAAAGAAACGGCGTTTAAAAAGTCTTCTATCAGATGAAGAGGAACAAACATTCCAGAATCCTTGTGAGGTTTTGCGACATATTGGAGGATTTGTTTTGTTTTTTTATCAACCCAATAAACCGGAATTGCAAATTTAGCCAAGTCTAATAGCATAGATCGATCTTCATGAGAGAAAAAGTCTCCAAAAGTTCGAGAAGGTTGCTCAAAATAAATTCCTTTTAAGCATCTATGAACGAAGTCATCGAGTAATGCTTTTTTCATTAAAGGAGAAGGGAAGAAACGAGTTAAGAGAACTCCTTGACTCGTAATAACTTCATCTTCTATGGCTTTTAAAAAGGGGTAGATAGGTTGTTGTTCTATATATTTTTCTACGAGAAGCGACTGTCTTTCTGAGTGATAGATCATACCCGGAAATTCATAGAAATGGGGTTCTTTAGAGATCCAATCGTTTGGTTTTAAATTAAGGAGTTGATCTCCTTTTGCTATGAAAACAGCTGTTTTATGATGGAAAGGAGTGGGAGCTGTAGAAAAGGCCTGAAATAGCATTTGTGTATCTTCAAGGCTTGTTTGTAATTGATCTCGATCGGAAAAAAAGACATGTTCTCTATGAGGTTCTAAGGTGAAAAATTCTAGTGGAATGGTTTGAATGTCGGAAGAACTGGTTCCAAAGAGTTCGTAAACATCACCAGATGCTTTAGTCGAAGGTTCTAAAATGCAAGCAGAGGTGTGTTGAAAACCTGGAGGTAAAAGATCTTGTTTGACTTTGCCAAAGACAGTTCGAATGTGAAGAGGTTGCGTTTTAACGAGTAAGATTTCATTCTCTATTAAAACCTTAGGGTTTTGCATGTTTCTTTTTTGCAAGAGTTGCAAAAGAGGTCTTAACTGAAAGTGAGGATGTTTTAAAGATTTACCAAGAGTTGGGATGAACCCAAGAATCGCATCGTCATAGTATAAAGTTCCCTCTAAGAGGGAGAGAAAGGCAACGGTATACCCATCTTTTTTTTCTAATAGCAGATCTTCACTGTTTTCAGCTTTCCCTAGATATAAAAGAGGTCTTCCTTTCCGGTCGCAACGATTAAACATACGAAGGAGATAATTAGGATCTCGAACCTTCCTTCTTTCGTCAGATGCAAATAATTTACCTATGTAGGAGCCTATTTCCAATTGAAGAAGAAGTGCCTCAGCCAGTTTTCCGTATGCTGTTAATGTAATGTTTATTTGAGCTGTTCGTTCCTGTTTTTGTAGATAAATTTCCGAGCTTATGGCGTTAAGGCCAAGTTGTGCAAGGGTGCTTTTTAGGTTAAAAGAGACTAAGCTTTCTTCTATTTCGAAACCTTTAAAGGCTGGAGAAATTTTTTGAATTACCACCGTAGCTATAGCTTGCTTAGGCCCTAATAAAGTATATTGAGAAATGAATCCATCTGGGGTGATTAGGTCGTAAAAATCGGATGCTAAGTATGTTGTCATTTTTTCCCGTATTTTTTTATTCATTAAATTTTAGAGTAAGCGAGTTTCATAAAAAGTACAATAATTAGTTGCTTGCTATTTTTTTTTCTATGCAGTAGATTGGCCTGTTTAATTTTTGCAAAAGGATTTGTATGATAATCCCTCGAAGTTTTGGAACACATAATGGAACTTTTCATGCAGATGAGGTCACCGCATGTGCTTTACTTCTTGTATATGATTTGATTGATCGGGATAAGGTTATGAGGACTAGAAATTCTGAAAAACTAGCAACCTGTCAATTTGTTTGTGATGTAGGAGGTGAATACGATCCTCTAAAAAAACGTTTTGACCACCACCAAGTTTCCTATAAAGGAGATTTTAGTAGTGCGGGAATGGTGTGGTTGTATTTGAACGAACGAGGCTTGATCAAGAAAAGTGTATATTATTTTTTGAATCATTTGTTGATCCAGGGAGTGGATGCTCATGATAACGGTCGAGTGAATCTTGAACCGGGTGTATGTACTTTTTCTCATATTATTAGTAATTTTGTTCCGATTCAATATGATGCATTACCTGAGGACCAAGACAAGGCTTTTCAACAGGCTTTGGATTTTGTGGTGGGGCACTTAAGAAGAGCTTTGGATCGCTTTGCTTATGTTAGTGGATGTCGAGACTTAGTAAAGTCTGCTATGTCTGAAAATAAAGAATACTTACACTTTTCAATAGCAATGCCATGGATTGATGCTTTTTTTGAGTTAAATGGGGAAAAACATCCTGCAAAATTTGTGATTATGCCATCGGGTGGATTTTGGAAGTTACGAGGAATTCCTCCTTTAAATTCAGAAAGAATGAAGGTTAGAAAGCCGTTGCCAGCCGAGTGGGGTGGCTTATTAGATAAAGATCTAAAAAAAGTTAGCCAAATTCAAGGCGCTATTTTTTGTCATAAGGGACTTTTTATTTCCGTTTGGGAAACAGAAGAAGATGCAGTTAGAGCTATGCAATATGCATTATCTTAAGAGAGAGGGAAGATGACCACGATATTTGGGAAAATTATAAGGGGAGAGGTTCCTTGTCAAAAAGTATTTGAAAATGAGAGGGTTTTAGCTTTTAAAGATATTGCTCCAAAAGCCCCTGTACATATTGTAATCATTCCAAAAAAAGAGATCTCAAACCTTCAATCGGTTTCCGCAGAAGATATGCATATAGTAACCGAAATGATCTGTGTAGCACAAAAGCTTGCTAGAGAAATGGGGATTGCTGAAGGATATCGTCTTTTAACGAATAACGGAAAAGAGGGGGGGCAAGTGGTTAATCATTTGCATTTTCATCTGATTGGAGGAAAATTACTAGAAACTCATACAGACTTAGGATAGTTCTTGGCTTTTGAGACCCTCTTGACTATTGTGAGTTTTTGTGATTAAATGGAATCGGGAATGATGTTGAGCGCGAAAAAAATATTTTATTTTTTAAGTTTAGTTGCTTCTCTATGCAATGCAGGTGAAGTGGCAGAAGAAAATGCGATTAAAAGGATTCATAGTCATCTTTTTATTCAAGATTCTGCTTCAGCGGTCAAAGATGCTCAAAGCTATTTAAAGCAGTATCCTCAGTCTTTAAATCTTCAGTTAGCCTACTTAAAGGCTCTTTGCCAACAAGGAGAAGAGGTAGAAGCTTTTGAGCAATTTCTTTCTATTTTTAAAACATCAGAAACGCATACGACTTCCGATCGTGTTATTTTAGAGTGGTTAGCTTGGGGAGTGTTAAATAAAGGGGAAGGATCTCCTTTACTTATTGTTCGGTTATATGCTCTTTTAGGGGCTGCCTTTACTCAAGATGCACGAGCAATTTCTATTTTATTAAAAGAATTACAAGGCTCTAATTCTCTTTTGAGGTCTTTAGCGGTTAAACTTTCTTCTCAGTATGGTGATGCTCCTTTAAGAAAAGAGCTTTTACGGTTGTTAAAAGAAGAGAAGGTTTGGTTTGTCAAATTGGAGGTTATTCAAGCTATTGGGACTTTAAGGATGTTAGAAGCTAAAAAAACTCTTCAAGAAATGGTAGCTAGTCCTAAAACTATGGCAGAGGAAAAAGCAGCTGCTATTATAGCTTTAACGGGTATGTATGAAACGATTTCAATGGAAGAATTGTCTAGTCTTATAAATAGTGAAAGAGCAGGTCTTAGGCATTTAGCATCTGAAATTGTAGCTCATTTAGATCTTAAAGAAGGAGTTGATTTTTTAGCTCCACTTCTTTCTGACTCTTCACCTAATGTTCGTATTTCTACAATGAAGACTTTGGGGCTTTTGCAGGTTCGTAGTTTGCAAGGAAAGCAAACTATAGACTTGTTGAAGAAAAATCTTCTGGATTCACATCCAGAGGTTTCTATTATGGCGGGATGGCTCGCTACTGTTTTAGAAGGGGAGCAAGGACTTGTCGTTTTAGGAAAATGGATTAATCAAGATAGACTCGAATTTAGAAGATTAGCAGCTGCTGCTCTGGGAGCTACTGGCATCAAAGGGGTCTCCCTAGCTCAAAAGAAAATAAAAGAAGAGTCTGATCTTTATACACGAGTGAATTTAGCGATCGGATTGATCGGACAGAGGCAGGAAGTCGAAAAATCGGCAAAGGTATTAGCTGAAGCTTTAGAAGAGAGTGAGAAAGAGCTGTGGATGTGGGATGCGGGTGCGAACGGTTTTTTTCAGAGTTTAAGCCCAAGTACAGTTTGCCATCGAGAAGGGATGCCTCAATATCCTCAGATGGTCGATCACCTTGTGAAATTAGATCTTTTATCTATTTTGAGTATTGTACATTACCCTAAAGCCCAAGAGGCGGTGAAGAAGTTTTTAAAAAGCCAGCCTTGGGGCGTTACAGCAGCGGCAGCATCGACATTACTTCAAGAGGGAGATGAAAGTTCTTTAGAGATTATTCGGGATCTTTTAAATGATTCAGACGAAAAAATACGCATACAAGCGGCTCTTATTTTAGCTCTTGTAGGAGGAGATCCTTCTGCTGTTAAGGTTTTAATTGCTGCCTATCCTAATGTAGATCGAGAAATGAAAATGCACATTCTTGAAGCCTTAGGACGAATTGGAGATGCCTCATCAATCCCTTTTTTAGTAGGTCTTTTAAAAGAACCTTTTCAAGGGTTACGTGTAGTGGCGGCGTCCGCTTTAATTCAGTGTCTCTATCACTAAATGGAGAGTTTTTATGATGATGGAAAAAATTAAGAGAGTTCAATCTGTTTTAAAAAAAGAAAAAATAGATGGCTGGCTTATTTATGATTTTCAAAAAAAGAACCTTCTGGCTATGGAATTTTTAGAAATCGACCCTTCGTGTTTTTTAACTAGGCGATTTTTTTACTGGATTCCAGTAGTAGGGGTCCCGGTGAAAATTGTCCATGCAACAGAAATGCATGTTTTGGATAAGCTTCCAGGGAAGACTCTTAGTTATTTTAAGTGGCAAACACTAGAAGAGAATCTGAAAAATCTTTTAAAAGGGATTTCTTCTATTGCTATGGAGTATTCTCCAAGAAATGCAATCCCTTATGTTTCTTTTGTGGATGGAGGAACTCTTGATTTAATTAGAGAAATTGTTCCAAAAGTTGTGTCTTCTTCAAGTTTTGTGCAAGAATTTACATGTGTTTTAACTTCACAGCAAAGGGAAAGTCAGCTTGAAGCAGCTCATATTTTAGATTGCACTGTAGAAGCCGCGTGGGGATTTATTTCGGAAACACTTAATAAGAAAAAAAAGATAACAGAGTATGACGTTCGGCGATTTATTGCTTTAAGGCTTCAAGAACAGGGGTGTGTTTTTGAAGGAGGACCGATCTGTGCTGTTAATGAAAATACTAGTAATCCGCATTATATACCAGAGTTGAAAGACCAGAAAGAGATTCAGGAAGGAGACTTTATTCTCATTGATTTGTGGTGTAAGAAAAAAGAGGCCGGATCTATTTATGGCGATATCTGTAGGGTAGGTGTTGCAGCAGCAGCTCCGACAGAGGAGCAGCAATTAATTTTTGATCTTGTCAGGAAAGCGCAAAAAGAAGCTACCGACTTTGTAATTCAAAAATTTCTAGAAAAAAAAGATGTTAGAGGGTGGGAAGTAGATCAATCTGCTAGGAAAGTTATTGAAGAAGCTGGATATGGAGAGTTCTTTATTCATCGTACCGGGCATAATATTTATGTCCAAGATCATGGTCCAGGAACTCATATGGATAGCATAGAAACTTTTGATGATCGATTAATCCTTCCAAGAACCTGTTTTTCTATAGAACCTGGAGTTTATTTACCTAAAAAATTTGGAGTGCGTCTAGAGTATGATGTTTTTATAACAGCAGATGGTAAGGTTGAAATTAGTGGAGGAGTTCAAACTGAAATCAAAATTCTTCTTTAAACTAGCTGCTCTGTTAATGCTTGATAAAGACGGCTTTTTAGGTTTTCCTTAAGTTTTTCTTGATAGACTTCATCATAGGAAATAGGAGATATGTTTTTATTATAAAACGTCAATAAAAAGTCGTTATTTGTAAATTTAGGATCCATTGCTCTTTTTTCTGTTTCGCGCGAGTCCCATTTAGAAAATGTAGAAAAAGTAGAGGAGAAGTTTTCTCCATGCTTTAGAAAGACTTTTTCAAAAGTTTTTTGATTTCCAATCAAGCTTTCTAGAAAAAGAGAGTAAACTTTTATTTTCATGGATTTATTTTCAGCATCAAGAGCTTCTAGTCTATACTTTGTTATTAAGGAAGAAGAAGATTCAGCGTCATTTGCTTTTTCAAGAGCTTTTTGATATAGAGTGTTATAGGTTTTTTGGGCTTGTAATGCTTTGTTGTTCCAATGAAAGCTCAACGCTTTAATTTCAGGGTTAGTCGCTTTTGCTAAGATCAGCTTGTCATAAGCGGCTCTAACTTGCACGGCTTGATTTTCTAACTTTTTAGATTCTCGAGCTTTATTAAGGAAAGATCTGGCAAATTCTACCCCGGGAGTTAAGAGGAAAGCTGTTGCTATGATAAGGAATGTGGCAAGTTCAGGAAAGAATAAGGAGCTAATAACTGCTAAGGCGACAAAAGCGACAGCTGTAGCAATTGTCACTATGTGGTTGTAAAGAGCGTTAGAGCGGTGGGCCAATTCCTTTTCAGGAGAAAGCATGACGTTCCACTTTTGAGAAAAAGTAATAGGTGTAGAATTCATTTTAATCCGAAAGTTTAATATCTTTTTTAATTAAGAATCATAGTTTAGTTCTTATAAAAAGTCCACAAAAACCAGTTTGTAAACTGATTTATATTTAAAGTTGTTATTAACTGTTTTTTCAAGTTAAAATCGACAGTTCCAAAGGGTGGGTGAGAGTCCTATGATGTTGTATCCTAAGTGAAGTCCTATAGCTCCAGCAAGTCCTAGTTTAGACTCTCTTAAAATACCAGCGCCTATTCCGAGCGTGAAGGTGTTTACAAGTTGCGCTAGCATTACAGGTTTAGGAATTATGACGAGATGCGTAAGGTGAAAAAGAGAAAAAAGAGTTGAAGTAAGTAGGATTCTGCCTGCTTTGGCTGTTTTTGAGTCTAAAAGAGTTTCTTTAGCTGGAGCTGCTTTTTTGAGGATAGATTTAGGAAGTTCTTGAAGAGAGATCTCTTGAATTCCATGTCTAAAGAGGATCTCTTCAAAAAAGAGTGGCATTAAGATTGGCCATGTTAGGCTCATCCAAGAAATGGCTTTTGCTAAGGTTCTAAAAAAGGGAGTCTCTGTTATTAGGGTGGAGTTAGAATCTCTAAAATAAACCCCTTTAGAATCTACAAAGTCTATGTAGAAGTTTAGAGGACGTTAGCTCCGCTGTTGCGATTAAACCTATTTTGGAAGCTGCAACGTCTAAGATTTGGGATGATGGGCAAGCTAGAGTGGCAGAAGCTGCGCCTGTCATAAAATTAATTAAATCTTTAGGGGGTTGGTATGGAGTTTGTGAAAGTTTCTCTTCATTTATTTTTTTTATTTAGAATGGAGAGTAGCTGTTTGCGTTAGATAGAGTTTTGTGGTTTCTTGTTTCATTCTAGCGTAGATGCTTGCGAGACCGTTAGATCTGCCAGGTGAGAGATTTTTAGCAAGTCCTAAGTCTGAAATGAAACGAGGGGGGCAGAGGAGGATTAGTTCTGCGCATTCTCCTTGATATATTAAAAGAAGAAGTGCCGCAAGGCCCGAAGAAATTAGGGCTTGTGAGCCGATGTTATAAGTCATTTTCCCGTCAATATCGATTTCTGAAAAGAGATAAACTTCGCTTTGGCAGCCGCTCACTAAGTGTTCTTCTGTTTTTAATGCATCTAAAAAAGGAGGAAGTTTTCTTCCTAATTCTATGATTTTTTCATAGATTTGGTTAGAATCTTTAAGAGAAGAAAAAATTTGTAGTAAAGCTTCATGTTTCTGCTCGTAAAGATATAGTACTTCTGTATAAGATGGAGTTTTTGTCATGAGCTTTGCCTGCTTTTTTAATAGGTACATGATAAAGCTTCTAAAAAGAGAAGTCAAGCAAGTCTAAAGGTTTAATAGTAAAAAATTGAGAGGAGGGGTTCTTTTTTTTAAAACGGGATTGACATTAATGGGTAAAATCTTGTTACATAGTCCCATGTTTTGGAAAAAAAATAAAGTATGCCAAAAGAAGACACAATAAAGGTAGATGGTACCGTAGAGGAGCTGTTGCCTAATATGAATTTTCGTGTAGTTTTGCAAAACGGAATGCACGTAACGGCTCATTTGTGCGGAAAAATGAGAATGCGTAATATTCGAGTTCTTGTAGGAGATGTGGTGACTATTGAAATGTCCCCATATGATCTGACAAAGGCAAGAATTACTTACAGGCAAAGATAACGTTGCTAGTTTGATTTTGATGGTTGGAAGAAAAATTAAGGTAAATACATTTTGTGTTGATTTTAATGCTATTGCAAAATAAGCTAGCGAGCTTTCGACTAAAAACTAGACAGTTATGAAAGCGCCCGGATAGCTCAGTGGCAGAGCACTTGCATGGTAAGCAAGGGGTCGTAGGTTCAATTCCTATTTCGGGCATAGTCAATTGAGATTTGAAGAATTAAATATGAGAATTACTGGAGCCTAACGGAGGAAGTAATGGCAAAAGAAACATTTAAAAGAAATAAGCCGCACGTCAATATTGGAACAATCGGCCACGTCGACCATGGAAAAACATCATTAACAGCTGCTATCACAAAAGTGTTAGCGACTCAAGGTGGTGGGAAGTTTAGAGATTATGCTTCCATTGATAATACTCCTGAGGAAAAAGCTCGTGGTATCACGATTAATTCTACTCACGTAGAGTATGAGACAGCTGAACGACATTACGCTCACGTAGATTGTCCAGGACACGCTGACTATGTAAAGAATATGATTACAGGTGCTGCTCAAATGGATGGAGCTATCCTCGTTGTAGCTGCAACAGATGGTGCGATGCCTCAAACAAAAGAACACGTTTTATTAGCTCACCAAGTTGGAGTTCCAGCTCTTGTTGTATTCCTTAATAAGATGGATATGATTGGTGAAGGTGATGAAGAGTTAGTGGACCTCGTTGAGATGGAACTACAAGAACTTTTAGAGTCTAAAGGATATTTCAATGTACCGATCATTAGAGGATCTGCATTGAAAGCTTTAGAAGGTGATGCTCATTATATTGAGTGCATTAATAAGTTAATGGCTACAGTGGATGAAAAGATTCCAACGCCAACGAGAGAAGTTGATAAGCCTTTCTTGATGCCAGTTGAAGACGTCTTTTCTATTTCTGGAAGAGGTACGGTTGCTACAGGTCGAGTTGAAAAAGGAATTGTAAGAGTTAACGATAAGCTTCAGCTTGTTGGAATCAGACCTACAAAAGAAACTGTGGCTACAGGCCTTGAGATGTTTAATAAACTACTCGACGAAGCTCGTGCTGGAGAAAACGTAGGAGTTTTACTTAGAGGTGTTGAAAAGAACGACATTGAAAGAGGAATGGTTTTAGCTGCGCCTGGAACTTGTAAGCCGCATACAAAATTTTTAGGAACTATCTATGTTCTTACGAAAGAAGAGGGAGGACGTCATAAGCCTTTCTTTACTGGATACCGTCCTCAGTTTTACTTCCGCACAACGGATGTAACAGGAACAGTTACTCTTCCTGAAGGTGTAGAGATGGTTATGCCAGGAGATAACGTAGAACTTACTGCTGAACTTATTCATCCGATTGCTATGGAAGATGGAATGAGATTTGCGATTCGTGAAGGTGGAAGAACCATCGGAGCGGGAACAGTTTCAAAAGTTCTTGTATAGTTAAAAAAATCAAAAAAGCACTTGAACTTTTTACCTGATCAAGTGCTTTTTTGTGTGTTCTTTGGGTGTGTAGCTCAGTTGGTAGAGCAGCGATCTCCAAAGTCGCTGGTCGGGGGTTCAAATCCCTCCGCACTCGATTAGATTTAATGATAAGAGTCAACTTATAAAAAATGGATGAGTACAACATGGAAGATGGAAAAGCAAATTTCACAAATAGAAAATCTGTTTTTTCTTATATCCAAGACTTGAAGGAAGAGTTGAAAAAAGTAAGTTGGACCTCTCAAGGAGATTTAATTTTTTCAACTAAGATGGTTGTTTTAACGACTCTTTTTTTTGGTGTAGGAATTTATCTTGTGGATTTCCTGATTAAGAACGGTTTGGAGTTTATAAAGATCGTTGTACGTTTTATTTTTGGCTAATCAATAGGGGCAAGATGCATAAATGGTATGTAATTCAAGTTATATCAGGACTTGAAAAAAAGGTCAAAAAATCATTAGAAGAAAATCGCGACTCCAAAGGGATGAGTGAACTTGTTGAAGAAATTTTGGTGCCAACTGAGAATATAGCAGAAGTTAAGAAAGGGCAACAAAAGATCAGCGAGAAAAAAATGTGGCCTGGGTATATTCTTGTTAAAATGACGCTGACAGATGATGCTTGGATGTATGTTAAAAATACGAATGGCGTTTTAGATTTTTTGGGTGGGGCAAAACCATCATGGCTTCCTCAAAATGAAGTAGATGCTATTTTAGCAGAGTTAGAAAATAAGAAAGATGGTATTGTTCAAAAGCACAATATCACAGCAGGCGACAAAGTGAAGATTACAGACGGAGTTTTTGTTAACTTTATAGGTTCTGTTATTGAAGTATTCTATGAGAAAGGAAGACTTAGTGTCATGGTTTCTATTTTTGGACGAGAAACAAGAGTTGATGATTTAGAATTCTGGCAAGTTGAACAAGTATTAGTAGAATCATAAGTCGAATAAGAAGAATTTTTTGCAGTAAGGAATTGTAATGGCGAAAAAACTTGTAAAAATAATTAAACTGCAAATCCCTGCAGGAAAAGCTAATCCAGCACCCCCTATTGGTCCTGCCTTGGGCGGAGCTGGTGTAAATATCATGGCTTTTTGTAAGGAATTTAATGCTAAGACTCAAGATAGAGCTGGAGATATTCTTCCAGTTGTTATTTCTGTCTTTTCAGATAAAACATTCTCATTTATTACTAAACAACCACCCGCATCCCGCCTTATTTTAAAAGAGCTCGGGATTGAGTCTGGTTCTAAAGTTCCAAATAGAGATAAAGTAGGGAAGCTCACAAAAACGCAAGTTCGAAACATAGTTAAGAAAAAAGTTTCGGATATGCGAGTGAATTCCGAGGAAGCTGCTATGCAGCTTATTATGGGTACCGCCCGTTCTATGGGTGTAGATATAATTGAAGGCTAAAGAAACATGTCGCATCAAAAAAGTAAAAGATTTCGGGAGATAGCTAAGTTGTATGAAGCTGAAAAAAGCTACAGCCTACTAGAAGCTATCGAAGTTTTAAAAAAATGCCCTCCGACAAAGTTTGATCAGTCGGTGGAACTGGCGCTAAAAACTGGCGTAGATGCGCAAAAAACAGATCAGCAAGTACGTGGAACTGTATCATTACCGAATGGTACAGGTAAAAAGATTATTCTCGTTGTGTTTGCTCGCGGTGAGAAAATCAAAGAAGCGCTAGATGCTGGAGCTGATTTTGCGGGAAATGAAGACCTGATTGAAAAAATAAAATTAGGTTGGTTAGATTTTAATGTTATTATATCCACTCCGGATATGATGCGTGAAGTTGGAAAGTTGGCTAAGGTATTGGGCCCTAGAGGTTTGATGCCATCTCCTAAAGCAGGAACGGTTACTGCGGATATTTCTAAAGCGATTTTAGAAGTTAAAGCTGGTAAAATTGAATTTAGAACGGATAAGCATGGCGTAATCAATAATTCAGTTGGAAAAGTCTCTTTTATAAAAGAGAAGCTTCATGAAAACATTGTAATATTGCTAACAACAATTGCACGGTCTAGGCCTGCAACTGCAAAAGGTCAGTTTTTGAAGTCTCTAGTTATGTCCTCTACTATGGGACCCGGGCTTAAAATTGATTTGCATTCCATCCCAGAGATACAAGGAGTGTAACAGATATGAGACAAGAAAAATCCCTACTATTGCAAGAAATTAAGGACAAGATAGATGGCTCCCAAGCTATTGTTTTAGCGACTTATCAAAAGATGAATCCTAATCTTGCTGCAGAATTTCGAATGAATGTTGCAAAAACAGGTGGAAGTTTTGAGGTCGTAAAGAAAAGAGTGCTCATTAAAGCAGCGGCAGAGGCTGGTTTTACTTTAGATCGCTCTAATCTACAAGGTCATATTGGTGTGATTTTTGCAGATACAGACCCTGTGCAAACAACAAAATGCGTCTATAAATTTTCTCAGGAAAGTGTTGGAAATTTTGTTGTAATTGGTGGACGATTTGAAGGAAATCTTTGTTCTGAAACAGATTTGAGACTTATTTCTCAGCTTCCAAGTGAAGACGAAATGCGTGCTCAGCTTCTCAGTACATTAGAAGCCCCAATGAGTCAAACTCTAGCAACTATCGAGGCTATTCTTTGCAGTGTTATATTTTGTTTAGAAAACAAAATTGGTGACAGTGATTGTTCAGAAAACAGTACTTGTGACAGTGATTGTTTAGAAAATAAAATTTGTGACACTGAAGAAGTCGATTCATAATTTAACAAATGATAATTAATGAGGTTTTACCGTGAGTACCCAAGAACAAACAATTGAAAAATTAGTAGAAGATCTAAGCAAACTGAGCGTTTTGGAAATGTCTAAACTTAAGACAGCTCTTGAAGATAAGTGGGGCGTAAAAGCTGCCTCTGCAGCTCCTGTTATGATGGCAGCAGCTCCTGCAGCCGCTGCAGTTGCTGAGTCTACAGAATTTTTAGTTACTTTAGAAGCAACACCAGCTGATAAGAAGATCAGTGTTATTAAGATCGTTAGAGAATTAACAGGTCTTGGTCTAAAAGAAGCTAAAGATGTAGTAGAAGGCGCTCCTAAAGTATTGAAAGAAGCTAGCCCAAAAGCTGAAGCTGATGATATTGCTAAGAAAGTTGCTGCCGCAGGCGGAAAAGTGACTCTTAAAGGTCTCTAATATTTTAGCAGTTTTTTGAATAGGAACAGAGGCTATCCAAGCCTCTGTTCCTTATTGTTATTTTGTAATGTAAATATTTATTAATTTCCTAATACACATTTTATTGACTGGGTTGTTTTTCGATTTATAGGGTGTATTAGTCAAGCTTTCCATTAAAAATCATAGGGTAGGAGCGATTTCAATGCTTAAAAAGCCGCCTCATCGGGTGAGTTTCCGTGAAAAAGAAGAAATTATTGACCTTCCAAATTTGATTGAAATTCAAATTAAATCATACAAACAGTTTCTTCAAGCTGACAGATTGTCTCATGAAAGAGAAAGTGAAGGTTTGCAAGAAGTTTTTAACGAAATTTTCCCAATCAAGTCATATGACGAAAAGACAGTTCTTGAATTTTTGTCATATAATCTTGGTATTCCTAAATATAATCCGGAAGAATGTATTCGTAGAGGAATTACATATAACGTCACTTTAAAGGTGAAGTTTAGATTAACAGACGAAACAGGGATTAAAGAAGAAGAAGTGTACATGGGAACGCTCCCTGTTATGACTGACAAGGGAACCTTTGTAATCAATGGAGCTGAAAGGGTAATTGTATCTCAATTGCATCGTTCTCCTGGGATTTCTTTTGAACAAGAAAGACATTCTAAAGGGACTGTTATCTATTCTTTCCGAATTATTCCATATAGAGGAAGTTGGTTAGAAAGTGCTTTTGATTCTAATGATTTAATTTATATATATATCGACCGTAAAAAGCGCCGCCGTAAGATTTTAGCGACTTCTTTTATTAGAACGTTAGGCTATTCAACGGATGCGGACATTATTGAAGAATTTTTCAGTACTGTAAAAGTGAAGATTCGTTCAGATAAAGATTTTGTAAGACTGGTAGGGAAAGTTTTAGCTGAAGATGTTCTCGAAGAACAAACTGGTGTAATTTTTGGAAAAGCTTCTGAAAAGTTAACAACAGCGATGTTAAAGAGAATGTTGGATGCTGGTATTTCAGCTGTTCGCGTAGCAGAAGATGCCGATGAAACAAGTCCTATTATTAAAATGTTAGCAAAAGATCCAACAGATTCTTATGAATCAGCTTTAAAAGACTTTTATAGAAAAATTAGACCAGGTGAACCTGCTACATTGTCGAATGCTCGCTCTGCTATTATGCGTCTATTTTTTGATCCTAAGCGTTATAACTTAGGTCGAGTGGGTCGTTATAAGTTGAATTACAAGCTTGGAACTGAAATTACAGACGAAGAGCTTAAAAATGTAACACTTAGAAAAGAAGATGTAATCCTAGCTTTAAAATACTTGATTCGCTTGAAGAAAGGGGATGAAGGCGCTAATGTAGATGATATCGACCACTTAGGGAATCGACGTGTCCGCTCAGTGGGAGAGCTGATTCAGAATCAGTGCCGTATTGGTCTTGCTAGAATGGAAAAAATTATTAAAGAAAGAATGAATCTTTTTGATTTTTCCTCCGATACATTGACTCCTGGAAAAATTGTGTCTGCTAAAGGGTTGGTTGGAGTTCTAAAGGACTTCTTTGGCCGTTCTCAACTTTCCCAATTCATGGATCAAACGAATCCTATTGCGGAACTTACTCATAAAAGACGTCTTTCTGCCTTAGGGCCAGGAGGCTTAAATCGAGAAAGAGCAGGTTTCGAAGTGCGAGACGTTCATCCGAGTCATTAT
This sequence comes from Chlamydia trachomatis, assembly GCA_945898205.1. Classification (GTDB taxonomy): domain Bacteria; phylum Chlamydiota; class Chlamydiia; order Chlamydiales; family Rhabdochlamydiaceae; genus CAIJXB01. The sequence goes on along the minus strand of CAMDHO010000005.1, from coordinate 36,060 downwards.
GGAAGAATATGTCCTATTGAAACTCCTGAAGGTCCAAACATTGGACTTATTACTTCTTTAGCTTCTTTTGCAAAGATCAATGAATTTGGTTTCATCGAAACACCTTACCGTATTGTAAGAGATGGTGTTGTTACAAGTGAAATCGAATATATGACAGCGGGTCAGGAAGAAAACTATGTTATCGCTCAGGCTTCGGCTGTTTTAGATGAACATAGTATGTTTGCAGAACCTCTTTGTTGGGCAAGATATAAAGGGGAATCTTTGACAATTGATACGAGCAAACCAACTCATATGGACGTTTCTTCGAAGCAGTTGGTGTCGATTGTTACTGGTTTGATTCCCTTCTTAGAGCACGATGATGCGAACAGAGCTTTGATGGGATCGAACATGCAACGTCAAGCTGTTCCTCTTTTAATAACAGATGCCCCTATTGTAGGTACAGGTCTTGAACTTCGTTCTGCAAAAGATTCTGGCGCTGTTATTATCGCGGAAGAAGATGGAGTTGTTGAATATGTTGATGGGTTTAAAATTATCATAGCGGCTAAAGCAAACCTTTCCCATAAGAAAACATATGTGCTGAAGAAGTTTTTGCGTTCTAACGGGGGAACTTGTATTAGTCAGACTCCTCTTTGTTTCGTTGGAGACGAAATCATCGCAGGTGATGTTATTGCGGATGGTCCGGCTACTGATCTTGGAGAAATTGCATTGGGTAAAAACGTTCTCGTAGCGTTCATGCCTTGGTGTGGATACAACTATGAAGATGCGATCATCATTTCTGAAAAACTTTTAAGAGAAGACTACTATACTTCTATTTATCTAGAAGAGTTTGAGCTTACAGCTCGCGATACAAAATTAGGAAAAGAAGAAATTACAAGAGATATTCCTAATGTATCTGAAGAAATTCTAGCTAATTTAGGAGAGGATGGAATTATCCGTATTGGCGCAGAAGTCAAGCCAGGAGATATTTTAGTAGGCAAGATCACTCCAAAATCTGAAACAGAACTCGCTCCGGAAGAGAGGCTATTAAGAGCTATTTTTGGAGAGAAAGCTGCAGATGTTAAAGATGCTTCTTTAACAGCACCTCCTGGAACGGAAGGGGTTGTTATGGATGTAAAAGTCTTTAGTAGAAGAGATCGTCTTTCTAAAACGGATGATGAACTAGTCGAAGAAGCAAGTCGTATTAAAGATATTCATCAAGATTATAAAACGAAAGAAGCTGAATTGATGATGGAGTTCCATGAGAAATTAGGTGCTCTTTTAATGAACGAACAAGCCCCAGGTCCAATTCTTCATCGTAAGAGAGGGGATGTGTTAGTTCAAGAGGGAGAACTCATAACTCAAGAGACTATTGAACTACTTGAAACTGAAAGTTTAGAAGATTTGATCATGCCAGATCATGAACTCTTTGTTCTATTGAAAGAAATTTTAAGAGAATATGATACTGCACTACAAACTCTTCAGACTTATCATAAGACGGAAGTTGAACTTATGAAAAAGGGAGATACTGAACTAGATCCCGGAGTCATTCGCCAAGTCAAAGTGTATATTGCTTCGAAACGTAAGCTCCAAGTTGGAGATAAAATGGCAGGACGCCATGGAAATAAAGGGGTAGTTTCCCGTATTGTTCCAGAAGCGGATATGCCGTATCTTCCAGATGGACAAACAATCGAGATTATTTTAAATCCTCTTGGGGTTCCTTCCCGTATGAACATGGGACAGTTGCTTGAGACGCATCTTGGATTTGCTGCAAGAAGATCAGGAATCTATGTAAAGAGCCCTGTCTTTGAAGGTTTTCCAGAGGCGCGTATTTGGGAGATGATGAAAGATCTTAAATTACCAGAAGATGGAAAGTTATATCTGTATGATGGAAGAACTGGAGAGCGTTTTGATAGTCGAGTTGTTGTTGGATATATTTACATACTAAAATTAAGTCATTTAGTAGCAGATAAAATCCACGCTCGTTCTATAGGACCCTATTCTTTAGTTACGCAGCAACCTTTGGGAGGAAAAGCTCAAAGGGGAGGTCAGCGTTTTGGAGAGATGGAAGTGTGGGCTCTTGAAGCCTACGGAGCAGCCCATCTTCTACAAGAAATGTTGACTGTAAAGTCTGATGACGTCGCAGGGCGTACTCGCATCTACGAATCGATTGTAAAAGGAGAGAATTTGCTTAATGCAGGTACTCCTGAATCATTTAATGTTCTTGTAAAAGAAATGCAAGGGCTTTGTTTAGATGTTCGCGCTGAATGCGCTCAAGAAGTTTAATTTATATGCGCATTAAGGGAGATACTCAATGACAGAAGAAGAGTTTAAAGGGTCCCGTTTTGACAAGTTGACCATTAAAATTGCCTCAGAAGACGTGATTAGAAATGAATGGTCTCGAGGAGAAATCAAGAAGCCGGAAACGATTAATTATCGTACATTCAAACCTGAAAAAGGCGGCCTTTTTTGTGAAAAGATTTTTGGTCCAACTCGTGATTGGGAATGTGCTTGTGGAAAATATAAGAAAATCAAACACAAAGGCATTGTTTGTGACCGATGCGGGGTAGAGGTAACTCTTTCTAAAGTAAGAAGAGAAAGAATGGCTCATATCGAACTTGCGGTTCCTATTGTTCATATTTGGTTTTTTAAGACCATGCCTTCTCGGATAGGAAATATGCTAGGAATGTCTACTTCTGATTTGGAACGTGTGATTTATTATGAAGATTATGTAGTTGTAAATCCAGGTCGTTCTACTTTAGAAAAGAAGCAACTTCTTAATGATATGGAATTTAGAGAAGCTCAAGAAAAATGGGGCGCTGATGCTTTTGTTGCCAAAATGGGAGCCGAAGCAGTTCGTCTTCTTTTAGAGACGGAAGAGTTAGAACCACTTGTAGCAGATATTAAAGAAAAGCTAAGAAAAACTAAGTCAATGCAAGCTCGAATGAAGTTAGCTAAAAGACTTAAAATTATTGAAAGCTTTGCATTTTCTCCAAATAGACCCGATTGGATGGTTATATCGGTAGTACCGGTTATTCCTCCAGAATTGCGTCCTTTGGTTCCATTAGATGGTGGTAGATTTGCAACGTCAGATTTGAATGATTTATATAGAAGAGTTATCAATAGAAATAATCGTTTGAAGTCTATTTTAAAACTAAAGACTCCTGATGTGATTATTCGGAATGAAAAGAGAATGCTTCAGGAAGCTGTAGATGCTCTTTTTGATAACGGACGTCATGGACATCCTGTAATGGGAGCTGGAAATCGTCCTTTAAAAGCTCTTTCAGAAATGTTAAAAGGAAAGCAAGGTCGATTCCGCCAAAACTTGTTAGGAAAACGCGTCGATTATTCGGGTCGTTCTGTGATTATTGTAGGTCCAGAACTTAAGTTTAATCAATGTGGTCTTCCAAAGCAAATGGCGTTGGAACTCTTTGAACCTTTCATTGTAAAAAGACTCAAAGACCAAGGCTGTGTTTATACTATTAGATCTGCTAAAAAGTTAATTCAAAAGCAGACTGAAGAAGTTTGGGAAGCTTTAGAGGAAATTATTAAAGGGCACCCAGTTCTTTTAAACAGAGCTCCTACTTTGCATCGATTGGGGATACAGGCTTTTGAGCCTATTCTTATCGAAGGAAAAGCGATTCGCATCCATCCCCTCGTTTGCACAGCGTTTAATGCTGACTTTGACGGGGATCAAATGGCGGTGCATATTCCTTTGTCAATTGAAGCTCAGATTGAAGCAAAGTTGCTTATGATGGCGCCAGATAATATTTTCTTACCATCGTCAGGGAAGCCGGCTGCGGTACCTTCTCAGGATATGATTTTAGGTCTTTATTATTTGATGTTAGATCCTTTATATTTCCCTGAAGAGCATGGATGTAAAGTTAAAATATTCCGTGATATGGATGAAGTTTTATTAGCATTAATTTGTGGCGGAAGTTGGAATAGTGAAGATGGTGAAGACGGTAAACGTAGGGATTTCTTAGGACGCGGAGTTCGTATCCATGAGAAAATTAAATTACGTCTTCCGGATGGAATTATTGAAACAACTCCAGGACGTGTTCTTTTTAATACGATCGTTCCTAAAGAACTAGGATTTCAGAACTATATTCTTCGTAAGAAGAAAATGAGTGAGCTTGTTCTAGAAACGTATAAGAAAGTCGGTCTAGAAGCTACAGTTCGATTCTTAGATGACTTAAAAAATCTAGGATTTGCAGAAGCAACTAAATCTGCTCTTTCTATGGGTATTTGCGATGTGCAGATTCCTAAGAATAAGAATAAAGTAATTGAAGAAGCCTATAAGCGGATTGCAATTGTTTTAAAGCAATATGAAGACGGTATCATTACAGACGGAGAAAGACATTCGAAAATTATCAGTCTTTGGACAGAAGTTTCTGATGTGCTGTCTGATGCTCTATTCAAAAGCTTGGGTGAAGTTAAAGATGGAGAATCTAATCCTCTTTATTTAATGATGGATTCTGGTGCTCGAGGAAATAAAACTCAAGTTAAGCAGTTAGGGGCTCTTCGAGGTTTGATGGCAAAGCCATCTGGCGAGATCTTGGAATCACCAATTACTGCAAACTTTAGAGAAGGGTTGACTGTTTTGGAGTACTTTATTTCTTCTCACGGAGCTCGTAAAGGACTTGCAGATACGGCGTTAAAAACAGCTGACTCAGGATATTTGACAAGACGTCTTGTTGACGTAGCTCAAGATCTGATAGTTACAGAAGAAGATTGTGGAACTTTAAATGGGATCGAAGTAGCTGCGATTAAACAAGGTCAAGAAGAACTCTTGCCTTTGAGAGATCGTATCTTTGGACGAACTATTTGTGAAGATATCATACAACCTGGAAACAAAGAAAATGTTCTTGCTAGGTTAGGTGATATTTTAACGGTTAAGCAAGCAGAAGCTGTGGATGATGCAGGTATTGAAATTGTTAGAATACGATCTCCTTTAACTTGTGAATCTAAAAGAGGAATTTGTTGTAAATGTTATGGTATCAATCTCGCTAATGGTGGTGTTGTTGGTTTTGGAGAAGCTGTCGGAATTATTGCCGCCCAGTCGATCGGAGAACCCGGAACTCAGCTTACTATGCGTACTTTCCACTTAGGGGGAATTGCATCAGCAGGTTTAAGTCCAGAATTGGTGTCGGAACACAATGGAATTTTGATTTATGCAGATTTGCGTACGGTTCAAAATGAAGAAGGAATTTGGCTTGCCCTTAATAAAAATGGTAGGATCCACGTTGTAAAAGATGAAGGACGTTCTTTAGAAGAGTATAAAAAACTTTTGAGTACAAAATCTATAGAGCCGCTTCAAACATATAACATTGAACTTGGAACAAGAATTCTTCTAAGTGATGGTACTAAGGTCAGTAAGGGAAGCAAGGTCGGACATTGGGAACAACATAATATTCCTATTATTTGTGAAAGACCAGGTTATGTGAAGTATGAAGATCTGGTAGAGGGAATCTCAACACAACGACTAGTGAATAAACAGACAGGGCAACCTGAGTTAACTGTAAAGCATCATCGTGGAGAGCTCCATCCTCAGATTGTTATCTATGCTGATAGTGATTTTAAAGAACTTATCGGAACATATGCAATTCCATCTGGAGCATTTATTTCCGTTCAAGAAAAGCAATATGTATTAGCTGGGGTTTTATTAGCTCGACTTCCACGTGGAGCCATTAAAACAAAGGATATTACTGGAGGTCTTCCTAGAGTTGCAGAACTTGTGGAAGCTAGAAAACCCAAAGACGCGGCTGAGATTGCCAAAATCGATGGTATTGTAGACTTCAAAGGTGTTCAGAAAAATAAGCGTATTGTGGTAGTTCGTGATGAAGATTCAGGTATGGAAGAAGAGCATTTGATTCCTTTGATAAAGCATTTGATTGTCCAAAAAGGAGATCAAGTTCTTAAAGGGCAACAGCTAACCGACGGACTTGTAGTTCCTCAGGAAATTTTGGAAATATGTGGAGTTAGAGAACTTCAGAAATACTTGGTTAACCAAGTACAAGAAGTTTATCGTCTGCAAGGGGTGGATATCAATGATAAGCATATTGAAATCATCGTTAGACAGATGCTTCAAAAAGTAAGAGTTACAGATCCTGGTGATACAACTCTACTCTTTGGAGAAGACACAGATAAGAAGCAGTTCCATATAATGAATCGTAAGGTGATTGAAGAAGGAGGAAGACCTGCACAGGCATCCCCTGTACTTCTTGGAATCACAAAGGCTTCATTAGGAACGGATTCTTTTGTCTCCGCAGCATCTTTCCAAGAAACTACACGTGTTTTAACGGATGCAGCATGTGAAGGGAAAACAGATTACTTACTCGACTTTAAGTCCAATCTTATCATGGGTCATATGATTCCGGGTGGCACAGGCTTTAAAGAGTTTAAAGTTCGTATTGCAAAGTATTTAGATCAAGAAGTTGGAGACGAGCTTGCTTTCTCTTTTGATGATTAAGCTTTAGATCAAAATTTTTTAAGAATGTTAAAGAGCCTTTTTTCTTTCGAGAAATTGGGCTCTTTTTTTAGGTAGGTTTTATATGTACTATATTTTTTTTATTGCAAGTCTGCTTTTTTATTCGCAGATAGAGGCTAATTTAGAAGATCATTTTAAGAAAGTCGAAGGAAAGTCCCCTCTGAATAGAATGCGAAATCTAGATTTTATTTACTTAATTAATCTTGATGCTAGACCAGAAAAATTAGCAAAGACTACTGCCCAATTGTCCCCTTATGGAATTTATCCTTGTCGGTTTTCAGCGGTCAATGGATGGGAGTTAAATATAGAAGATTTGCAAGACATCGGTCTTAAGTACACTAAAGACATGAAGAAAATGCAAGCAACAACTTATATAACAAAAGATCGAAAGCCAACTAATGAGATGCTAGAAGAAGGCCTCAAAGGATATTTTCGGCCTAAAATGTCATGGGGTATGGTTGGATGTCTTTTAAGTCATCTTTCTATTTTACAAGACGCTTATGATTCTCAGTATTCTACAATTTGGGTCTTAGAGGATGATATTCTAGTTATTAAAGATCCCCGTCAAATATCAGATCTGATCGATCAATTAGATGAAAAAGTAGGAGAAAATGGCTGGGATATTCTTTTTACAGATCGAGATTTTCGTAACTCTCAAGGGAAGTATGAAAGGTGCATAGGATGGTCAAGAAGACCTAATTTTATACCGTCTAATCCTGAGAAATTTCAAGAGCAATACTTAATAAACACAACGTTTAGACGAATTGCAGCCCGTTTTGGAACTCACTCCATGATTATCAGAAGAAGTGGAGTGAAGAAAATTTTAGATTTCATTAAAACCTATCAGCCTTTCAACCCTTATGATTTAGATTTTAATCTCGCAGAGGATATCCGGTTGTATACAGTGATACATGATATCGTAGGAAATGAGTCTGTTGCAGTTTCTGATACATTGAATGCTCTTTAAAGAGTTAAAGCTTCGAATAGAGGTGGATAAGCAACTCCGGATTGCTCGAACATAGATCTTAAATGACCTTTTTCTTCGATTCTAAAATCATTAATGCGTAATATAACAAGATTAGGCATAGAATTTAGAAATAGGGTTTTTTTAGTTTCGGATCCTAGCAGTTTCCATTCAAAAGTATCGTCTATAGCATTGGTAAAATATTGATTGCTAGTAGGTTCTATTGAAATGGATTCTAAAAGGTGCAGAAGGAGTAGGATGTGTTTTGAATTCATATGAGGGTAAATAATATCTATTCCCTTGTCTGCTTTAGAAATGCTCCCACTTAATAAGTCTGTACTTATTAAGTCTATGATTGCTTTTATAGCATTGTATTCTACTTACTTATTAATGGTTTTAAATTATTTTCTGATAATAAATATAAGTACAACGATGTCATCTGAGAAAAATCTATTTAATGATCGGTATATTTCTTTGAATAGTGAGGAAAATATTGATTCTTGAGCCTGGATAGAAGTGGATGTTTTTTCTTTTTCGTAACGGTATAGTTTCGAGTGATTTCAGGAAATGTCAGTAAATAAGACATGAATTTTTTAATTAAGACAGGATGGGTTGAACGAGGATTGCTTTTCAAGGTGAGGGGTATTCGGTGACGAAGTTTTAACGTGAGCAGTAGTAGGGACTTGGTTAGATTTTAAAGCATCCGAAAATACAACGGCCTTGTGTACTTTTAGTGGAGTAGTAGAAGTTGAAGTCTGCGAGTGTTCTAAGGGAACCCATGAGGGGGTCGAACGGTTTAGCTTAATTTGTAGCATCCACGTCCTATATATATTAGTAATGGTGCTATGTTTCATGTTTTATTAAAAAAGTTAATTTGTTTTTTTTTGTTATAAAGTTTAACTTTAATTAATCGATAGAGGTTTTTTTATTAAATGAATGTAAGTAACTGTGTTAAGTTTTTTGTTGAAGAGCCGTCTTTTGTATTAGCAATGCCTCTTTTTCCTTATCTAGTAAAGGCGCTTAAAGTGTTGCCTCAAATGCTAATAGAAAATAAGATTTCTACTGCTCGAGACTGTCAATCTTTTCTCGATGCTTTCCAAGTTCGAGCTTATAAGTCTCTTTCAGAAAAAGAGAATCCTTCTCCGGAAGTTATGCGAAGAGCTCAAGAGTTACTTGCGTCTCGAATTGAACTGCTTATAAAAAACAAGTATAAAGACTTAAAATCTCTTGGAATAGCCTTGGAATCCACTTTTGTAGAGCTTTTGGATGAAGTTGCTTCGCCAAATTTGATAAAAATCATCGATCTTAATTTCATGCTTTCTTCTAATGATTTAAAAGCATTAGATATAGATGAAACTAACTATTATTCTCGTTTAGCTAAAGGATCGTTAGTTCATAGATGTGCAGAATACGCGTTCTATATCCTTAAAGAACCTCGTATAATGCCATGGATTAAAGGAGAGAGGGTCGATTCCCCCTTTTTTACTCTAGAAAAAAAAGAAGTTATAGGTTTATTGAATGATTGGAATTACGAAATTGTAACCGATCCTATTGCCGGGGATCTCATTCTCTATATCAATAACCTGTCAAATAAATTTACTCACGCTGGAATTTTTGAAAGTCCAGACAGAGTCATTTCAAAGTTCGGAATGCTTCCAGTTTTTTCTCACCGGATAGGACAGATTAGCAACGCTTATCATTCGAATTCTTATCTTTGCTTTAGAAAAGATGGGGGAGATGGAGTGCATTCGCCAATGAAAAAATTCCTCCAAACTGTCAAAGAAAGAGGGGCCTTATTTGATTATGAAGCCACTCATTCTCCTTTAACGGATAGAGGATCTTTATTAGTGATTCAAAATGATCTTATAAAAATAGCTTTAGCAAGTGAAAAAGTAGCTCTAGATACCCCCCCTTATGGGAAATCTTATTTTCAAACTGTAGCTAGACGTATAAGTGAATTCATTCAAACAGATTTTATCCCTTTTAACTTTTCTAGAAATACGCTAGACATTATTCAGAAAGTAGAAGATGGTGTAGACCAAATCATTCGAACTACAGATCCTATGGTTTAATTGTTTTTAATGTCTTGCTAGTATGATAGATATTTATCTCCTCAAAAAAAAGAAGATGAACGTTCTAATTGAATCCGGTGCTGTGTTGTCTGTAGTGTGTTCTTTATTAGTGGGAGAGCAACCTGAAAACATATCTGCGCCTAGAGAAAATATGCAGGAAGGAAATGACGGAAGGGGTCCTAGACGGCTCAGTTTGCTAAGAGCTGTTTTAAGCTCTTGTAGAAAAAGTAAAGTTCAGGAATGCTGGCTTCCCATTTGAAAAATAGGGGAGGTTATTATGGGTTATGTTTTTTATTTTTTTATTTTATTGTTTTCGCACGCATATGCAAACCATATAGAAGAAGATAATGTTCCTTTAGGACATGTTTCAGTTCAGTTAAGTGGACAGTTTGGAAATCAGCTTTTTGAAATTGCAACGGCATATGCGTATTCTTTAGATAATAATTTAGCTCTGACAATCCCTGATCTGGTTCAGAAGTCAAAAGATAATATTCCATATAATGCGAAAGCTATTTTTCTTTCTAAGATAAATAGCTATGATTTGCAGTCTTCTTACATCCAATGGAAGCAGCCTAGCTTTAACTATACAGAAATTCCTGTTGCCCAATCTATTGAATTAGAAGGGTATTTTCAGTCGGATAAATATTTTAAGCACAGAAGAAGTGAGATTTTAGAACTTTTCTCTCCTCCGCAAGGAATGAAAGAAAGGATTTTTTCTAAATACCCTTTCTTAGATTCCGAGGTCCTAGTTGTTGGAGTTCAAATTAGAGATTATCGCCTAGACAAAATGTATGGTAAAAATCACAACACTGTAAGACGGTCTTATTATGAAGCCGCAATGGCTAAATTCCCAAAAGACACAATTTTCCTAGTTTCTTCTAATAATCCAAGTTATGCCAGAAAGTGTACCGAAGGTCTTGCTGAAAATATTATTTATGAAGATAGTTCAAGCTATATTGAGTCCTTTTATTCTCTAGTTTTTTGTAAGTCCTTTATTATTTCTAATTCTACATTTGGCTGGTGGGCTGCATGGCTTTCTAGGGATCCAAATAAGGTTGTTTTTATTCCAAATCCTTGGTTTGCCTTACCATATAATAATGATGAAATGGTAAAAGACCTTTTTCCAGAAGATTGGATCATTATCCAAAATAAAAAAGACAGTGGCATTAAATAGAGAAAGATCCAAATTGCTCTAAAATCGACTTTGTGTTTTTATTTCCTATCAATGAATCTAAAGGAGAAAGAAAATGGCAAAGAAGAGGATTTTAACTGGAGATAGACCTACGGGTCCTTTGCACTTAGGTCACTATGTAGGTTCTTTAAAAAACAGACTAGAGCTTCAAAAAGACTCAGAGCAATTTGTAATGATTGCCGATGTTCAAGCCTTGACAGACAATGCTCAAAATCCGATGAAAGTCAGAGAAAATGTTCTGGAAGTTGCACTGGATTATTTAGCTGTTGGATTGGATCCGAATCTCTCAACTTTATTTATTCAGTCATTAGTTCCTCAGATCCCTGAAATGACCCTTTATTTTTTAAATTTAGTTACATGGAATAGACTTCAGCATAACCCTACGGTCAAAGCAGAAATGAAGCAAAAGGGTTTCGATGAAAGTGGCCCTGCTGGTTTTGTTGTGTATCCAGTAAATCAAGCCGCAGATATTACAGCTTTTAAAGCGGAGCTTGTTCCTGTAGGCGAAGATCAGCTTCCTATGATTGAGCAAACAAATGAAATTGTTCGTCATTTTAATAGAACCTATAAAACAAATGTTTTGGTAGAAGCAAAGGCGCTCATCGCTAAGATTGCGAGATTGCCAGGTATCGATGGTCAGGCAAAGATGAGCAAGTCACTAGGCAATTGCATCTATCTTAAAGATTCATCGGATGAAATCGCTAAAAAAATTAAAGGAATGTATACCGATCCCACTCATTTAAGGGTAGAAGATCCCGGTAATCTAGAAGGCAATCCTGTTTTTATCTATTTAGATGCCTTTGATCAAGATATTGCAGGGCTAGAAGAGATAAAAGCTCATTATCAAAGAGGTGGTCTTGGAGATTCTATTGTAAAGAAAAGGCTTAATGAAGTTTTGCAGGTCTTTTTAGAGCCTATTCGCAAGAGAAGGGAAGAGTTTTCAAAGGATCCTAAAGAAGTGATGAAAATGCTTCTGAAAGGGTCTCTATCTGCTTCTGAAATAGCAGCTCAAACTTTGAAGGAAATGAAAAAAGCTATGCATCTAGACTATGGATTTTAAAATTGTAAAGTCATCAATTTAGTGATATAGCCGCTTAGGCTTTTAGTTGTGGATGGAAAATGCGTTAACGAGTTATTGGAGCTAGTTTACTGATTTTGGGAACGACGAGCGCTGCTGGGATGTTAGCTTTACCCATGAGTTCCGTTCAATTGGGGTTTTCAAAAAGTATAATTTTACTTGCTGTCTTATGGTTATAGGAGCGATTCTAACGGTAGAAATTAGCGAGAGGAAGGGACAGAGTATTGCCGCTATTGCAAAAAATCGGTTAGGCCCATGGGCTAAGCATCTGGCTGGAATTAGTCGTCTAGTTCTTTTTTGGTCTCTTTTAGCGGCATATATCTCCGGCGGAAGTTCTATTTTACATCAAGAAATTAAGTGGAATTCCTCACTATCATCTATCGTATATACTTTGGTTTTTGGAGTATGTGTAACTGCATATACAAAGATAGTAGATTATACCAACCGCATACTTTTTATAATTAAAATCATAGTCTTTTCAGTGATGATTTTTGGGCTTATTCCCTTTGTCAAAGGTTCTTATTTAAGCGCGTCTAAGGAGACCTCAACTTTTACGTTTCTAGAAGCAATTCCTGTGTTTTTTACCTCTTTTGGTTTTCATGGGAGTTTACCAAGTTTAATTGGATACTTACATGGAAATAAAAAAAACTTCTATTTGACTATCATTATAGGGAGCTTACTACCTCTTGTCCTATACATTCTTTGGCAAACAGTTAGTCTAGGTGTTCTTGGATCTACTTTTAAAGCATCTGGTGATGTGGGATTGTTTATTTCTCAGTTAACTCAATCAACAGGACGTCCTTACTTTTCCATTTTAGCGGATACTTTTGCCTTTCTAGCTATTGCAACTTCTTTTTTAGGTGTGGCTCTCGGACTATTTGATTATATATCGGAATGGTTTGTTAAAGAAGTTGGCTGCAAGAAGACTGTTGGTGAAAAACTAAAAGTAGCTCGTATAACATTTTCTATTCCACTGATTTTTTCTTTGTTTTATCCGACAGGGTTTGTTTTTGCTCTTGGTTTTGCGGCTATTTCTCTCAGTTTACTTGCCGTTATTTTACCGAGTATGATAGGGTTTTTAGAGAAAACTTCTAAGAAGTCTTCTCTGTTTTTAAATAAGGGAGATGAGTTTTTTGCGTTAAGAAGTGATTTCTAAATTTTGAACAATTTGACGCAGAACATAAGGCAAAATCCCTCCATGGAGATAGTATTCTACATCGGTGGAAGTGTCGAGCCTTAAGATTAGCTGCGCTTTTTGAATAGAACCATCTTCTCTTACAATTTCTAAGGTAACTTCTTGATGTGGCGAAATTTTTTCTTCTAATCCAGTTAAATGAAATTCTTCATTTCCTGTAAGATTGAATGTTTTAAGAGTTTCTCCTTCTTTAAATTGAAGAGGAAGAACTCCCATTCCAACTAGATTGCTACGATGGATTCTTTCAAAGCTTTCAGCGACGACAACTCGCACCCCTAAAAGAGCAGTGCCTTTTGCTGCCCAGTCTCTAGAGCTTCCCATCCCATAATCCTTTCCTGCAAAAATTATAAGAGGGGTGTTCCTTTTGCCATAGATTTGACATGCATTAAAAATGGACATTTCAGTTCCTTCTGGCATTACCTTTGTCCAACCACCTTCTTTGCCATTCATCATAAGGTTTTTAATGCGTACGTTAGCAAAGGTTCCTCTCATCATGATATTATGATTTCCTCTGCGACTTCCATAACTATTAAAATCGTTTTCTTCTATTCCCATAGAAATTAAATATTCACCAGCTGGGGAACTGGCTTTAAAATTGCCAGCTGGTGAAATGTGGTCTGTTGTAATGGAATCCCCAAAAAGAGCAAGAGGTTTCATATGTCTTAATGGCTGTTTTTTTTTAGGAGTTTCTAAGGAAAAGGCATCGAAGAAAGGAGGTCTTTGAATATAGGTGCTGTTAGTTTGCCAATTATATTCCGCTCCTTTTTTTCCTGTAATTTTCGTCCATAAAGGAGAACTTTCTAGGGTCCCTGAGTAGCGTTGTTTAAAAGTCTCAGGAGAAAGAGCGTTCTGTATTGTGTCTGCTATTTCCTTGTCGGAGGGCCAAATTTCTTTTAAAAAAACAGGAAGTCCTTCGTTATTATAAGCAATAGGATCGGTTGTAAAATCGATGTCTATACGGCCAGCTAATGCAAAGGCAATCACTAAAGGAGGGGACATTAAAAAATTAGCTTTAACAGCTCCATGAATTCTTGCTTCAAAATTACGATTGCCACTTAAGACGCTTGCTGTAACCAGATCGTGTTCTTTGATGGCGCTTTCAATGTTTTCATCTAAGGGCCCGCTATTTCCTATGCATGTTGTACAGCCATAAGCGACTAGCTGAAATCCTAAAATATCTAAATGCTTTTGTAAATCAGCTTTTTGAAGATAGTCGGTTACTACTCGAGACCCGGGTGCTAAGCTTGTTTTTACTTTAGGGTTGATAGACAATCCTCTTTCTAATGCTTTTTTTGCTAAAAGCCCGGCAGCAATCATTACGTGAGGATTGCTTGTATTAGTACAACTTGTAATGGCGGCAATAACAATGGATCCATGATCTAAAAGAATGTCACAAGAAAGGTGTTGTGTATATCCAGGGTTAATGATTCCTCCTGTAGAAGGTCGATTTGTAACCATTTCGGATTCACTAAAGGAAGCGTTGTCTTGTTCGTTAAGAGAAGAGGTCCCGCCTGTAATATGGGGTTCTTGAATATGGAAATTGCCTTCGGAGTGAACGAATATTTTTTTAGAAGAAGGTTTTCCATAGCCACCAGCTTCAATAGGAGCTGCTAAAATCTTTTTAAACGAGTTTTTAACATCACAGAGATCAATGCGGTCTTGGGGTCTTTTAGGTCCGGAAATGCAAGGTGTAATAGATGAAAGGTCAAGTTCTACAGTTTTAGAGAAGTCGATTTCTCCTTTTTTAGGGATACCAAACATTTTTTGTTCTTCTAAATATTCTTGAACAAGTTGGATGTGTAGAGGATCTCTGCCTGTTAGAGTTAGGTATTCTAGTGTTTTATAGTCGACAGGGAAGAATCCCATAGTGGCTCCGTATTCCGGTGCCATATTTCCAATGGTAGCTCGATCTGCAACACTTAAAGTAGAAGCTCCTTCTCCAAAAAATTCTACAAATTTTCCAACTACTTTTTCTTTTCGAAGAAGTTCTGTAATGCGTAGAGTAAGATCAGTAGCTGTTACCCCTTCTTGTAAAGATCCAAAAAGGTGAACACCTACCACTTCAGGTGTTTGAAAAAAATAAGGTTGCCCTAACATGGCAGCTTCTGCTTCGATACCGCCTACTCCCCAGCCTAGAACGCCTAGCCCGTTGATCATAGTCGTGTGAGAGTCGGTTCCTACAAGAGTATCAAAGTAAAGAAGGTTGTAAGGGCCTACATATTCGTTTCTTATAACAGAGGCTAAATACTCTAAATTAACTTGGTGAACAATTCCGATTCCAGGTGGGACAACATTAAATGTTTTAAAAGCATCTTGTCCCCAGCGTAAAAATTCATATCGTTCTTGATTTCTTTGAAACTCAATTTCTAAATTAAATAAGAAAGCATCTTGAGTTCCTGATCGGTCTACTTGTACGGAGTGGTCTATAACAAGATCTACAGGAACAATAGGTTCTATGATTTGAGGATCTAGACCTTGTAAGGCAACAGCATCTCTCATTGCAGCAAGGTCAACAAGTAGAGGGACTCCTGTGAAGTCTTGTAAGATTACGCGAGATAAAATAAGAGGCACATCTTTTTCATCAGGTTTTGTGGCATTCCAATTCGCTAAGCGCAGAACATCTTCTTTTTTCACCCGTTTTCCGTCACAGTTTCTTAATAAGGATTCCAACATAATGCGAATGGAGATAGGCAGGCGAGAAAGCGATTTCCCTAAATATTTTCCCAAAGAAGGGAGCGAGTAGTATAAAGCATTAGGATTGCTTTTCAACGACTCTAAGGAATCAAATGGGTCATTTGGGAAAAGTTGTTTTTTGCTCAAGAAAGCACCTATTTTTTATGTTGAGTTTCTTCAATTTCTTCATTGAGGTCTTCTTCTTGTTCCGGTTCGGATATAGAAGACTCTTCGATAATATCGCGGAAAAAAACGTAGATTCCACCTAAGGTAAATAACACGGGTAGTAAGATTGGCCAAAAGAGTTTTTGATGTATGCTAAGAAAAACTCCGACAAAGACAATTAGAGTGATAAGCACATCATATTTTTTTCCTAAAAGATATTGTTTTAAGGCTAGAGGAATGCCTATGGCTAACATAATCCCAGGCCACCAGTCTCCTGTATAAGAAACAATAGCGAGTGCTACTAAAAACAAGGAAATGCTAATAGTTTTTGCTTTTTTTCTTGAAACAAGAATCTGAGTCATGATTTTACCTTTTGCTATTTAATCGCAAGATACGAAATCAAGATCTTTCAAGCAATCTTTAAGTTTTTTAAAAGATAAAATTCCAGGATAAAGTTATTTATTTTATTTAAATTAAGAGTGTAATCTGTTTATTTGTATAGGTTTATATTAATTTTTTTTAATAATGGCTTTATATTTTTATTGAGAGCTTATAGTCTTGTTCTTATACGATTTCTGCTGTTTTTTTTTTTTATTGGTTTTTTTTAAATAAAAAATCATGTTCTCGATGAGTATCCTTAGCTTACTGCTGGGGGCAGCTAGTGCTATGAGCGGAGAAGCCGTCTAAAGTAAGGCTAGCAAAGACGTCCTAGAGTCCCACAGCCCCCAGGCCGCTACATCCCTCCGCGAACCAACCCCCTCAAACCAGTATCCAACACCGATAGTTCTAGCAGAAGCAGAAATTCAATAAAGGATCTGTAAAAAAATGTGTAAATAATTCTTGAGGGAATGGTGACTTTTTCTTCTCCTTAAGAGAAAAATATAAGATGTAACTTATAAAAATCAGATCTATTATGTTTTGCTTAATTGGGAGCAGTGTGAATCAAGAGGTTCCCTCATCGTTCTAAGAGAGGCCTGGGTTGGGCTTAGGTCGCCTCACCCAATATCATAAAATAAACCAGAAGTAGGTGTCCTTTTTATAGGCATCTACTAAGTTGAAATCCAGAATTTAGATAGGGACAAGAGATTCCTCTCTTCTTGTTGTGTTTTTTGTATGAATTAACTAGTTGCTTTGTGTATGCTTCTTTTTTTTTTTTAGGTTTATGTATGTCTATATCTGTTCCTGCAATAACTGCAAAGCAAGACTTTTTAACATCTTTTCAACAAAGTTTAAATATTCCATTGAATAGTTTGTCGGACATCAAAAACTGGCAGATGTATGTAGAAAATATTGTAGATTGCAGGGTTATTTCACCAATTAGAAGAGACTGTTATTTATTGAAAAAAGCCCAATTGGTTCAGGATTTATTTAATCATCCTAAAGTTACGGGCTCCAGGGTAAATATTTATGTTTTACAGTCTTTAAGAGATGAAATGAAGGGGTTTCTTCAACAAAAGATAAAGCATTTAAAAGTCCTATCTTTTTGCAGTCAACTGCTGTCAAAAATTAAACCCTATCAAGAGGAAGCTTTTTTAAAAACCATTAGCTTGAAATTTCAAGAGCTAAAGGAGTTAGGGCATCCTGAGAAAAAAGCACTATCTTCTGCATTGGCATATGCAATAAGTCGATCTATGATTGATCCAGATAAGATACAAGATTGTGAAGCGTTGCGCCCATATAGGTGCCCTATTACTAGCCGCGTTATTTTATCTAATGCAGTCTATCTTAAGACAAGAAAGCCAGATGATAAAAATCCTTATGAACGTTATGAAGAAGATGCGATAACACAATGGTTAGCCATAAGTAATAAAAATCCGATTTCGAATGAAAAGGCATTACTTACTGACATATGTAAAGATGCAAAGGCTCAGACAGAGGTAGAATCGATTTTGTGTGACTATCTCTATCCAAGGTCAAAAGAAATAACAGAGATTCCTTCTTTAGGTTCTTTAAACCCATCAGAGATCCTGTTTTCTGCAGCATTATTAGCCTATCCTATAATAAAAGATTTGTTCGATTCTGAAAATATAGGTGTTGTTGATGTATGTAAGTGGGGGAGTTTGGCGATAGATCTTTTTACCCCTTATTTAGACCAGGTAGATTCGATAGATCTTCAGGGTGGCATATATGACATTAAGATGTTTGCAGAACCTAAGGAAACGAATGCTCAACAAGATTCATGGGATTTTGGTTTTTCGACACCAGAGTATAGTTCAAAGTCCACGTGTAAGCTTACAGAAGAAAAAACTCGCTTTATGCAAGAGTTTTTAAAAAATGAGATCTTAAAAGGAACGGCTTCTGAGCCTATAGAAGAACTCCTAAGACTCAAATTAGAAAGTAAAATGCAGCAATATATTGCATTTTTTGAAGAGATCGAAAAATTAGAACTTTCCTCTGCGGAGAAAACGAAATTCCAAGCTAAAGGTATTAAATCTGTTTTGGAACAATCAACTATCAATGATGAAGAATTTTCGAATAGAAGAAAGCGTCGATTAGCATCTACTTCAACTAGCGATATAGGGATCCAAACTCTTGAATCTCTATTAGAATCGGCTATAGAAAAATCGGAAAATAGTTCTATAATAAAAGCAAGGCGGATGTCCTCACAAAGCGAGGCGTGTCAAATCGATCTTTTAAATCGATTTTTTTCAAAAAAAACCTAATCCTCCTTTAAAAAGAGAGTCGACCAATCCGAAGGCATGTATTTATCGGGTGCTTTATCATGAGAAACTTGTAAAACTAAATAAAAAACACAATCTATTCATGACCTTGAGAAGGATATAAATGAATGTGTTTTGTTTTTTTTATATTTATTTGCTTTTAAATTAAAAACAGCCATTTTACAACTGTTTTTAATAAAGCTTAAGAGCCTCTTTTAAAAACGGAGCTGTTTTAGATTCTGGATGTTTAGAAAGCTCTTCAGGGGTTCCAGTAAAAAGCACTTTTCCACCATAGTCTCCAGCGCCGGGGCCTATATCGATGACATAGTCGCAATTTGCTATGAGATCTAAGTTGTGTTCTATCAAAATAACCGTATTGCCTTTTTCTGTTAAGGAATGAAGAATAGGGGTGAGCTTGGCGATGTCGGAGCTATGCAGCCCTACAGAGGGTTCGTCTAAGAGATAGAGTGTTTTGCCAGTAGATCGCTTGGCAAGTTCTCTGCTGAGGCGGAGCCTTTGAGATTCCCCACCAGATAACGAAGCGATTTCTTGACCTAGTGCTAAATAATCAAGACCTACAGAAGTTAGTGCTTCTAAAATTTTAGACACTTTAGGGATTGCTTCAAAAAACTCTTTAGCTTGAGCTACCGACATTTTAAAAACTTCGCCTAAGTGTTTTCCTTTAAAAGCCACTTGAAGGCTTAAAGGATTGAGTCGATAGCTTTTGCACGACTCACAAGGAACCTTGACAGAGGGAAGAAATTGCAGAGAAACACTCTTAGTTCCAAGTCCCCAACAGGCTTTGCACATCCCTTTTTTATGATTAAAGCTAAAATGCTTGGGTAAAAGTCCTCTGGCTTTAGCTTCTGGAAGAGAGGCATATAGATTTCTAAGAGGAGTGAGCAGATCTGTATAGGTGCTTACATCGGCTCTATTTGTAGTTCCTATGGGGTTTTGTTCTAAAACGATGAGCTTATCAAAAGCGTCAAGGCCTTGAATGGAGGTGGAAATTTGAGCAGTATCTTTACGTCTTCGCAGGATAGTTTTTTCAGCAACGGGTTTTAAAATGTCCATTAAAAGAGTGGATTTGCCAGATCCGGACACTCCAGTAAAGCAAGTAAAGATGCCTATTGGGATTTTTAGCGTTAAATTTTTTATATTGTGCAGGGAAACATCTTCTATGCTAATAAACTTAGAAGCTTTTTTTCTTTCTAGGGGGAGTGGGATTTTTTTCCTACCACTTAAATAAGCGCCAGTCAAAGATTTTGGGTTTTTAAGGATAGATTTTAAAGAGCCTTCGGCGGTGATTTCTCCTCCTAGCTTTCCAGCTCCAGGGCCGAAATCTAAAATGTAATCGGCAATTTGCATGGTAAGAGGGTCATGTTCGACTAAAAGTAAGGTGTTGCCAAGGTCTTTTAAGTTTAAAAGGGCTTGATTGAGTAAGTGGTTGTCATGAGGATGTAGCCCAATAGTGGGTTCATCTAACACATAAAGACAGCCGGTGAGTCCGCTCCCTAGCTGACGACTTAGTCGAATCCTTTGTGTTTCTCCACCGCTTAGTGTCGGAGCGCTTCGATCCAAGGAGAGGTAGCCAAGGCCTAAAGATTCTAAGAAAGAAAGCCTGCTGAGAGTTTGATCGAGGGTTTCTTGCAAAAAATCTTGGTTTTCTAGAGAGGCTTTTTGTTGTTGTAAGAACAAAGTTGTTTCCTGGATAGTCTTATGGCAAAGATTAGCTATTGAGACACCTTCGATTTTAACATTGCGAGCTATAGGGGAAAGGCGAGTTCCTTCGCAGGAAATACAGGGGCTTTCGTCTAAAAGTTGAGAAAGGATCCATTTGATATTGCCAAATGAGCTTTTTGTATATTGAATGAGAACGTGGTTTAAACCTTTCCAGCAGAACCCGTTCGAAGAAATAGTATCTCCTTGGAATATATACAAAAGTTGATCTTTAGGTAGGTTTTTTAATGGTTCATCGATGTCGATTTCTTTGTCTGAGAGGTGAGAAGAAAAGAGTCTGACAAAAGTGCTAGATGCAAATTCTTTAGAAAGAAGGAGTACAAGTTCGTAACTAGTTAATTCTAAAAGTTCTTTATGTTGAGATAGATCAGCTCCATATTGAATTCCAAGCCCTAGACAGTCTAAGCACATCCCTTGTTTTGTATTAAAAGAGAAGGTGTGGGGAGTTATAGGTGGATAGGACTTTCCTGTGCTTTCTACTGTAAAGGCTAAGTTGAAGTATAGGTCTTTTTCTCCGATTTCTAGAGTTACGCTATTATCTGAATATCGAGTGGCTTGTTCAATCGCGGCACTGAGCCTCAAAGAGCTGTCTTCATTTAAGATCAAACGATCGATGACAAGAAGAAGTTCATTTTTTTTCTTTCGATCAAAGGGGATCTCTTCTTCTAACTCATAGTAAGCTCCGTTGAGTCTGATTCTTAAAAAACCTTGCTTGATCATTTTCTCTTTAAATTCTTCAAAAGATTCATCCTTTAAAAAAGGAGCTTGAGCTAAAATAATCAATTTAGATTTTTTTGGCATTTGCATTGCTTTTTGCACGACATATTCTTTGCTAATAGAGCGGATTTCTTCTCCTGTTTCAGGGCAGTAGGGAGTTCCCAAATGACAATAAAGTAATCTTAGATAGTCATAAATCTCAGTCATTGTACCTATGGTACTTCTTGGATTTCCTGCATGGTTTTTTTGCTCGATGGCAATCGAAGCAGAAAGACCGTCTATTTGATCTAGTTTGGGTTTTGGCATCTGTTTGACAAATTGCCTTGCATAATGAGACATCGATTCAATATAGCGACGCTGCCCCTCGGCATAGACCGTTTCAAAAGCAAAAGAACTTTTTCCAGAGCCTGAAGGCCCTGTACAAACTGTGATTTTTCCTAAAGGAATAGTTGCGTCAATATGTTTTAAGTTGTTTTGAAAAGCGCCCTTAACAATGAGTTGAGAAGAGGGTGAAGTTGTAATGGTAGGGGGTAAAGAGACTGTTTTTTTAGGAGCAAAAGCCTCTTTTAGAGCGAGTCCTGTTGGCGTGTTATGTTTTGCGATTTCTTCAGGGGATCCTTCTCCAATAAGCTCCCCTCCTTCGAATCCAGCTTCAGGTCCCAAGTCAATTACCCAGTCTGCCGTGCCTATTAAGTCCATATTGTGTTCTATAACAAGCACAGTATTGCCTTTATCTACAAGGGAGTGAAGAACTGTAATAAGGTTTTTTATGTCGTGAAAATGAAGGCCGGTAGTAGGTTCATCTAAAATATAAAATGTTTTTCCTGTAGAAGGTCTAGAGAGCTCTTTAGCGAGTTTTATTCTTTGAGCTTCACCACCTGAAAGAGTAGGGGACGGTTGCCCTAATTTAATATAATCAAGACCTACTTTTATAAGAAGGTCTAATTTTGCTTTGATTTTAGGAATCGTAGAGAAAAAATCAAAGGCTTCTATTACGCTCATTTCTAAAATGTCATGGATGTTCTTATCTTTAAATCGTACAGATAAAGTGGAGTCATCAAAACGTCTTCCTTGGCAATGTTCGCAAGAAACCCATTCATCTTCCATGAAGTCCATGTCAATTTTAGTCATCCCCATCCCGGAACAAAAAGGACAACAACCCTCTTTAACATTAAAGCTAAAGCGCCCGGCTGTAAAGCCATGCATTTGACTTTCCGGCAAGAGGGTAAAAAGATCCCTGATTTCATCGAAAAGTTTGATATAGGTTGAGGGGTTAGATCTAGGGGTGCGCCCGATGGGAGTTTGATCGATTGCGATAATTTTATCTAAATGCTCTATTCCTGTAATCGATTCATGTTTTCCAATAGGTAAAGAGGACCTTTGTAATAGATTGGAAAGGGCTGGGTATAAGGTGTCGATGATTAAAGAGGATTTGCCAGATCCAGAAACTCCGGTGACTGCAATCAACATGCCTAAAGGAAAGGATACAGAAGTGTTTTTTAAGTTGTGATGAGAGGCTCCTGTAATTTTTATAATATCTTTTGCGTTTTTCTTTTTTTTTCTATTTTTTGAAAGAGGCATAGAAAGGCGACCAGAAAGATATCCTCCAGTTAAGGATTCTTGGGAGGTTAGAAGGTCTTGTAGGCTTCCAACAGTTAAGATGCGCCCTCCGTTTTTTCCAGCAAGTGGACCTACATCGACGATTGTATCGGCCATGCGAATTGTCTCTTCGTCATGCTCAACGACAATAACAGTATTACCTTTTTCTTTAAGATGAAGAAGTGTTTCTAAAAGCCTTTGGTTGTCTCTTGGATGCAAACCAATGGAAGGTTCGTCTAAAATGTAGGTAGCCCCGACTAATCCTGATCCAATTTGAGAGGCAAGCCTAACCCTTTGACCTTCACCGCCCGAAAGAGTGGGAGATGTTCTTCCTAATGAAAGGTAATGTAGACCAACTTTGCTTAAGAAAGTTAATTGTTGTTTAATTTCCTTAATGAGTTCTTCTGCTATTTTATTTTTTTCTTTAGATAGCTCTAGTGTTTCAAAAAAAAGAAGAGAATCTTTAATCGGCATTTCTGTAATTTCAAAAAGTGTTTTATTTTGAAGTTTTGCAGCAGAAGGATAGGGTTTAAGTCTAGATCCTTTACAATCACCACAGATAGCTTGATGGAAGTTTGCTTCCATCTTTTTTTTATAAGACTCGCTCTGAGCGGCTAAATATCTTTCTTTAGCTTCGTGAAGAACACCTTTCCAACCAACAAACTCAGTCCATGTGCTGTGCTTTTCAGGATGAATAAAGTGCATCTTTGTCCACTTCTCTCCAGTCCCATATAAAAAAATGCGTTTTGCTTTTTCAGGGAGCTCTTTCCAAGGAGTATGAATATTGAATTTATAGAGTCTAGCTAAATTAGTGTAGATATTACCAAAGCGAATAGTTTGAAAAGAGCTAGCAATAGTGCAGCAATCTTCTGCAATGCTTAAATCGAGAAGGATGATTTTAGAAAGATCGAACTCTTGGGCGACGCCAAGTCCTTGGCAGCATAGGCACATTCCAACGGGATGGTTAAATGAAAAGTCGGAGGGTTCTAAAGGCCCATAAGAAAGACCTGATTTAGGGCTGTAGGCGTGTTCAGAAAAAAGTTTTTCTTCTTGAGTGTCGATGCAGAATATTTTTAGAAGCCCATTTCCTTTTTCTAAAGCGGCATGGACGGATTCGTTTAATCTATTTTTACTTTCTTCTGAAATTTTTAAACGGTCGATGACAATATCAATATTGTGAGATACGGAGCCGTCTAAAGAAAGATCATCTGTTAGATCTCTGAGTTTTCCATCGAGTCGGATTTTTGTAAAACCTTGTTTCTGAAGGTCTAAAAATTCGTCTTGAAATTCTCCTTTTTTATCCGAAGCGTAAGGGCTTAGAAGAAGGATCTGGCTTCCTTTTGGCATAGATAGAATGTCCTCAAGGATCTGGGATGCACTCTGAGCAGACACTGGTTCTAAGCTAACAGGGCAGTAAGGGGTCGATACTCTAGCAAAAACAACTCTTAAAAAGTCGTGAATTCCCGTCATGGTTCCAACGGTGCTTCTAGGGTTTTTTCCCGTTGTTTTCTGTTCGATGGCAATAGTTGGAGAAATGCCTTCAATATGATCTGCTTCTGGTTTAGGGAAGTCTCCTAGATGACGTCTTGCATAGCTAGATAGAGACTCTATATATCTTCTTTGCCCTTCCATGTATATGGTATCGAAAGCTAAAGAAGATTTGCCTGAGCCTGAAACTCCTGTAAAGACAATGAGTTGATCGGGTTCTAAAGTGAGATCTACACCTTGCAGGTTGTGGACCTTAACATTTTTTAAAATAATTTTTTTTCTATTCATAGGATAAAGAGTATAACCTAATTGAGATGCTTTTGAATAGTCGAATTTCTTTTTTCAAGATAGAATAAGAAAAAAGGGGGTAGGAATGAATCCTAGAACAAAAATCATTTGTACTATAGGGCCTTCTGTTAATCGCTATTCGCAGATTTTGAGCCTAATTGATGCAGGGATGAACGTAGCAAGACTTAACTTTAGTCATGGAACACATGAGGAGCACCTCAGGGCAATTGATCTTATAAAAAAGGCTAGGGAAGAGAAGCAAGTTCCCTTAGCTATTATGTTAGATACAAAAGGTCCTGAAATTCGAATTGGGATGGTTCCAGGTGGTGGACTGGATCTTGTTACAGGGGATATATTTTATTTAACCCGACCTAGTCAGAAGAAGGAGAAAAATCAAATTATTCTTAGTCCGGAAAATGTCTTTGATTGTCTAAAAGAGGGTGATACACTGCTATTTGATGACGGATATATTACAGCAGATGTAGTCGAGGTTACTAAAGAGGGAGTAAAATTAGAGGTAAAAAATAGCGGAATCTTAAAAAATCAAAAAGGAGTCAATATCCCTGGGGTAAAAGTTCCGTTACCTGCTATGACACAAGAAGATAAGGACAGTATTAGTTTTGGATGCTTTCATGATGTTGATATTATAGCAGCGTCTTTTATCCGTTCAGAAGAGCATGTGCTTGAAATTAGGAGGCTCCTCATTGAAAATGAGAAGCCTGAGATTTTTCTGATCTCTAAAATTGAAGATGTTCAAGGGGTGGAAAACTTTGATCGGATTTTAGCTGTATCTGATGGAATTATGGTAGCTAGAGGTGATTTAGGCGTGGAAATGCCTTTGCAAGAGGTTCCAAATTTACAAAAGAAGATGATTCAAAGTTGTTATAGGCAAGGAAAGCTTGTTATTACAGCGACGCAGATGCTAGAGTCTATGATTAAAAACCCAAGACCAACTAGAGCCGAAGTGTCAGATGTGGCTAATGCTATTTATGATAGCACGTCGGCTGTTATGTTATCTGGGGAAACGGCTGTTGGGTTATATCCCATAGAAACAGTAAAGATGATGCGTAAAATTATCATGGAAGCTGAAAATCATTTTCTTTATAAAAGCTTTCTAGATCAAGAGTTTAAGCGAGAGAACGTGGACGTATCCGCTTCCATAGCAAAAGCAGCTGTAAAGACTGCTTATAGCATAAAAGCTAAAGCGATTGTAGCTTTGACAAGTAGCGGATTCAGCGCCTGTAATGTTTCTCAGTTTAGGCCTCAAATGCCCATTTTAGCGTTAACTGCTAATAAAAAAACCTACCATCAATTAGCCTTAAGTTGGGGAGTGATACCGATTCAGTCGCCTATAACAGCAAATATTAGAGAGTCTTTTGGTTATGTAGTAAAATATGCCTTAGAAAAGCAAATAATACAAAAGGGAGATTTTCTTGTTATGACTGCTGGGGAAATATTTGGAGTCAAGGGAACGACCAATATGATGATTGTAGAAAGCGTTCCCTAAAGTAGTTTAAGTTTATATATGCGGTGTGCTGGCTAAAAAAGATTCTAGATTTTTAATAGCGGCGCGGATAGCTACTTCAAAAGCTATTCTTTGCATCTGAGGTTGCATATAAGGAACTTCTGTTAAGTCGATTATGGCATTTTTTATGTAAGATTCGGTTTTAAATAGAGTAGTGTGGTTAGCGCTTACAATGGTCATAAGATCTTTTGCACCTTGATCTATTTTACTTTGTAGAGTTGGGATGTCTTTGTTTTTTGATAATTCTAAAATCAATTGGTTCATCTGAACTATGATGTCGGAGACTTCTTTGTAAATAGGCCCATGATGCATATCGGGCTGTTTGCGAGCGGTACTCATACTTCCTCCATTAATAATATCTCACTTAAATGAATAGTATTATAAATGTTTTTAATTTTCAATTTATTTCTTTAGTTTGCATTAAGTAGGTTGCTGTTTTGTGTTTTTTTGTTTACTCTTAGTTGTTTTAATGTTTGTTTTTTAATGTCTATCCGTGCTATGCTGGTTTCTTAATATTACTTAAAACAAGTGCTGGTTGAATATGTTAGTGAATAGGTTGAATTTTACTGCTTCTAGTTTAGTATTTAATAATGCGTTAATTTCCGAAAGGAAAAAAGAAATTAATAAAAAGTTTATGAATGTGATGCAACAAAAGGATGCTTTATCTCCTGTCGGGGTTGATTCGCGTGAAGTTTTGAGTCCTAAACTAAAGAAACACGTGACTTTTTCTGATGTGATAGAGACTGTTTGCATAGAAAGTCGAGAGAAGATGTGCTTAAATAAGACTTACGCTTCGTTGTTTCATTATCCTGATGAACGTCATGCAACAGAGAATAGACATCGTGAAACGATGAATCGAGAAGTTCAAAGGTGCAAGGAACAATTAGTCGAGAGAGGATTAGAATCAGTTAATTCGACTACAGCTGCAAGGGTTCTTTACCAACCTAAGTCAACGAAACCTGAGATTTTAATGGTCGAGATTGATTAAGCAATTCAGTTTGGAATCGCTGCTTTAAAATCCCCTTTACTGGGCAATAGGAAATAAGGAAGAAATATGATTGGTTTTGGTTTTTCTCCAGCAGAGCGTTGGGCTTGTAATCAGAAGTTAAATGAAAATAGAGGTTGTAAACCAGATAGTGCTTGTGAAAAAATAGAGAAAATAGGTCTTAGGCTATCTTCTCTAGTAGAAGGTTCGATTTCGGCTAAGGATTCAGTAGATTCTCCGAATTCGGTAACCTCTAATCTTCTATTAGGAGAGCCCAAAAAGAAAGGTGTAAATTTTTCTAAGGTCGTTGGAGTTATTTTAATTCCTACACGGCAAGAGTATGAAGATTCAAACTTAAGTGAAGGACTTTATTGGACAGATGAGGATTATGAACGATTTAAAGAGTCGACTATCATAGAAGTTAAAAACTATCAGAAGCATATAGAAAAAATAACGGGAAAAAGTCTAAGTATGCAAGAAGCTAAAAATGAGCTGTATAGACTTTCATATCCAGGTAAAGGATCTAATGCGTTAAAGGCTTCTTTGAGTTCACTGTTCTAAAGAATAAAATTTTCAGAGGATCCTTCCAAGTGCCCCATGAAAGTGCTGTACAAAAACGTCCAAGGCAGTTGCCCCCTACCTGAACAAAATTGTAGGCAACATGTTTGGAAGTTTTGGATAGATGCCAATAGGAAGCTCAAAACCGCGCTTTCCGCGCACTCTCGGAAATCTCCCATTCTTCTTTACAGTCGAGTTGGATGACAGGGGAAATCCCTTCAGAGCTTAATTATTTAATTCGATTCATATACGACTACATTGCTCAAATGGACCGGAGCAAATGTTTGTAATGTCGTTACAATCTTGAACCATTTGACAAATGTAATCTTTAGAAAGGGAGTGGTTGAGAACTGCTAATGCTATAACTGTTAAAAAAACTCCTGCTAGAACTGCTGATGCAGCATTCGAATGCGATGAGCTATCAGTGGTGTAATGAGGAATAGTCGGGGCGGTATCGTAAATTACAACAGGGGCAGGCCTGTAAAAGTTCCAAGGACGAGAAACGTAAGAACTGTAGCTTGCAGTAGAAGGATTTGCATAAGTTCTCCTAGTGCAAAAAGGAGCTGAAGTTTTTACATACGAATTACTAGCGGAAAAAGAAGATCGAGTTGTTCCTCCAAAAGGGGAAGTGTGCTTTGAGTAAGAAGGGCTAACGGGTCTAATTGGCATAAAACACCTCGTAATAATGTGAATATCAATATTACATCATAGTTAGTGTTTTTATGCCAGATTGCAATTTTTTATTACTTCTTTAAAATAAAAGCAGAAGATAAAGAAAGCGAGTGGACAGCGGCGGTTTCAGCTCTTAAAATATTTTGATGAAGTTTGACTCCTTTCATTGAAAGAGTGTTTTCCATGTAAATTACTTCTTGTTCTTGAAATCCTTTCTCAGGGCCAATAGCAAAGAGAAGAGAGGAGGATGAAAGAGAAAGTAAGGAGTTTAAAAAAAGAGGAGCTGAAGGTCTGGTATCACCAAAAAAGGAATCGGAGGGAAGTTCTTCTGGGGACCAACTAAGCAGAGAGGGACGAAAGATAATATTTGGAAGGAACAGTCTTCCGCACTGTTTTATGGCAGATAATGTTATATGATGAATCCGTTCAATTTGAGAGGGTGACAGCTCTTTTTTCTCACTTAGGGTTCCTGGGAACAGCCATAAATCTGTGACACCTAATTCAACTCCTTTTTCAATAATATATTCGAGGTTTGATAGTCTAGGAATGGCCTGTGCCAAAATAAGTCTATAAGATGGGGTCGTTTCTTTGTGAATCGATTGAATTTGAAGCGATGCACTGTGTTTTCCTATAGATTGAATGCGGGCACTAGCTACTGATCCTTTGCCATCAATGAGATCAACTATTTCTCCGACTTTAAGTCTCATTACATTAAATAAATGATGGAATTCTTCTTTTTCTAAAGTTATAAGTTTTTTTATAGAGAAAGAGGGGTCTTTAATATAAAATCGTTCAGCTGGCATAAAGAATCACTTTTTTTAGTTGGGATGATAATGGGTCTTTGGGTCTCTGAGAAAGAGACCCTATTTTTTTTAAAGTTAGAGCTTCAAAAGCGGCTAAATGTAAAAAATGGGCATTCAATGAGTTGTCTAAGGTAAAGTTAAAAATGAGTTTGAACCGGTAGTCCTTTTTTTTAAGACTTGAAGATTTTCTATAGTAAATTATTTCTGAAGCAAGGGTTCTTTCAAGAGTTATTTCTTTAGGGATAAAAAAAGTTAAAAATTCTGTAGGGTAAATTTCTCTAAACACAGGCAAATGTGCCAGAAGTGGTTCCCAGTCTTTTTTTTCTAAAGGCAAAAAAATAGCTATGGTGTCTTGTCTATATGCTTTTTTTAGTCTTCCAGGGCCTTGTTGCTTCCATTTATTATGTTGCCAAAGCCATTGTCCTGGATTTTTTCGAATGCTCTTTTCTAAGATATTAAGACTAGCATTCATAAGAATAGGAATATCTTCTTCCATGCTCTTTGAGCTATCTGGCCAAATAGGAGGGGCATAGTGGATTAAATATTTTCCATTTTTTCTTGTCGTTGTAGCTACGATAATAGGAGAGCCACTTCGATGAGATAAAAGAGCTGGAAGAGGAGATGTAAAAGCTTGCCGTCCTAAAAAAGAAGAAGAATATCCACCATCTGGTAATCCTTGGTCGCCTACAATGCCTAGAAATTGTCCTTTTTTAAGGGCTTTTAACCCTTCTTTAACAGATTGTTTAGGTTCAATGATTTTCCCTCCAAACTTCTGTCTTATACGAAGAATCCAACTATAAAGAAATCTATTTGCAATAGGTTGTCCTATGGCTATTCCTTTTATTCGAGATGTTCCGTCTAAAAATAGCATTTCCCAATTGGCTTGATGAGCACAGAAAAAAACAACTCCTTTTCCACTTTCAAGAATTTTAGAGGCTTCTTCAGGATTTATACATTGGGCAATGTTTTGTATGTTTTTTTCTCTGGAAAGTTTCCCATATTCAAGAGCTGTAATGAAAAGATTGCCAAGAGATTCTTTAGCAATCTTTTCAATTTCTAGATTAGATAGTCTTAAATCTGAGGCAATAGAAAGGTTGCTAAGGGCTCTTTTTCGATATCTTGTTAAAAAGGGGAAGGTAACCACTCCAAGCCAGTTTCCTATTTTGTGAATCCATTTATATGGAAGTAGGGAAAAGGGGAACAGAAAGCATCGAATCAATAGATAAGAGAAGCAATGTAAAAGCAATTTAAATTTCATAAAGAAGAATGTGTTTCTACCGTTTCTTTGATGTCTACAAAATGGCCTTCAATTACCGCATTCAACTCAAATCTTGCAGTTTCAGATTTAAAGAGTTCGAAGCGATTCATGTAACTGCGAAAGCGATTTCTTAAATATTCATTTCTAAGGCTAGGTCTCATGGATTGAATATCTTCATCTGAAGAATCAGACATGAGGGTAGTTACGTATTCGTCCTCAAGTTCAGCTGCATTGATGAACTGTAGATTCCATTCAAGAGGATGGCCTAAAGATTTAGGAGCTGCAATAATGACAATTTGAATCCAATCTTTAACAATTTGAGCGAAGATAAGGTCTGTTCCTTTCGCGTATAAAGGGGTGTTTATCGTGAAAATTTCATTGTTTTCTGTAACAAGTTCATTGGGACGAATTTGTAAAGAGGTTGGATTAATCGTCTTGCTATATTCCTGAGGATAAAATAGAGACACTAAAATAGAAGAGTCTAGAGGGATCAAAGTATATCGGATGAAGTCAATTCGAAGCGTTTTGTCTTGAGCATCGTTAATTTCAATAGGGGTATCAGAAAGGAGAGGGATATTAATTTGTTTCCACTGATCCGGGACAAAAAAACTAACAACTCCTGATTTTTCAGTGTTTTGATGACTCGCTAATACATCGAGTTGTGTTTTAGAAATCTCACTGAGGTTGAATGTAAGTTTCTGCTCTTTGAGTTTAAGTCGTTTGATTACATCTTCTGGGCCACTAACCTTAACATTTAAACTATAAGGCCAAACATCAAGAAATTTATACCCTCTTGGAGACTCTCCAAAGGGTCTTGTAATAGAAACAGGGATTTCTTCTGTAACAAGATTAGTCATATGTAGAGTGAAATTCGGTTGGTAAATACGCGATATGCCGCTAGCAAGATCGATTTCCGGATTGAGTGAAACAAGGTTTTTTTTAGAGACTATATTAGTCCAATCGTCGGGTTTATCTATGGCATCGATAACAATTTCTAAATCATTTGAATTGAGTTCTTCGAGAGTATTAGTGTTTCCTACGAGAGTCAATGTAAGCTTTTTATTAAGTTTTCCGTTGCTTTGCATTCCTTCAATTGTTTTCCCCGGAGGTAAGTTAATAACTCGAACTAAAATGTTATCAATAGTTTTTGTTGAAGTCAGAGAGTGATTTACAACAAGCCAAATTATCATGCCTAGTAAGAGGGCCACTGCTTTGCGTTGCCAGCTAAATATAAATATTTTTTTAAAAAGCGTTTTCATTGCTTTATCCATTCGGAGAGGTTGAATTTTGAAGAGAGATCTTTGGGAGTTGGTGCAAAGATACTACGGATGATCGCTTTGAATCTATCTACTTTAACGCCTCTTGTCATGATTCCATCTCTAGCAATGGAAACCTTTCCGGTTTCTTCAGAAACAACAATAATAAGAGCATCTGTTAAATGACTGATCCCAAGACCGGCTCTATGTCTTGTCCCCATAGAACGAGCTAATTGAGAACTGTCTTCTGCCAAGGGTAAGATAACGGAAGCCGCAATAATTTTGCAATCTCGTAAAATAACAGCGCCATCATGTAAGGGAGTCGAGGCAACAAAAATTGTTTCTAGGAGTTCAGAAGAAAATTCGGCATTAAGCTTTACTGCTTTATTAGCGAATTCATCTAGAAAATCTTCATTTTCTAGAACAATTAAAGCGCCTGTATATTTTTCTGCCAAACGGTAAATAGAGGTGGCCAGTTGATCTAAAAACTTTTCATATTCAGTGATTTCTTTAACACGTTTGCCTTTAAGACTTAATTTAGAAAGAGCTACCCTTAATTCGGGTTGAAAGATGATTAAGACTGCTATGACGGATACGTTAGCTACAAGTAGCATGATTTTGTGTAAGATAGGGAAGTTTAACCAAGAAGAAATAGCAAACATGATTAAAAATGCAAAGAGTCCCCATACTAAGTCCATAGAGCGAGTATTCCAGAAGAAGGAAAGAAGGTAATTGATCATGACTGAAATCACGACAATTTCTAAAAAAGGAATTAAAAAGTTAAACGTGCTCATAAGATGCGGAGACCCTTCTTCTTTTAGACTAACTAGGTGTTTTTTTTAGCATATGGGTTCAGTGAGTTGCTGACAACTTTTTTTACTGTTTTTTTAACGGTTTTCTTAAAGTTAAGAGAGTATTATGCGATTGTCAAAATCAATGGATTTGAAGATTTCTCCATGTGAGTTGCTAGAAAATACATTAAGTTTTAAGTCATAAGTAGACCGCAAATTGGCCCATAATTTATACTAAACAAGCAATCTTGAATTTTTTAACCTTACGTAATTAACTTTTAAGGAAAATATGTCGTCTCAAGACAATTATGCCCATGCAAAATTTGGTGTCGATGAAGTGTATGTTCACGAAGGGTTTACATATGACTTGCTGGAAAAATTACAACAACGGGCCCTATTAAGTTTAGATGCCGAGGATAAGATTGTTCTAAAGCATGCCTCACATGACATTGTTTTAGTTTTTTACAACCGAGTCCCAAACCAAAGTCTGATTTATCGATTTCTTGCGTTTTTTGATCAAGACACAGACAAAGAAAATTTCATA
Organism: Chlamydia trachomatis; assembly: GCA_945898205.1. Taxonomy (GTDB): domain Bacteria; phylum Chlamydiota; class Chlamydiia; order Chlamydiales; family Rhabdochlamydiaceae; genus CAIJXB01. The sequence goes on along the minus strand of CAMDHO010000005.1, from coordinate 3,371 downwards.
AAGTCTAATACTTTGCTCAATGAAGAAGAACTTTTTTCGACGATTAAGGCAAGGAAATTTGTTTTAATTACTCGCAAAATTCTTTTGAAAAAAGCTTATAGTCCTTGAAAAGTTGAGGATTCTTAACTTTACTAATTAAAAAAAAAATTGTACAATGATAGCTTATTTATTTATTATCAGGAAAAACTGTTATGGATGTTGTCGTTTTATCTCGAATTCAATTTGCCCTGACGAGTTCCTTTCATTATATTTATCCGCCTTTAAGCATCGGGTTAGGTTTAATGCTTATTATTATAGAAGGGATGTATCTCAAAACAAAAAAGCCTCTCTATAAAAAAATGGCTCAATTTTGGATTAAAATATTTGGTTTAACATTTGCTTTAGGTGTCGCAACAGGACTTGTTCAGCTTTTTGGTTTTGGAACAAACTGGGCTCGATATTCTCGTTTTGTAGGTGATGTATTTGGTAGCGCTTTAGGTGCTGAAGGTATTTTTGCTTTTTTTTTAGAAGCTGGATTTATAGGGATTATGCTTTTTGGATGGGAAAGAGTCAGTGCGAGAATTCACTATTTATCAACGGTGATGGTCGCCCTTGGATCGCACTTTAGCGCCATTTGGATTGTGGTGGCAAATTCCTGGATGCAAACACCTGCAGGATTTAAGATTGTAGGAGAGGGCTTGCAAGCTAAAGCTGTGGTCACAGATTTTTGGGAGATGGTATTCAATCCTTCGGCTATGACCAGGCTAACACATGTAATATTGGGTTGCTGGTTATCTGGAATTTTTCTTGTCTTAAGTGTAAGCGCTTATTATATGCTCAAGAAAAAGCATAAGGAATTTTCTAGAACATGCATGAAGTTGGGACTTATTAGTGGTTCAATAGTTCTTGTATTACAGCTGATTTCTGCAGATACAACAGCTAAAGGGGTGGCAAAGAATCAACCGATTAAATTAGCCGCGATTGAGGGTGTTTACAAAACTCAAAATTATACCCCAATGGGGATTATCGGCTATGTCGATGCAAAAAACGAAACTGTTAAAGGGATTAAGCTGCCAGGTGGTTTGAGTTTTTTAACCTATTCTAATTTCAAAACACCAGTTCCTGGCCTTGAAGACTTTCCTAGGGATGAGTGGCCCAATGTTCCTGTTCTTTTTCAAGTATACCATCTAATGATTATGATGTGGTTCATGATGTGTTTTTGTGTTTTCTGTGCAGTTATTCTTTGGAGAAAGAAAATTTTAGAAAATTCTAAATGGATTTTAAAGTGTTTAATTCTTTCTGTTGCATTTCCTCAATTAGCTAATCAAGCTGGCTGGTTTACGGCTGAAATGGGACGGCAACCTTGGATTGTGTATAAATTACTTAGAACGGTTGATGGAGTGTCTGCAGCGATTCAGTCTGGGCAAGTAGTGGCTTCTATTGTTATGTTTATTGTGATTTACATTCTCTTATTTTCTCTTTTCATCTATTTACTAGATCAGAAAATTAAACACGGACCTGAGGATAATATGCCGTCAGAGTATGCTAATCCGTATGAATCACAGGAGACTTTATGACTGAGTTTTTTCTAGAGCATCTTTGGTATTTTGTTATTGGTTTTTGTGTGATAGCTTATACCGTGTTGGATGGCTTTGATTTAGGCGTAGGTGTTCTTAATGTTTTTGTAAGAAAAGATGAAGAAAGACGAGTTTTTTTAAATGCTATCGGTCCTGTATGGGATGGGAATGAAGTTTGGCTAGTCGTTTTAGGCGGGGGACTTTTTGCTGGATTTCCAGATGTTTACGCCTCTCTTTTTTCAGGATTCTATAACCTTTGCATGATCTTGTTAGCCTTCTTGATTTTTAGGGCAGTTGCAATCGAATTTCGAAGTAAGCAGCCATCTAAAACTTGGAGATGTACATGGGATTATGTTTTTGCTGTCTCTAGCTTTGGGATTGCTTTTGGGGTAGGATTAGTTTTAGGGAATTTGATTGAAGGAGTTCCTTTAAATGAGAATAAAGATTTTTCAGCTTCATTTACTCTAGTTTTTAGGCCTTATTCTATTTTGGTCGCCTTAACTTCTGTTGCTTTGTTTGTTATGCATGGCACAATTTATCTTACGATGAAGACAGAAGGGGATTTACATAATAAACTGCGAGGATGGGTTCAGAAATCTTTGGTAGTGTTCTTTGTTTTTTATTTTTTGACAACCTGTGCGACTTTGATTTACATGCCTTTTATGGCGGAGAAGATGAGGCAATACCCTCTATTTTTTCTTGTGCCGGTATTTTCCTTCGCTCTATTTAGTTTGATTCCAGGTCAATTTGCTAGAGGACGAGATGGAACAGCTTTTCTTTGTTCTTGTTTTGGTATAGCTAGTTTAATTGGACTTTTTGGAGTAGGAACATACCCTGTTTTAGTTCGTTCTATTATCAATCCTGAACTTTATAATTTAACTATTTTTAATTCAGCGTCTTCTTTTTTAACCTTGAAAATACTATTGATCATTGTTTTAATTGGAGTTCCTCTTGTTCTTGGTTATGGATTTTACATTTACAGAGTTTTCCGAGGTAAGGTAAAAATAGAGCATACGAGTTATTAAAAGTTGTCAATGACCTCTTCATACAAGAAGAGGTCATTGGATCTTTAGAATAGCAAACTCCTGAGCATTCCCATCAAAATTTTCCAACGTCGAGACCAACCGATTTTCTTTTACAGCTAATTTCTGTAAAAACATAAAACTGTTAAATAAGTAATTGAAAAATATCTAAGGGAAAACATATATAAAAGTGTTGGTTTTTGTGAGGAAAAATGTGGCCTATATATTTTTTATTCCCATTTTTTATTCATTTTTTTACAAATTTTAATTGGTGATTTCATGCTAAAAAAATCTTTTTTTCTTCGATTCTCATTTCTTCCATACAATGTTTTTCTTATACCTGTACGGGGGCCTACTACAAAGTAGAAGCAAGGTAAGCGGTATTTTCCGCAACATAAAATCGAGAACTTTCCTATTTTAAAATCGAGAGTTTTTTTGAGATTTCTTTTTGATTTAGGAAGAGGGGTTAGGGGAGAGGGACGAAGTCTCTTTCCCCTGAATTTTCGATAAATATAGCGAAGCATGCCTGTTCCAACAGATAGAAGGAGGGCTGTGCCCAACTTCTATCGGCGGGAGCTGGGGCGCAGGGGCAAGAGCCCCTACAAGAAAAAATCATAGTAAGGATAAGCGTCGCGAAGCTTTGCTTGATAACGCAAGTCTTTTTCTGTAAATTCTAAGATCTTTCTTCCCTAAGTCTGGTTTTTTCTGTTTTTTTAACGACTCTTTCGCGCCATCCCTTTTGATTTATAGCAGATCAAGGTCTAGACGTGTCAAGGTTCCCCTTCGGTTCACT
>CAMDHO010000004.1 GCA_945898205.1 Chlamydia trachomatis | reverse complement strand
CAGGAACGGTCAAAGAACAAGAACTTAATATTTTTTTTCTAAGGTAAAGAGACCTCTTATCCGCTGTTTTCTTGAGCCTTGCTCGGTTTAAAACCGAAGATACAGAAGAACCCAAATCTACTTCATAGGTTCCTGGACTTTCAACCGCCCCAGAAACCACTACCTGAACTTTTAGGAAGCAAACAGGCTTACAAAGAAAGTTAGGCTGCTTAGAGGGGAATACTTCTACAAATAAAAGAGTCACCATAAAACACAAAACGCAAATTACAGCAAACCACTCCCGAAAAAACATACACCTCTCAACCCTATAAAGAAAAAAAGGCCCTTTACTTTCCTGTTCAGTAAAAAAAGAGCCTTTTTTTTAACAATATAAATTATTTATCTACGCTCTAGAAATCGCCTCAAACGAAGATGTCAACACAAGCTTATCATAAAAACAATCTACAATTTTTAATGCTAAACATGCTGTTGCCGCTATTAAAATATATAAAGGAATTTGGGTAAATCCTGCTGCAAAAGACGTAAAACAAGCCGAAATTCCCGATAAAACGGAAGCAACTACAAGAGCTACATTTTTAGCCACACTGATCATTGAGCTAGCAAGCGATCTATTCAACTCAGCCCCCTTTAAAGCATTCTTAATTCCATTAAGACCCACAGACGAATCAGCAAAAGCACCTACCCCTTCAAAAACAGGCTTTGCGACCCCCAAAGAAACTAACTTAAAACCATCTAAACGTCCTATAAAATCCACAGTAGAACCAACGTAAGCCCCTACGGAGTCAATTGCATCTCCGAAACTTTCAATCGGATTTGCCAACAGAGCTTTTCCAGAAGAAACCATCTCACAAAACACTCCAAACAAATTAAACCTATCCACAGCCCCCTTAACCCTTCCCGCAGTTTCTTTTACCTGAGAAGAACAGCTAGAATATTCGCTAATCCATTGGGTTGTATAATCTACTCCTCTACTCCAATCTGTCAAGACAACCGCCGTATACTCTATGGATTTTTGAGCTACACTATTTGCCTTAGTTATAACAGACGAAATAACACCGGTAAAAGTGGATAAATAATTTCGACTAAAAAAACAATCCGAACCTTTTTGAAGCTCAACCATGCTTGTCATTAGTTACCTTATATTGGGTTATGCTTCGCTTTAGCCGATAATATTAATCCTTCAAAAAAACGATCAGCTACCGAAAAAACAAATAAAGCTGTTAGAAGACTAGGAATGACCCAAATAGCGCAAATAGGCTTGAAAAACGAAGCGATTAAAGCTAAAGCCCCAACCGAAGCCACCGCCACGTGCTTTGCCAATTTTATTAAATTAGAAGAAACATGATCCGCTCTCACTCCCCAATTCTCTCTAATAGCGGGAATATTTTTAAACGTAGCTTGCGTAGCACCAAATGAAAAAGCTGCGGCAGGGCTAAAGTGATTAAGAGGAGAAAGAACTCTAACTGTATCTTTAGATAGAAGCCCAAATCTTTTACCTGCCAATTCTACTCCATCCACAACACTTTTTCCAGCTCCCAGAACGGAATTTGTAAACTCTGCTACACCTTCAACAGTCCCTCTTTTAAGACCTTCGAAACTAGTCCCAATCGCGCTCACTCTGCCCGGCAAGTCTAAAATACCCAGATAATTCTTTATAAGACCACCAGCTTCCGTCATCTTTTTAGATGACTCCGTTGCAGCCCCACAGATAGTCTCTGTCCAGAAATTTGCCAATTTCAAACCACCAGCAAAATCCCCTAAAAGACCACCAGCTTTAAATTGTGACTGAAGGAATGTTAATACTTTTTTATCCCCAGACTTCTCTAGAGAGTTAAGTGGCACAAATTGCGTATTTAACGCCCGATTCCTACTTACAGAATTGATCATTGCTTCATCCTATATTTAAAGTGTTTACCGTTAAGAAAAAAGAATCATATCTTAACAAGATATTTAAGTAAATAAGAACACAAAAAAGATTTAAGGCACTAAAGAAAATTGTTTAGGAATCCCCCGCAAGAACTCTCCTACTTTCATAGATTTCTTACCTTCAAGCTGGACCTCTAAAAGCTCCAAAAAACTATTATCGGCAGCCATATATAAAGAAGAATCCTTAACCCATAAATATCCAGGTGGATAGGAGACTGGGACTGAACGGGAAATACTTTTTAAAATTTTTAATCGTTTAATTTGAGGCCCAAACTGAACTTTAACATATGCACCTGGGAAAGGAGATAACCCACGTATCTGGTTATGGAGAAATTCCGAATTTTCCCTAGGATTAAGCAAACAATCTTCAGATGTAATTTTAGCTGCAAATGTAACTTCAGATTCCGGTTGAGTACTTTTTTGAGAGCGATAGACATCCAAATTGGCAAGAAACTCAGGCAATCTTTTTTTTGAAGCCGTCAATAGTGCCTCTTCTAATAAGGCCGCGTTCATTTCCAAAGGGATGCTCACCTTTTCCTGCAACAAAACATCTCCCGCGTCCATCTTTAAAACCATTTCCATAAATGTAACTCCAGAAACAGTCTCACCACTCATTAAACATCTTTGAATTGGTGCAGCTCCTCTATACTTAGGGAGTAAACTAGTATGAACATTAACGCAACCTTTTGACGGAATTTCGAGAATGTTACTTTTTAAAATTTCTCCATATGCTACCACAAAAAACAAATCAGCATTAAAAGAATGCAGTTTATCACAAAAAACCTCTGAAGAAGCTTTTTCCGGTTGTAATAACGGGACCTCAGGAAAAAAAGCAAGAGATCTTTGCTTCACAGGAGACATGCCTAACTTTAAATCCCTACCTTGAGGTTTGTCCGTTCGAGTCACAATAGCGACAATTTCAACAGGAAGGGTCTTCAAAAAACTCAAGATTTCCGCAGAAAACTGCGAAGTTCCAAAAAATATAATTCTCATAATTTTCATAAAATCGACAGGTTAAACTTTTGCTTCCAAAACCTCTTCTAACTCATCCTCTTCCTCATGCAAAGAACTTTCTGAACTATTCAAGCCAATCAAACCTCTTTTAGAAGCATGACAAAAATCTAACCAGTGCTCTACATGCTCATTTAAAGGAACTTGTTTTTTTATCAACTCTAACGCATCTGAAAAGTTCAATCCTAACCGATATGTAATTTTAAATGCTTGATGAAGAGATTTCCTTTCTTCGAACGAAAATCCTTTCCTTTTCAATCCTACTATATTAAGACCTCCTATTTTATAAGGGGACCCAGCTCCAATTGTATAAGGCGGAATATCATGAGTAATTCGACTTAACCCACCTACCATAGCATTTCGACCTATTCGACAAAACTGATGAATTGGGGTCATTCCCCCTATAATTGCATAATCTTCAACAATCACATGCCCTGCTAACATAGCACCATTGGCCATGATAACGTGATTCCCAATTTCACAATTGTGCGCTACATGACAATAAGCCATGAGAAGACAATTATCTCCTACTTTCACAGAAGACCCCTCCAAGCATGACGAATTGATTGTCACAAACTCTCGAATTTCACAGTTTTTACCAATCACCACATACGTCTTTTCACCTTGAAACTTCAAATCTTGCGTTTTCGTGCCAATACTCGCAGAAGGCCAAATAACAGTCCCCTCTCCTATAGTTGTATTCCCATCGATATAAGCAAATGATTTAATGACAACATTATCTTTTAGTGTAACTGTTCCCTTGACTACCGCATAGGCTTCGATCGTAACATTTTGACCTATTTCCGCGCCTTGCTCTACTATTGCAGTAGGATGTATATTAGACTTAGACATTTTCATCTATTCTCTATGTATATGTTAATAAATTTTAAAGTTGCTTCTTATCTAATAAAACAAAAGAAATTTCCGCCTCAACAGCTAATTGATCATTAACCAAAGCTCGAGCTATTACTTTTCCTCCTGTATTACTCAAATGAGTCCCCCTAGCTTCCAACATTAGAACATCCCCAGGAGTCACGGGCTTCCGAAATTTTGCATTTTTAATATTTAATAATAAAGCAATCTTATGTCCATATCCCTTCTGATGAACTAGAATCCCTCCTGTCTGCGCCAAGGCTTCCAAAATAAGAACTCCAGGCATGATCGGAGTCCCCGGAAAATGCCCCTGAAAAAACTGTTCATTCATTGTAACATTTTTTTGCCCTATGATCAAATTCGCTTCTAAATCAAGATGCGTAATCTTATCAACAAGTAGAAAAGGATATCTATGTGGCAAGATATCTAAAATTTCTTTTATATTAAATACTACAGGCTGTTTTGATGATTCCATTATCTTTACAACTCCCCCCCTTTAAAATGATTGAATAATGTATTAGCAAAAGCATTGTTCATACAATGTCCAGACCGAATTGCTATGACATGCGCAGAAAATGAAATCCCCATTAAATATAAATCACCGATCATATCTAAAATCTTATGACGAACCATTTCATCTGAAAAACGAAGCCCTTCAGAATTCATAACCTGGTTGTTTTTAATGACTATTGCATTTTCTAAACTCCCACCTTTAAGCAATCCTTTTTCAATTAAAGAAGAAACCTCTTCATATACAGAAAAAGTTCTACAAGGAGCTATATTGTGCTGGAACAGCTCTTTTTGAACTCCTGTTGAATAAAATTGAGTCCCTATACAAGAGTCATTGGGGTATTGAAGAGTATAGCTAATTTTGAACTCTTCACAAGGCAAGGCTATGAGTAAAGCATCTTTTTCAGAACAAAATACAGGTTTTTGCAATTGATATATTTGCTTTTCCTCTAACTGACTTACAAGACCCGCTAATTCAAGCATTTGAACGAAAACCAAAGAACTCCCATCAAAAATAGGAACCTCAGGACCTGAAAGTTGAATAAGCACATTATCCACCTGATATGCACATAAAGCTGCCATAAGATGCTCTATTGTTTGCACTGAAAAAACTTCGTTGCCAATGATAGTACATCGCGGGGTTCCTTGTACTAACTCTAACGAAACTCGAAACAAAGGGAACCCTTCTAAATCAACCCTTTGAAATAGTATACCCGTCCCTTCTGGAGCTGGAATTAACGCAATCTCTGCATCCATCCCTGTAAAAAGACCTTTGCCTTTTGCTCTAACTTCTTTTTGAAGAGTCTTCGCCATCCTTACCTTCCTCTCTAGACAAAGATTTACGTCTAAAGCCGTCTTACTAGAAAAAGACAAAAAAACCCCTAATTTTAATATTTAAATGACTATTTTTCTAAAACTAAATCAATAATTCAGGTGTAGAAATTACCCACTTCCTCTATTTTCATCAAGCTCTATTTCCATCTCTCTAGAATGTTGAGTCGAAGGAAACCTCTTTTTAAATGACCTTATCGCCGCAACCAAAATAAAAAAGAAACAAGCTAAAATCAAAGGATATTCACCCCATAAAACAAATCCTGTTATATGATGATCTCTAGGCACTTGAACAAATAAACATCCCGACACATTTTCAACACTTCCTTTTTCATCTTCCAACTTCCCTATAACCCTTCCTAAGCAATCCACAGCAGCAGTTACCCCTGTATTACAAGATCTCACCAAAGGAACTCCATTTTCGACTCCTCGTATTAACCCTTGGGTAAAATGTTGAATGGGTAGTCTTGAAGACGGATAATACCCGTCATTAGATAGATTTACAAAAAGCTGCGCTCCATGGAGACGTCCTTCTCTCATTAAAGATGGAAAAAGCTCCTCATAACAAATAGATGGAGAAATTAAAAAAGACTCAGAAAAAACTTTAGATTCTCTTCCTCGAGTAAAAAAATCTTTAATTCCATAATATTGACTAAGTCCATTTAAAAAGGAAAACGGCATATATTCTGCCAAAGGAAGAAGAACCCTCTTATCATATCTTTTAGGAAAAAAAGAATTCGGTTCAAAATAAAAAGCAGAGTTATAAAATTCTCCATCACCTGATTGATAGTCTAGTCCAGATAAAACCGGGGCATTAAAAAAATTAGCAAGAGTTTGCAATATGTACGCATTCGACACCCTTTCTCTTAAAGCAAACGGTTTTTTTTGAGGGGGGAAAAAAGAAAGTACATGCTCTCCAAAATGTCGACTAAATAAAGACCTTACCTCTTTACTAGTATATATGTATAAGTCAAGACCGAAAGGAACAGCCGCTTCAGGTAAAACAAGAAGATCTAAAAAGGTTTCTTTTTGTAAAGAAATCGACTCTAAAATTCGGTCCCACTGATCCATGGGAGACACAAACTCCTGCTCTCTCCCTTTCAAACTATATTTTTGAGCCGGACTGACACCTGTTTGCATTAACAAAATAGAATATGAATCTTGATTACCTTGCAAATGCTTTTGGTTATAATAGCCAACATAAAAAAAACCATAAAGATATGGAATAGACACTAAAATAACCCACTTAATCCCATGAAAAAGCGAGGGAACCCGAAAAAACCGCCAAGCCGCTAAGTTACTCAGCATTACCCAAAAAGACATCCCAAGAACCCCAAATAAAGAAGCCATCTGCAATGGGAAATTATAACAACTTAAAGAAAGTCCCAAAAAATTAAAAGCAAACCCACATAAAACATGCAATCGACCCCATTCAAATAAAGTCCAAAGGGCTGCCATAGCAGCCATAAAAAGCCAATCAACGCATGATGCTTTATGCATTATCTTTGTCATAAAAGAAAATTGCCAGGCTAGCCCTGCCGACAATATAAAATATACAACTAAGATATAAATTCCTTGATATTCTAAATTAGCCATCCAAGAAAGTTGAATAAGTTGGACTAAAAAAAACCATAAAAAGGAAATCTTGCCTATTTTCTGCAATGACACGCCCCCTAGTGTCCTCCAAAATAAAGCAAACCCTAAGGTTGAGGCAAACGGCCCTAACCAAGAAAAAAATGCGGGTTGACCTAACGCAACACAAAGAAGACTAATAGATTGAAAGAGTGTTCTAATCACTTTTTAAAAAAGACTTCCCTTTACCAAATGCAAGAACAACTAATAAACCACCTAAAATACTTAAGTTTTTCATAAACATAACCATTTCAATTGGCTTACTTTGCTCTGGAAGATCCCAAAACCCATGTACAATCCAAGTCATTGGAACTAAAAACAAAATAAGTAAACTAGCTCCTAAACGCACATGACAGCCTAAAATAAGCAAAAAAGCCCCTACCAACTTAAAAACGATCCCTACTAACAAAAACCACGGCATCCAAGGCAGCAAAGCTGTAATAAAAGAAGAAAAAGCTTCGCTTCCTTGAAATGTATCCATCCATCGATTTACGCTTATAAGGAAATACTTCTCCGTGCCAGCCCAATCTAACATTTCGTTAATAGAAGATATCAAAAAAATACTACTAAGAAAAAACCTGCCCAAATAGATAACGCAAATTTGAAAAATTCTCATACACCTCTCCCATATAAGATATTTCTTTTAACCTGTTTTACACTTATTCTTCCATGATAAACTTATTTTATTCTTGGTTTTTTACAAAAAACACATCCTATACATTGACAACATCGCTCTTATAAAATAAACTGCTCAATTCAATTTATCATAGAAACAAAAAATGTCTGCAAACTTTAGAGAACACCACCTTTTTTATATTTTAAATGCCTTTGAAGAACAAAAACTCCCTCTTGACGTCTTTTTAAGAATTTATCTCAAAAAACATACGGCAATTGGATCTCACGACAGAAAATATCTTTCGGATACCATATACAAACTTATTCGATGGAAAGGATTTATCGATGTCTTCTGCAAAGACAACATTTCATGGGAAAACAGAGTCTCGCTTTTAGAAACCCTCTCCCCAGAGACTTATCTAGACGATCCTTCTATCCCTCTTCATTCTCGAGTTAGCTTTCCTGAAAACTATTTCTCCTATCTTACCGAAGAACTCGGTGAAATTAAAGCCAAGGAATTTTGCTTAGAAAGCAATTATCCAGCACCCATAACCATCAGAGCCAACGCTCTTAAAATCTCTAGAAAAGAATTGATTGCTCGCCTAGGAACTAAACTCCCCTGCTCAGAAGGAACTGAATCTCCTCATTCCATCCACTTCTCTCATAGATCTAACTTTTTTGGACTCCCTGAATTCAAAGAAGGGTTCTTTGAAGTTCAAGACGAAGCTAGTCAAATCGTAGCATTTCAAGTCAAAGCAAGTCCTGGAGAGCACGTTTTAGATTACTGCGCAGGCTCCGGAGGCAAAACTCTAGCTATAGCTCCCTTATTGCAAGGCAAAGGGAAGCTCTATCTACATGATATTCGACCTCAAATACTACTCGAAGCAAAAAAAAGACTTAGAAGAGCTCAGATTCAAAATGCACAGTTTCTGTCTCATGCAAATCCTAAGAAAAAGCGTTTTTATGGCAAAATGGACTGGGTACTTGTCGATGCTCCTTGCAGTGGATCTGGAACTTTAAGAAGAAGCCCTGACATGAAATGGAACTTTCTCAAAAGCGATCTCGAAGATACAGCTCAAAAACAAAGAGAAATTTTTGAAGAAGCACTTGCTTTTGTAAAACCTAAAGGCCACATTGTTTATGCCACATGTAGCGTTCTCCCCTTAGAAAACGAAAAGCAAATAGAGCTTTTTTTAAAAAAATTCCCAGTAAAACTAGTCGGAGAACCGTTTCGTTCTTTTCCTAAAAAGGGAGCGATGGATGGGTTTTTTGCAGCTACTTTGCAAAAGTATTAGCATATATCTTTTTCAAAAATCAGGTTTGCTATATCCTGTTACCAATTACTTTACAGCTAGAGGAGCGGCATATTCTTATTAACCTGCCGTTATTAAAAAATGAAAAAATACACTTTGATTGCTTGTTTCTCTTTTCTTATCTTAGCTCCTTTGGCAAACGCTGATTCAGCACCATTCCTACAAGACAAAAACCAACAGTTAATTATTCATAACAGGATTTTGACTAAAGTTAATAATAAAACAATTTCAATACTTGATGTAGTCAAAAAAATGGACGTATTTTTTAGTAAACAATATCCTCAATACGCTCATTCCCCAGCGGCAAAACATCAGTACTTTTCATCTCAATGGAAAGACATGCTTTTACAAATGGTCGATCAAGAACTTATCTTAGCGGATGCTGAAAAATTAGATCTAAAAATAACAGATTCTGAAATCAGAGAAACTTTGCATGATAAATTCGGCCCTAATTTAATGGACTCTTTAGACTCTTTAGGGCTTAGCTATGAAGAAGCAAAATCTATGATTCATTCAGAAATAGTAGTTCAAAGAATGACATGGTTTAAAGTTCACTCCAAAGCGCTTAACTCTGTAAATGTTCAAGACGTCAAAAAAGCTTTTGCCTCCTACTGTGAAAAAAATCCCACTAAAGACCTTTGGGAATACGAAGTTCTTTCAGTAAAAGCTCAGACTGAAGAAATAGCACATCAAATTGCAAATACAGCTTTTGAACTCTGCAAAAAATCACCCTCGGACATAGCCCTTATTTCCGATACCATTAAAACAAGCCTAGAGCCCGACTTTCCAGAAAAATCATTTACAATTACGCTTTCCGAAGACTTGAAAACTGACTCCAAAAGTCTTTCTAAAGCTCATAAAGACGTGTTAATTAAACTGGCAAACAATACAATTAGCACCCCTGTCAAACAATTGAGCAAACAAGATCAAACTACCGTCTTTCGTATCTTTCATTTGAAAACACACACAAAAACACCTCGTCCCTCACTACGTTCCATGTATGATAAGATCCAAAACCAGCTTGTTCAAGATGCCGCTGACAAAGAATCTAAACTCTACATCTCTAAACTAAGAAATCGCTATGGCTTTGATGCTAAAATGTTAGAAGACACTATTCCTTCAGACTTCCAACCCTTTTTGCTCCAATGAAGATTAGTAACCCTAAAGAATTGCAAAAGTTTTTAACTGAAAATGGCCTGATGGCCAAAAAAAGCGCTTCACAAAATTTTCTAGTCGATGGAAATATTGTCCGTAAAATCATTACAGAAGCAAACCTTTCAGAGGACGATCTTGTAATTGAAATCGGACCAGGCCCTGGGGCTCTTACAGAAGCACTTCTAGAAACTGGATGCGAAGTGATAGCCATAGAAAAAGATGCGGAGCTCGCGACGCTTCTAAAAAGATTTTCGGAAAAAGGTGAACGCCTATCTATTTTTACCGAAGATTTTCTGAAATTCCCTCTAGAAGAACTTTTAAAAGAAAAGCTTGCTTCAGGAAAAAAAGCAAAAGTCGTAGCCAATCTCCCCTACCACATTACAACACCAATCTTAGCTAAGCTGATCCCTCTTCACCACCTCATTTCAGATCTTATTCTCATGATACAAAAAGAAGTTGCAGTCCGTTTTATAGCCCCGGTTGGAACAAAAGACTATAGCTCTTTTACCGTCTTTTTACAGTTTTTTAGTCAAGTTCGTTACTGCTTCACAATAGAACCGAGCTGCTTTAGCCCTAAACCTACTGTCCAGTCTGCGGTTGTACACCTAACTTTAACCCCCCCCCCTTCCATTGGCAATTCTGATTCTTTTTTTGAAATGACAAGAACAGCTTTTGGGAAAAGACGCAAAATGATGAGAGCTTCTTTAAAAGAAATATTCCCCCCTTCTTTAGTAGAGTCTTCTTTAGAAAAAATGAAGCTCAATCCTCTGATAAGACCTGAAGAGCTTTCTTTAGCTCAATTCATCGAGCTTTACAAAATTCTGACTATATAGGTCATTTGCAAAGGCTTATCGCATAGATTACTGTTAACCATTAGATTTGGGAACTTTAGACCCTCTTTATCAAAATCCAAGACAATTTCGCAACTAACTTGACACAAATAAGTTGCGACATTTTCCATGTAAAATACGATATAATTTCACGATTTACACAGGGAATCTTGCGAAAAAACCACAATTAATGCAGGATAAAGGAATGAAACGAGATCTTTATAACAAACTAATTTTTTAGGTAGTTATGAATTTATCATAGAGAGGTTTTCGTGCGAAACTCGGGTTAACTGATGTCATCATACCTATCGGAAAATTCGCTAACTTCTACCGAAAACTTGAAGAAAAATATGGGAATCTTGCTTTACTCTTGAATCCATTGAATATCTAACAGATATTGATTCAAACATTCTTTTAGCATCTACCGACTTCGGAGGAAGCTTTGAGGATCTAAAAGTTAAAATAATTCCTCACGAAGAATTCACCATATATAAAAGTGTCATAACTCGCTAACTGCTTAGTTAAGCCTTCTGATTTTTTTTCTTTCCTACGACTCTCCGAAGAGCCACTACTAATAAAACAAAAGCCATGAAGTAGGCAATGTAAAGCCTATGTTCCTTAATCCAATCACGCCCTTTGCTAATATTCTTTTGCATTTTATAAGAAAAAGTTGGAAGAACTTCTTTTACAGAAAAAATAGGAACTGATTCTTGCAAAGAGTTGCTCTCATCAAAAATTTGAACCTCTCCAACCTGAGATCCTGCAAATATCGGAAGATCTTCTAGTTTCCACTGGAGTTGGGAATGATATTTTTTGTTTTCAGAAGGATAAAAAGAAACAACGACATCTTCTATTAAAGCTGCTTTTAAAACATCTTTAGCCCCTTCTATTTTCTGAGAAAATGTATCATGAGCTCCAGAAAAAAGAGTTCTTGTTTGTTTAACCTCTTGGAATGCGGCCTCAAAAAGTTGAATAACGCTCCGATATCTTTTATCTGAACCTTCTTGATGAGATACCACCGCGATAAGTGAACGATCTCCTTTTCTGGCAGCAGCTATAATTGCATGCCCTGCTTGGATTGTATAGCCTGTCTTTAGACCTGTCGCATGCGGATAAAAGTGTTTAGCTCCTGGCTTTACTAAAGAATTACCTTGCGATAACAAAACTTCAGGCTGCTTATTTGTTTGCGGCCTTAAAAACTTAGAAGAAGACACTATTTCTCGAAACACTGCACTTTTCATCGCAAATTGAGCCATTATGGCTAGATCTTTTGCCGTAGTAACATGCTCTAAATCTGGAAGTCCATGTGGATTTTTAAATTGAGTACGACTACATCCTATGCTTTGTAAAAAGTCATTGAGCTCTCTCATGAAAGCCGGAACAGAACCACTTACAGCTTCTGCAATTACATTCGCCGCATCATTTCCAGATGGAAGCATAAGGCCATAAAGAAGAGACTTTAAATCCATTTGCTCTCCGACTTTAAGTCCTATATGAGTCCCTCCAAACTCAAGTCGATAAGAGGGATGTTTCCCCCCCGATCTTCTAACAGCTATAGGAACTGTAGATACACAGTCTTGAGAAACCGTAATTATTTCATCAATCGACTCACTTTTTTTGTGTAAAGCATACAGTGCTGTGGCCACTTTTGTTGTACTAGCTGGATAGAAAGGTTCTTCTGCATTTCTCGCAAAAAGCACCTTTCCATCCTCTGCATTGATTAAAAAAGCAACAAAAGCAGAGGTATCACAAGAAAGTTGATCGCCTTTTAGCTCAATTGGACTTAACGCATTGCCTAAAAAGGCATAAAATAAAAAAATTTTTACATGTAATAATTTCATCAATAACACATTCATTTACAATTTCTTAAAACAAAAAAAACCATTAAAAAATAAACACATTTTCAATCCTTCGAAGTTATTATCTTTTCAAAAAAAAGACAACTTGACCAATATGGGGATTTTAGTTCACCCCGCAAATGGGACGGTTCCTGCGAAATCAGTGAAGTCTCCAATAAAAAAGGTAATGAAAGCTTATGATGAACCCAATTCAACTGGAAGAAGCCTATAAAGATTTTACAGAAAACTTTCAACAATGGGCACCTGAAGGTTTCATTAATGTTAATTTACAATTACTTCAAGAACTAGGCCTTCTAAATACCCCTGAGATAGAAAGCTCAGAATCCGATTCCATTTCTCAACAGTTTCATGTTATTGAAACAAACGATAAAGTCACTCTATTCAATAAAAAATTTGCCGTCTGGATTGTCCCTCAGTCTGAAACAGAACTTCCCAGCACCCTTATCCTTATCTCATTAATTCAAAATCTCAAGCCACATCTGGAAATCGTATATACCACTTCTGGAGTCTATAATACACCTAAATATATTTTACGAGTTCTTCAGCATTTTCTAACAGAAGTATTAGATACAGAAGACATCATCTCTTCAATTAACAAAGAAAAAAGTGGATAAATTTACGGCCTGTCTGATAAATGATTTACAAGCCCTATTGTTATCTTTTCTGCTAATTTACGGAATACAAGCCTTGATGCATCATCATACGCTCCCTCTGAAGAATCTAGTTGCCCCATAGAAAATTGAATAATAGAGTCAGAAGAACCCGAAGAGTTAGTAAACAGTAAATCTATCGGACTACCTGGATCTATATAATCATACTCCGCATCAGAAGACACTTCAAATGGGCCTGCTACAACTTTATTAGATCCCGTTTCTACTAAAGAAACTTGAACAACAACAACCCTTCTATCTTCTACCCCTAACAAGTTTTTCTCTAAAGACCCACTTACATTATCTCGATCATAGCGAAAGCCTATACGGCTTTGAGTCTCTGAAAGTAAATTTACCTCTAAAACATACTCCCCATTCGATTGGACACATTGAAACTGCCCACTTGAGCTAAGTTGATAAACAATTTCATTGTTTAAAATGGCATCTGAATCTCCTGGAATGTACGGAACAGTTACGGTAAAGGACCTGCCTGAATCGTCTTGTGATGTATAATGGTATCCACAAGACGACAGGAATATGCTACTAAATATATAAATCAACCTTCTCATTGAATATCTTGCGTCTCTGTTATTTCACTTTGCATTTCTGAAGATTCGACAACAAGATCTCCTGCCTTTTTCTGAACCTGAAACTCCTTTTCCTCCATTTCTTCTTTTGGACAAAGAGAGTCTAGTCTTTTCTGAGATTTTAGAGAGATTTTCGTGCCTGGATATTTAGATGTGATTTTAGAATAATAAATTACAGCTGCTTTCGGTTTTTTTGTTCTTTCATAAAACTGTGCCGTCTTATAAAGCTCTGAAGCAAACAGCTCTTTCATTTCCCCTAACATAGCTTCCACCGCCTCAAGCTTAGGATGACTAGGAAAGTCTAACTTAAATTTTCTTATATTAATTTCTGCTAAATCTAAATAGTCAGGATCTGGGTACTCTTCTTTGCTTTGCTTCAAGTAAACATTTGTAATTGCTATATAGCTATCACATGCTAACGGATGCTTTGGAAATCTTCGAATCAACGTTTGAAAAGTTTCAATGCTCTCCTTAAAATCACCTTCTTTAAATAACAAGAGGCCCTTTCCTAACATTGACTGAACTGCCAAATCGTGTTGCGGTAAAGCCATAATAACTTCTTCATAAATCTCTATAGCTTCTTGGTAGGCAGGCATCCATTTAGGCATCCCTGCTACCCCCAAAATGGATTTCTTTTCTCCATTTTCAAAAGACTGTGCAATATAAAACTTGTACTCTATTGCTTGTTCAAAGAATTTGGGGGTTGCCTGTTTTAAATATATAGAAAAATTAGCATTAGCGTAATCTAAAGCCCTTAGATAAAAATAGGCTTTTCCTAAGTAAAAATAACAATCCCAGGCAAAATCCGTTCCGGAGAAGTTTTTAATAATTACGTTAGATTGCCTGATCAACTCTTGCCAATTTTCTTGCTCAAGAGCTTGCTTTGCTAAACTATAGTGTTCTTGAACAGAAAGAGTTGCAATTTCATGCATATTGATTAATTTCCCATCTCTAATGGTATAAGCAGCCTGCAAAGAATTCATCATTAAAAAAGTCACACTTCCCAAAGCTACGGAAAAAACAAGTCTCTTCATACATCCTCAAAAAAAAATAATTAACTAATTTAGTTCTACTAAAGTTTTTGCAAAACAGATTCAACAGAATACACCCCAGAAATCAAAGATTTCACTTCTTGACTCCATTCAACCCCCCACTCTGCACCAATCTGTAAAGATCCTATTAACTGTTTTTGAGATACAAAATCCACTTTAATAGGTTGATCCCCTGCATGAGATCTAAAAATCTTCTTGAGTTCCATAACATGGGAAAGCTTAATACGATCTACATCTAAAATAACATGACATGTGGAGGGCTCTAACTTCTCAATTTTTGTCACTTTTTCCTTTCCTTCTTGAGCTACTTCCTCAGAATTTACTTTTTTTACTTTTTCGGATGCCTGAGCCTTATTTCTTAATTCCGTCAATTTAAGAGAAGATTTTGCTTTATCGTAAGCTGCATCGCAAGTAAAAAGCATCGTCTCGTCTATTTTTGTCAAATCTCCAAGCCATTTGGTTTGTAGCTTAATGGTTTCACCATCTTGGTCCACCTGTAAAACTGCATAAATCAATTGGGTTTCTACTAATAAATCTTGATAAATCTCACATAGATCGGCCCAAACAGGCAGCTCAAAACTCTCCATACCATCTCGAATTTTTAAAATGGCAAACTTTTTCTGCGACTTTACCGCAATCTTAAAGGATACCTCTTCGACAATAAAAGCAGTCCTAAAAATAGCTACTTTTTCAAGATTAGAAACCTCTTTTAAAGGACAACACGAAAGTTTACCAAACAAATGCCTAAACTCGTCTAATGGGTGCTCTCTTAAATAAAAACCTAGCAATTCATACTCTCTTTTAAGAATTTGCTGTTTTGTAAAAAATTTATGCGTTTTAGGCGGGGCTTCAAATTGTTGACCTCTCTTCTCATCCGTTAAAGAAAAAAAATCTAAAATTCCTTGAGATGCTTCTTTTTGATCTTTGGCCACAGAACTAAACATCTCGTCAATATTTTCTACTAACGCAGCTCTACTCCACTCGGTAAAATCAAAACAGCCTGCTTCCACTAAATTCTCAACATTTTTTTTCCCAACTTTTTTAGCATCGATCCTTTGTATAAACTCATATAGCGATTTAAAAAGGCCTCTTTCTTTACGCTCCTCAATAATTGCTTTGACAACACCTTCTCCAACTCCTTTAATTCCTGTTATAGCAAAGCGAATTCCGTTTCTTGTTGCAATAAACTCCTTTCCCGACTGGTTGATGTCTGGAGGCAATACAGAAATTCCACTAGTTTGACATTCTCGAATTACCTTAGCCACCTTTGCTATATCATCTCGATCAGAGGTCATCAAAGCGGCCATCCAAGCCTCTGGATAGTTTGCTTTTAAATATGCTGTTACATAGGTTAAATATCCATAGGCTGCGGCGTGTGATTTATTAAATCCATAAGAGGCAAACTTTTCAATTTTATCAAAAATCTTCATAGAAGTAGCTTCATCTATCTGGTTTTCTAAAGCTCCTATTTTAAATTTTTCTCTCTGACGAGCCATTTCTTCTTTATCTTTTTTACCCATAGCCCTTCTTAAAACATCCCCTTCTCCCAAAGAGTAGTTAGCTAAAGCGCTAGCAATTTGCATGACCTGTTCTTGATATACCATGATACCATAAGTTTCCGATAAAATATTTGCCATCAAAGGATGGTCTATTTCTATCGGCTCTCTTCCATGCTTACGATTAATAAAAGATGGAATCATTTCCATAGGACCTGGTCGATAAAGAGCTCCTACCGCAATAATCTCCTCAAACTTATCAATACGTAGTTGTTTTGCAAGTTCCTGCATTCCTCCAGATTCTAACTGAAAAACTCCTTGAGTCTTTCCTTGGTTCAATAAATCAAACGTAGTCATGTCATCTAAAGGGAGGCTTACCCAGTCAATTTTTTTACCATAACTTTCTTCTATGATATCCACTGCTTTTTGAATCGATGTCAGTGTTTTAAGCCCCAAAAAGTCTATCTTAAGTAATCCTACAGATTCTACAGGCTTCATAGAAAATTGAGTGACTGCCATATCTGAATCTTTAGACAAACATACAGGAATAGTCTCCATCAAAGCCGCCCCGCCAATAATCAGTCCAGCTGCGTGGATCCCCGTGCTCCTTACTGACCCTTCTAAACTCAAAGCAATTTGAATGAGATTCTGCACTTCTGGATCGGAATCGTATTGCGCTTTTAGCTCCACATCGATCTCTAATGCTTTAGCCAGTGTCATATTAGGATCTTCAGGAATAAGTTTAGCTATGGCATTAACTTTAACTAAGGGAATACTCAAAACTCGACCCACATCTTTTATTGCCATTTT
Organism: Chlamydia trachomatis; assembly: GCA_945898205.1. Classification (GTDB taxonomy): domain Bacteria; phylum Chlamydiota; class Chlamydiia; order Chlamydiales; family Rhabdochlamydiaceae; genus CAIJXB01. Next base: position 56,843 of record CAMDHO010000004.1, on the reverse strand, counting down.
TGCTTTCATGGTCCCAAATGTAATAATTTGAGCCACTCTTTCTTTTCCATACTTTCGCACTGTATACTCTATGACTTCCTGGCGCCTCTCCATACAAATATCTACGTCGATATCTGGATAGGAAATCCTTTCCGGATTGATAAACCTTTCAAAAAATAGGTTAAATCGAAGCGGTTCAATATCAGTAATTCCTATCAAATATAAGATGATAGACCCCGCTCCAGAACCTCTTCCTGGCCCCATAGGAATTCCTTGACTTTTTGCCCAAGCAATAAAATCATATACAATCAGGAGGTAATCACACATTCCTTTAGGAATAATAATATCTAGTTCATAATTTAAACGAGTTCGGACAATTTCCAATGGTTCCTTTTCAGGATTCATTAACTGAATAGGCTCTAATTGCTTAACAGAATACCTCTGAGGAATTTGTTGAAAGCAAAGTTCTCTTAAAAACTTAGCCGCTTCCTCTGCTCTTTCGGAGGCTTCGTATTTTTTATTTTCTAAACTTGGGGGTATATAAACAGGGTAATATTTTGTTGTAAAATCGAAATCAAACACACATTGCTCTGCTATTTGAACTGTCCGAGATATCGATTCTGGGATATCAGAAAAAAGCTGAGCCATCTGAGAAGGGGACTTAAAGTAAAACTCATGAGAAGAAAAAACTTCTCTTTTAGGATTTATAACTTTTGCTTTTAGATTTCCAGCCGAGTCTCTTTCCCAAATCTCACAAGGCTCTCCAGATTGTACGTTAATTAAAATTTCATGAGCTTTCCAATCATTTCGATAGATATAATGAATATCATTCGTTGCAACACACGGGATTCCGTATTTTTGAGAAAGATCCTTAGTCTCCTCTATGACTTTTTCTTGCGATTGGGTATATTCTCTATATTTTTGATAAAGCCAAGGCTCTATAGTCATGCGATCGGAAGAGATTTCTGCATCACTCATCCTATGCCTTTGAATCTCAAAATAAAAATCTTCTTTAAAAACCTTTTGAAACCACTCTATTTCTTCGTGTAATTCTTGAGCCTTATCCTCTATAATTAAAGAAGCGATCCGGCCATTTAAAGGCCCTGAAAGGCAAATTAGACCTTCAGAAAACTCTTCAATAAGAGCTTTGTCAATCCTTGGGGTGTAATAAAAACCTTCTAAATGAGCCAATGAACTTAACTTACAAAGGTTCCTATAGCCTATATCATTTTTAACAAGGAAAATTAAGGGATAGCCCGCAGAAAACCCTGAAATCTTTTTTTTATCATGCCTTGAGACCGGAGCTAGATAGAGTTCGCATCCAATAATAGGCTTAATTTTTTGATATCGACAGGCCTTATAAAACTCCACGCAAGCAAACATATTGCCTTGATCTGTTAAAGCAATAGCTGGACAGTTATATTCTACAGCTTTAGAAACAAGGGCCCCAACTTGAGCTGTCGAATTTAAAATAGAATACTGAGAATGCACATGTAAAGGGACCCAACTCATGAAAACACCCTAAAAAAAATAAAGAGAGCTTAATCCTACCAGGAAGAAAAATTAAGCGGAACCGGTCTCTTCTTTCATATCTTGCAATAAGTTCGCCTGAAGCTCTGGCTTCCTTGAATTTGGAGATACTTTCCAAAGAGGAATAAGCAGACAAACAGAAATAAAACCGCAACAGCCTAAGACTATAAAAAAGGCTTCCCAACCCCATTCTTGAGTCAATTTACCCAGCGGATATCCAGCACAAGCAGCTCCTAGATAAGAAATCCAGCCAACAAACCCGGTAGCAGTCCCCGCGGCTTTCTTATGAGAAAGCTCCGCAGCAGCCATACCAATTAACATCTGTGGCCCAAAAATCAGGAACCCAATAACAAATAAGAGAACAGAATCTAACCCTATAGACCCACCAGGAGAGAGCCAAAACGCAGCAACCGCAAATATAACACCTAGACTAAACATAGCACTGATAGGGCCTCTTCTTCCTTTAAAAATCCGGTCGGATCCCCATCCTGCCGACAAACTACCCAAGCACCCGCCTATTTCAAACCAACAAACACAGGCTCCAGCTTGTAGAAGAGAATATCCCTTTGTCTCGACTAAAAAAAGTACGCTCCAATCAGAAACAGCGATACGAATAACATAAACAAAAAAATAAGAAATCGCCAAAATCCAAATAAATTTATTACGAAGAACGTAAGTAAAAAGAATTTCTTTGACGGAAAGTTCTTTTTCAGACTCTATCTTATCTACAAAAACTTCTTCTTTTTTAAATTTTTCAATAGAAGGAAGTCCCAAAGATTGAGGAGAGTCCCTTAATCTATTAATGAGAAAAATCCCTGCTATAATACATAGCCAGCCCGGAACAAACATAGCATAACGCCAACCCCAATATTGAGCACAAAAAGCAGCTAATAAAGGAATTAAAGCACCACCTACGCTTTGAGAAGAACTCCAAAAACCCCACCAAGTCCCTCTTTCCTTTTGAGAATACCAATGAGTCAGTAAACGAGCACAAGGAGGCCATCCCCAACCTTGGAAACATCCATTCAAACCCCAAAAAATAGCAAAAAAAACTATCGACGAGGTAAGCCCGAAAAGAATATTCAAGCAGCCTGTAAGGATCAAGCCTATAGCCATAAAATATCTAGGATTTGATCTGTCGCTTAGAATCCCACTTAAAAACTTACTGAGTCCATATGTAATAGAGAGTACGCTACCTAAAATCCCAAGTTGACTTTTGTCAAAACCTAAATCCATCATTAAAGCTGGCATAGCAAAAGTAAAACTCTTCCGAGAAAAATAATAAAAAATATAACCTATGTACATTCCGTAAAAAACCCGAAAACGCCAATATTTATAACTTTTCTTTACCTCTTCTTCATCTTCAATTTCAGCTTTATAAGGCGCTGGCTTTAAGAAGTCTAATATGCTCATCTAAAATTCTCCCAAAAAAACTCTTTACACAGTTGAAAAGAGTAAAGTATTACACATTCTGCAGCTACTTTGCAACTTCATTGAATCCAAGACTCCAAATTCATAAGATGAAAAAAATCTGATCCCTTAAAAACCTTTCCTCTGCCTTCTCTACGAACCTTCACCTCTAAAAATCATCAAGCCATTAACATTTTGTTAGTTAGCATATTAAAAGTCTTATGTCTTTTTTACCATGACACGCAGATATACCCCCTGTAAGTTATTTATTAAATTTATTATTAATGACTTACGACATAAAAACACACATATCTTGAATTTTCAAAATAAACTCATTAATAAATTGAATTAAACAACAAATTACAGTATTATAAATACATGTTTAATTTGGGGACACAAAATGATTAGGATTTTAAAAGTAATAGGGACAGCTTATCTAGCAAATGCCTCTGTGACTGAAGAGCAAAAAACAACACAACTGAGAGCAGATCAAGCAGGAACAGCTTCTTTATATCGAGGCAACACCGATTTCGTAGTCGATTTATCCAAAACAGCTCTTTGCCTAAATCTTTCTCCATATAGTAATGTAATGAATCAGTGTTTTTCTTTTGAAAAGGAAGACCTTTTACTAGCAAGTCCTTATCTTTATAAAAGATTAGAAAAATCAGGCTTATTAGATGCCTTCATGGAATACCTACAAGGTTATCAAAGCACTGGTTTTATTCAACGCGTAAGTGATATTCAAAGCAACCTTGATAAATCAAAAGAGGCTAACCGGGTGAGTCTTCATAAAAAGCAACTAGAATTTATATTTACTCGTTTTAATGCATTAATAGAAAGCTCCTCTTTAGAAGATGTCAAAATATTATCTGCTAGATTTCCAAAAATATTGGACATGCTACTGTCTCCATATTACAATTATGCCGAGGCATTTATTGATCTGAAAAAAGCCAATGCGTTAGAAGCTTCTCTTGTACTCTCTAAAGATGATTTGTCTAGAGTTTTGAGAATGGGTTTTAACTATGCCAAATTAGCTCGCGCCGGGCTTTTGGATGATTTGTCTCTCTTAAGTCCAACCCTAGCAACCTTAGCTTTAGAAAACCCCGATAATTTTATTACACTAAAGAATTTAGGGGCATTTCAATACTTAGACCCTCATCTGCTTTATGGAGCTCTTCAAAACACTCTTAAGGATCCCGTTTCTTCTACTCACGTAGATACCAGAAGAGGCACGGTCACACCTGCCAGGGTTACCATTTCTAATTCTTGCCAAAAATTAGCAGATCTACAAATAGCAGGAGTTCTTGAAGATTCGGGCTTTGCCCATTTAGATGCAGAAACTAAAGCGCTGTATATCAAACATTCTGTTATTCTTATAGGAGCAAAACAAATAAAAGACTGGGTTAAGAGTTTTTTCGATTTTCGAGGTATAGGATCAGAAAATTTTCTACTATGAGTCATTCTTCAATTCCGAATATAAATGAAAGATCATCTCTGCCCTTCCCTTTCATCTAATTATAAGCGAATTACAAACTAAATATTTTTCTTCCTTTTTATTAGGTTGATTTTTTTATGACCATGTTACTATGACCATATAATCCTTCCTTGTGAAATTGCTCTAATTTAATTGTTAAGCACTTTTTGTCTTGAATATCCTCATAAAAACATGTTAATGTCTCCTATAAAATTTACTACTTGGATCTCTATACTATTTATGGAATACAACATCCCTAAAGGCCTTTTCGACATACTTCCCTTTTGCTTAAACGACCAACTTCAATGGAGAACTTCTGACAAATGGCAATATATTGAATCCGTAATCCGGGAAACTTGCCTAAATTATGGGTTTCAAGAAATTCGAACTCCAATTTTCGAAAAAACAGAACTCTTTATTCGTAGTTCGGGAGAAACCTCGGACATCGTTTCAAAAGAAATGTACACTTTTGAAGATAAAGGAGGACGCTCTATGACCCTTCGTCCCGAAGGGACAGCTTCCGTTATGAGATCCATCTTAGAAAATAACCTTCAACAATTCACCCCAAACTTAAAACTATTTTACATAGGTCCCATATTTAGATATGACAGACCCCAGGCAGGCCGCTATAGACAGCATCATCAATTTGGCATAGAAGCTATAGGCTGTGGAAGACCCGAGCAAGATGTAGAGGTAATTGAACTCTTATGTGAACTCTATAAAAAATTAGGGCTTAAAAATTTACAACTGCAAATTAATTCTATAGGCGATTTAAATAGTAGAAGCCTGTTCAATACGGCCTTAAAAGATTTTCTATCTAATCATTTTTCAAATCTATCAGCGGACAGCCAAATAAGATTTCACAAAAATCCTTTAAGAATCCTCGATTCCAAAGACCCTAAAGATCATCTTATTTTAGAAAACGCGCCTTCTATCTTAAATTATTTAGATGAAGAATCTAAAAACCATTTCGATAAAGTCCTTTCCCTTTTAGATAAAATTGGCATCCCCTATGTTATCAATCCTTTTCTAGTAAGAGGCCTAGACTATTACAATAGAACCGTTTTCGAAATTGTTTCAACTGATTTAGGCTCTCAAAATACTATCGGAGCCGGTGGAAGATATGATGATTTAGCCAAATTTCTTGGAAAAAACCAAATTCCATCCGTCGGATTTGCTACAGGAATCGAAAGAATCTTGCAAACCATGATCAGCCAAGAATGCCCTTTTCCAACCTTTCAACCTTGCTATCTCTACATCATTCCACTAGGGGATCAAAGCATCGACTACTGCTTTCAACTTACTTCTAAATTAAGAAAAAAAAGCATCCCCACAGAAATGGATTTTTCGTCCAAAAAAATTCAACAGTGCTTACAAACGGCTTCTAAGTTGCGAGCTAAATTCTGTTTAATCATTGGAGAAGAAGAGATTTCTTCAGGAGATGCTCTTCTTAAAAATATGGAAACTCGGGAACAAATTCCAATTAAACTATCCTCATGCATAGAAGAAATCAAAACCTTGAAGGACTCCAATGCCTGACTACCTAAGAACTCATCGATGCGGAGACTTAACAGCCTCTAACATTAAGCAAGTCGTCTCACTATCTGGATGGGTTCATCGCAGAAGAGATCACGGAGGCCTTATCTTTATCGATCTACGAGATCGATTTGGCATTACACAGCTTCTATTTGATCCTAAAATAAACATACAAAGCCACGAAGAAGCCTCAAAGCTTCGAAGCGAATGGGTTATTTCTGTTCAGGGAACCGTAATCGCCCGAGCTCCCGCAATGAAAAACCTTAAGATCTCTACAGGAGAAATAGAACTAGAAGTATTTCATCTCAACCTTTTATCATCAGCCAAAACTCCCCCATTTTCTATTTCAGAAGACGAACTCGATGTAAAAGAAGAACTCCGACTTAAATTTCGCTATCTAGATATTCGTAGAGGATTAGTAGCTAAGAATCTAATCTTGCGCCACAACGCAATGAAAATCATACGCAACTTTATGGATTCTCACGATTTCCTAGAGATTACAACTCCTATTCTTGGAAAATCTACCCCAGAAGGGGCTCGCGACTATCTAGTTCCCTCTCGTATTTATCCTGGAAACGTTTACGCTCTTCCTCAGTCCCCTCAAATTTTTAAACAGCTCCTTATGATCGCAGGAATGGATCGATACTTTCAAATAGCTCCTTGTTTTAGAGATGAGGATCTTAGATCTGATAGACAACCTGAGTTCACTCAAATAGACTTAGAAGTTAGCTTTGAAACCCCCGACACGCTAATGTATCTCTTAGAACAGTTAGTAACCACTCTTTTTAACTCCACCATCGACAAAAAAATTACAACTCCATTTCTCCGCATGTCGCATAAAGAAGCCTTAGAGCTCTACGGAACAGACAGACCTGACTTGCGATTTGGAATGCCTTTAACCCGTATAGACGACATAATCTTACAATCTCAATTTGAGATTTTAAAAGAACAGCTTGCATTAGGGGGCATTGTAAAAGTTCTTTGCGTTCCTAACGGAGGCGCCCTCTCTCGAAAAGAAATTGATGACCTAATCCTCTTCGTCAAACAATTTGGCCTTCAAGGCCTTGCTTGGATGAAACGGCAAGAAGATGGGATGAGTTCCAATATTGTTAAATTTTTCTCTGAAAAACTCTTGCTAGAACTAATAGAAAAAGCTTTTATTGGAATTGGAGACCTCCTTCTTATAGCTGCAGGGCCGGAAACCAAAGTCAATCAAGCTCTCGATCATTTAAGAAGAAAGCTAGCGAAAGACCTTGGATTAATTTCTTCTGATAACTATCAATTTTTGTGGATTGTTGACTTCCCCCTACTTAAATGGAATTCTGAAGAAAGTCGCCTAGAAAGTGAACATCACCCCTTTACAGCTCCTCACCCAGAAGACCTCCTTCTACTAAACACAGCTCCTCTTCAAGTGAGAGCTTTAGCTTACGACTTGATACTCAATGGGTACGAAATAGGTGGTGGATCTCAAAGAATCCATTGCAATGACCTCCAAGAAAAGATTTTTTCTATTTTAAATATTCCAGAAAAAGAAATTAAACTTCGATTTGGCTTTTTTATAGAGGCTTTAAAATATGGAACACCTCCTCATCTTGGCTTTGCTTTTGGCCTTGATCGTATTCTTATGATTTTAGCAGGAACTGATAACATTCGAGATGTCATAGCATTTCCTAAAACACAAAAAGCCAGCGATTTAATGCTTCAAGCCCCCTCTCTTTATACAAAATGCCAACTTACAGAACTAAAACTTATCCCAACAAAATCCGACGAAATTACTTGGATGTAATGCTGCAATGAATTATCTTAACCGTATTTATTTCAGGAGTTAAATAACATGAAACCTTTCCACCTTTTTATTACAGTAATTTTTTGTCTTTCCACTCAAATGAGCTACTGTGGAGAAGCTAAATCAAATCAAAAAAAATTAGGCGAGCAGAAAAAAGAAATCGTAAAAATTTCAGAAGCTTTCGGCCATCTTATCGGCAAAAACCTTGAATCTATTGGGCTAGAACTCGATATCCAAGCCATTGTCAAAGGACTAAAAGATTCCGCAGCAGGAAAAACCTCTCCCATGACAGAAAACGAATGTATTCAAGCTATCTCTACAGCTCAAGAGTCTATCTTTATTGAGACCTCTGAAAAAAACCTAACTCAAGCTAATGAATTCTTAAAAAAGAACAACTCTGAAACTGGAATCATTTCCTGTGAAGACGGCAAAGTTCAATATAAAATAGAAAAAGAAGGATCTGGAGAAGCTTTAAAATCAGGCGACTCTCCCCTCATTCAATATGTAGGAAAATTTTTAGATGGCTCTATCTTCGGAGACTCTAAAGAACCAGAACCCTTTGCTTTAGATGAAGTAATTTCAGGGCTTAAAATTGGCCTGCTTGGAATGAAAGAAGGGGAAAAAAGAACTATTTTTATCCATCCTGATTATGCATATGGAACTAAAGGGTCTCTTCCTCCTAACTCTCTTTTAACTTTTGAAATTGAACTTTTAACTACCCATGCTCCTATCGCTTCGGCAGAAAGTTATATACCGTCCGAATTAGGATCTGAAATAGCCCTTCCGGAACACCCTATTGAAAATGTCAGATAACAAACAATTCACTATCGTCCTTTTTGAACCTCAAATCCCACAAAACACGGGAAATATCGTTCGCACCTGTAAGGTTACAGGTGCGAAACTCGTTTTAGTAAAGCCTCTTGGATTCAGCACTTCAAGCGCTGCTTTAAAAAGAGCCGGCCTTGATTATTGGGATGGCGTTACAGTCGAAATTATCGATGATCTTCCTACATGGCTCAGTCAAACAAAATCCCCTTTCTATTTTTTCTCAAGTCATGCGAAAACTTTCTATTCTGAAATGAGGTATCCTGCGGATGCTATCCTTATCTTTGGATCGGAAACAAAAGGACTTTCTCCGTATTTTCAACAAACATGGCCTGAACTTTTCCTTACTTTACCTATGACAAAAAATTCTCGTTGCTTGAATCTATCCAATACTGTTTCGATAGTGTTATACGAAGCATGGAAACAAATAGGGTTTGCGGGGCATAGTCATGAAATTTTTTAAAATCTCTCTAACTCTTCAAATGGCTATTGCTACGGTTCTAGGCATTTTATGCGGCCTTGTCTTTGGAGATCTATGTAAAGTCTTTGAATCCTATGGAAAGGCGTACATCATGCTGCTTAAAATAACAGCTGTACCCTATTTAATCGGAGCCATCATTCGTGGAGTAGGTCAATTGAGCTCGTCTCAAGCCAAATTGATTTTAAAAAAGGGCATTTTATTCATTGGAATTGCTTTATTTATTAACATCTCGATGATCTATTTGACGTACTATGTCTTTCCTCTTTCTCAAACATCTCCTCTAGTCGGATATATCTCAGGAAATATTACACCCATTAATTTTGCAGATCTCTTAATCCCAGAAAATATTTTTTACGATCTTTCGAATAACATAATCCCCTCCATCGCTATTTTCTCCCTTTTACTAGGCATCTCCTTGATGTATTTAAAAGAAAAACAAACACTCATGAGCTCTTTACAAAATTTAGTAGAAGCTTTGACTCGCATCACAGGATGGATTGCTCGCATTACGCCACTTGGAACTTTCATAATTCTCGCCAATCAAGTCGGAACCATCGAATTTTCCACCATTAAACAAGTAAGCACCTATATCATATTATACATCATATGCATATCCATTATCATATTTTGGATCTTCCCTAGATTTACGAGCATGTTGTCTCACATTCCTTCTTATGTATGGCTTCAACAACTTTTTCCTATTTTATTGCTCGCATACACTACAAATATTGTCATTGTATGCCTCCCTTATATCATCGAACTCATTAACAAAGAAATGTTAAGCATCGACCCTTTAAATGAAAATGCAAAGACACAAATTCAAGGAACCGTATCCCTGATCTTTAACCTTCCTATAGGATCCTTATTTATTACTCTATTTGTTCTTTTTTCTTCCGTTTTCTATAATACCTTTCTTAGCTTTTCTAATCAGGTAGAGCTTTTTCTCACAACATTTTTAACAAACTTAGGTGGTGTTGGTGTTGGATCTTCTCTTAACAGTTTAACCTTTATTTTAGATTCATTGGGGCTTCCTTTAGAAGTCCTAAATTTATATTTAACAGTCATTCCTTTTACCGCAGGTTTTCAAGCTATGATTTCTGCTGTACAAGTTGCCTCCTTATCACTTCTCATTACCTTAGCTTGCCGAAAAAGAATACAGTTTCAGCCCATGAGAATTTTAAAAAGTAGCCTACTAACTTTTACCCCTATACTGCTTTTGTTTGGATTAATTAAGACTTTCAATCCACTTCCTGAAATTAAAAATGACAAAAAAAGCATTTTTGATCTTAGCATTTCATCTGATATTAAAGTCACTGTCTATGAAAATCTTCCAGCTCCTTCAGATGACGATTCTGATGATGATACCTTTACTCGAATTCTAAAAACAAAAACTCTTCGAGTCGGTTACACGTCCAATGCCGCACCCTTTTCTTTTTCTAATTTCGATAACTCTCTTGTTGGATATAACATAGCCTTTGCATACGAACTCGCCTATGATCTCGGGTGCAGCTTAGAACTAGTTCCTATGACCTACTCTAACGTAAGTCAAGAACTCGAATCAAACTCTTATGACATTGCCATGTCTACTCTTTCAATTACCGAAGAACGTCTTAAAAGTCTTGTATTTACTCAATCATATTTGGAACCAGAGATTGTCTTCGTCTCATTAACTAATCGAAAACGCAAATTCAAATCGCTTAAAATGGTTCAAGATAACAACCAATTCTCTATAGCTGTCTTAAAAGGATCCTCTTATGAAAGACTAGCAAAAGAGTACTTCCCTGCTCATCCTATTATTTTGCTAGATAATTATAATCAATTTGAAACAGGCCATATGGGCGACATCCTTCTTTGGGAAGAACCTCAAGCTCTTGCATGGATAGTACAACGCAAACAATTTTGTATGATCTTCCCCTCTCCTAGCATTGCAAAAGACCCCTTTGCCTACGCAATCCGACCAAATAACGAACGATTCCTTAACTATTTAAATCAGTGGATGCAACTTAAAACCATTCAGGGATATAAGGAAAAACAACACAAGTTATGGATCGAGGGAAAAACAGAAATTGCAGCTCAACCCACCCCTAGATGGTCTCTTATTAGGCATCTAGGGTGGGTAGATTAAAAGAAAAAAGCCGTATTAAATACACGCAGCCAAAACAAAACCTTTAATAAATTCTGCATCTCTGAGGCCTATAATTCTTTTGACCTCTTTTCCTTCTTTAAATAAAATTAAAGTAGGAACGGATGTAATTTGAAGATCTTCAGTTACTTTCTGTGCTTGATCGATATCAACCTTAACAACTGAAGCCTTTCCTTTTACATCTTGTGCTACTTGCTCTAACACAGGAGTCAGCATACGACAAGGGCCACACCAGTCTGCATAAAAATCCACTAAAGTTACCCCAGACGAAACCTCTACTTGAAAATCTTTCTCTTCTAATTTCTTAATATTACCACTAGCCATCAATCGCTCCCTTTCCGTTATCTTTGAAAAATCTCCATTATAGTTTAATGGGATTATTTTTTCCAGACTCGAAAAACAAAATCCCTAGATTTAAAGAAAAAAAACAATTAAACTGATTCTTTTTTATGCGGCCATGGCGGAATTGGTAGACGCGCTAGATTCAGGTTCTAGTCGAGGCAACTTGGTGGATGTTCGAGTCATCTTGGCCGCATCACTTACGACTTTATGATCCAAAGGTTGTTTTTCAGATTCTACCGACTTCTTCTCTGGATAAACATATTTTTAGGTTGCCCCATCGGCTGCAATAACAAGAAAAAAGAAGCTAATACAAAAGACACTACAGCCGAATTCACTTCCAATAATACTACTTGCCGCACGCGTCTAAAACAATCTTTGCTATCGTTTTTTCATCTCGCTCCGATTCAGCAATTCTTCTTATTTCCTTTCCATCTTTAAATAAAATCAAACTAGGATAAAATTCAAATTTCAACCCACCTATTATTTTATTTTTACGAAACTGATCACCACCCAGCTTTACTAGCTTTGCCTTGCCTTTTACATCTTGCGCTACTTTTTCAAGTAAAGGCGCCAATATTTTAAAAGGACCACACCACTGTGCATAAATGTCGAGTAAACTACCCCCCTTAGCAATTTCTTCTTTAAGATCTTTAACTTCTATCTGACTAACCAAAGATTGCCTTTCTCGCTTTGAAGAAAAATAGATCAGTGCAAATCCAGCAATCATAACTGTACAAATTAGAGCCGGCATAACCATCACTGCAAGTCGACGAGGATTCCCCACTATACTATGAACAGTTCTAGCTACACGATCAGATAAAGAATTATTAAAAAACTGTGAATAATGTGGTATAGGCCTCCTCGCTCTTAAGTTAAAATAAGTAATTACATGACCAATGAAATAATTAATATCTGAAAACATCCTGATTACTTTAAAGAGGAAATAAAAAAAATAAAACGCAATAAAAATAAATAAAAGCAACACAAAAAAACAAAATCATGCTATCATATGAATTAACAACGTAATTAAAGAGAATTTAATGACATTAATATCGCACGATTCTTTATTTGGTAAAAATGCATTCTTTAATAATCCTGAATATAAAGAAGATTTAAAAAAAGAATTCAACAACCTCAAAGCTTCCTGCTCATACCAAAGCGCTCAAAAAACTGAAAAAAATATCACCCCTTCCCTAGGATATCTTTTTAAACGGCTTTCAAAGTGGAGCATTCTTCCAGCAGTAGCCAGACCTAAGAATTTTGGATCAATCCTAGCATCAGATACTAGCAATTGGAAATATAAACGCATAACAATGCCAATAGATGGGCTATCCATAGACGTCGCCATAATGGGACGTCCTTCTACTCTAAGTAATAAAAAATGGATTCTATGCTCTGCAGGAAGAAATGAGCTCTATGAAGATCAAATGACAAGCAAAGTTTTTAAGTCTTTTTTAGAAAGCATTAACAGTAATGCTATTTTATTTAATTATCCAAAAATAGGGGCTAGCACAGGACCTCGCAACGGAAAAAATATGGTTACAGCTTACAAAGCTGTTCTCGAACTTTTAGAAGATGAGAGAAATGGAATAGGGGCTAAAAAAATCATTGGATATGGATATTCTATGGGTGGCGGAGTTCAAGGAAAAGCTTTAAACACGCATTCTTTAGAAGCTGGAATGAAAAAAGGCATTCAATATTTGTTTATTAAAGACAGGACTTTTTCTAGCTTAAAAAGGGCTATACACTCTTTATCTAAAGGATTCATAGGAAATAGCATTCCTCTCTTTGGCTGGGACTTGTGCTCTATGGACTCTTCAAAAAAACTAACCAAATTGCAAATCCCCGAAATCATCGTTCAAACAACAGATAAAAATGATGAGCCTAATTCCGATGGGGTCATATCAAAAAACGCATCCTTGAAAAAAGCAATATTAGAGTCTTCTCTTAGCCATAAGTTCTATGTCAATATCCCCAATTACAATCAAGATAACCTACACGCTTGTTCTATGGATTGCTTTTCTAAAGAATTATCCGAAAAAGTCAATCTCCTCATAGGAGATAAAGAAAAAACAATATATTTCGCCTGGATTTCAAAAATATTTCACCGACTTACAAGCTAGTCCTTCAAAAAAAAAGAATATCCTAGCAATCCTTCTCTTAAATAAAAGTTAAACTTCACAAGAACAGGATAACGCCTTCAACCTACTCAAATAACAAAAATGACAAAGAACTTAAAGATCATCATTTAACCAACTTGTTTTTATTGATAACTTTATAAAAAAAAACAAGAGAAGTGAAACCTCTCTTGTTTTTTATAAAGACAATTTTGAATAACTTATTACACTTAATAACCCACAAATGACATAAAATATCCGGGCCAAGTTCTAGGAGCCGGAGGAGCAACAACTTCTACAGGAAGTGGTGGCAACTGCTTAGACACATTTGCTGTGCTTCCTAACACAAAAAGAGCTACAGCTAATGCAACAGTTCCAATAACAAGAATTCCTAACCCTATAGGATTAGACATTAACAACATCATAGAACCTAAACAAACAGCTCCGCTTGCTAATGTCCCCAAAGCGGCAATAGCCCCTTTAAACACAGTCCCTTTATACAGCTTTTGTACTCTATCTGCTTCTGGAGCTATTACTGATGAACCTATAACAGTTCCTACTGCAACCGATTTCTTCATATTTGGAAGCTTAAAGCTAACTGAATAATCCTTAAGAGAACTAATAGATTGATTAACACTATTACGCATCTCTGTAAAACTTGGCACTTTCATAATCACTCTCCTGTAGTATTTTTTAATTATTATAAATAAAAATAAACCATCAAACTAAATCATTACTTAATTATATGCGCACATTAATTAAAACTAAACAAAGAACTGACAAAGCAAGCAATTAAAAATAAGCAAGATACATAATAAAATTTTTCTAATCTCATTTTAGGATTGATTAAAAAAAGTTCTTCGACGTAGACTAATAAAATATTTTTGTCAGTTACCCAGTGTCATCAAACCAAAATAAAAAACACCTTAATACGTTATGGATTGTGTAGAATTAACTAAATTAACAACATGGGAGCGGCGCTTCCTCCTCGCCGTCAATCAAATGAAATCTATATTTTACTTTGCAAGTTCTTTCCTTTGCCTTAGCGCCAGCTTCGCACTAGAGAATTCTATCGAAGAACCGTTCATAGAGCCTTCTATTCCCACTCATTCCGTAGCCTATACGCCCGAAGCTGTAACAACAGAACCACGCGGCCTCATTACACCCACTGTGTCACCAAGAGTAGAGCAAGGACAAGACGTTTTAATAGACATTGATTTTATTTGGTGGAAATCTTACGTATCTAATTTTGATTACGCTCAAATTAACGGAGATATACTCACCCCCCATTTTAAATTTCAACCCGGTTTAAAAGTGGGAACTGGAATGGATTTATATCATGATGGATGGGATGTATATACAGAGTATACTTGGCTTTATCAACCCGACTTAAAAAATTCAGGAAACAGCTTAACTCCAGGATATTCTAGTTTAATCACTCCTTTTGCCCAAGGGGCGGAAGAAGGCATTTTAAGCTCTATTGCAATCCTTAATACAAGCGCCTTGCGAAAATCTTTATTTAATATCTTAGATGCCGAGGTAGGGAGAAACTTCTTCATCAGTAAAAGACTAACATTAAGACCCAATATTGGAATTAAAGGAGCCTCTCTTTTTGAGAGAACCAAAATTACATATACAGGACGAGGCCCAATAAATAGCGCAGCAGCAACTCTTAGACAAAACCTGTCAGGACTCGGCATTAAAGCTGGAATTGATACACTATGGCATATTATTCCCTCATTTGGCTTCTATGGGAACTTATCAATTACAGCTCTTTGGGGCAGTTTCCACAATACTTTTATTAATAAATTCACTTTAAACGGCGACTTTTCATCTCGCTCTTACTATAGAAATACTCAAGACATTCTACCCGTTATTGAAGCTGGATTAGGGCTTTCCTATATGGTATGGTTTAAACAAAACCAATATCAGTTTTATACTAAAGCAGGATGGGAAGAACAAATCTGGATTGGTTATAATAAAAACATCGTCAATGGAATGAGCAGCAGCTGTGGATCTTTGACGTTACAAGGACTCACATGGAAACTAGGACTTGCTTTCTAAATATTTTTAAGGGGGCGATCCAATCGCTCCCTTTTCATACCATTGCTTTAAGTTCAAAATTGCTACTTCAATTTGCTTAGAAATTTCTTCCTGTTGCTCTTTAGAGTCCTTTGATGAGTCCCACAAAAAATGCATAGGTTTTCCAAAAACACATGCTGTTGCTCCCCAAAGCTTAGGAAACTTTCTATGCCAAGACCAAATGTTAAACGTTCCTGCCAAGTAAACTGGAATAATTGCGGCCCCTGTTCTAGATATCAGCATCGCAATCCCCGGCTTAATCGACTGTAAATTCCCATCTTGAGATCGCGTCCCTTCCGGAAATATAATCACTTTTTTCCCTTGCTTTATTAACCGAACAATCGTTTTAAAGACTGCTACATCTTGCGCTTTTCCTGAAACAGGGTGTGCATTTAAACGTTTAATCAGTGACCCGAATAAAAATGGATCAAAAAGCGTTTTTCTCGCAAGAAAATGCACTTCATAGGGAGTTGAAATAGCCAAAAGAGGAGGATCATAAAAAGAAGCATGATTTGCAGCTAAGATAGCTGCTCCTGGATAAAAATTTTCAGCTCCGTAAATTTTATTGCGGTATACAAGTTTAAAAAAGAAAAACACAATAAATAAGATAATTTTATATAGGTAATTACTTGAATTTTTAAGCCAGCCTTGCATTATTTTTTCTTGGTAAGTATGTATTGTAAAAGGATTTCTATCACTTGATCAATCGAAAGTCCTGAAGTATCCACAACCTTAGAATCCAACGGACATTTTAAAGGTGCAATCTCTCTAGAGCTATCGCTATCGTCTCTTTCTTGTAATGATTTTACGACTTCTTCTAACTTAATAGAACTATCCGGATTGTTAGAAATCAACTCTAAATATCGTCTTTTTCCTCTCACTTCAGGAGATGCTATTAAAAAAAACTTCACCTCTGCCTCTGGAAAGACTATAGTACCCAAATCTCTCCCTTCAAATACCGAATCACACCTTTTAGCGTATTCTCTTTGAATCGGTAAAAGAAAATCTCTAACTTCCTTAATCGCTGCAATGCAGGAAACAGCTTCCGTAATTTCTTTTTTTCGAATCTCTTCCGTTACATCTATGTCATATACTAGATATCTTTTCCCTTCAACTTCCTCTTTAATAGAAAATTGAAAATCTTTTAATCGAATTAGAAATAACTCTTTTTTACTCAAGTCAATATTTTCTCTCTGAATCCACCAAGCCAAGGATCTATACATAGCACCGGTATCAAAAAAAGAAAAACCTAATCTTTTAGCAAGTAATCGAGCTATCGTAGACTTCCCTGTACCTGAAGGACCATCAATTGTAATAATCATTTTCTATCTATGGAATTGAAGGTAAAAGTAGACTACAGGGGCCGTTAATAAAAGAGAATCTACCATATCAAGTACGCCTCCAAGCCCAGGAAGAGCATTGCTATCTTTGATTTCAGCATCTCTTTTTAATAGCGATTCTGCTAAATCTCCAATTTGACCTACAATCCCTATACAAGAACCTAAAAAGACCGCCGCTAATATAGGAAGTTGGAAAAATTCAGGGAAAAGAAACTTTGATGCCACACTAAAAAGAACACTACACCCAACAGCGCAAATAAAGCCTGCAATAGCTCCTTCTACTGTTTTTTTAGGGCTCAGTATTGGAGCTAAAAGAGCTTTTCCCCACAGCCTTCCTACAAAATAAGCCCCTACATCCGTTACCTTTGTCACTAAAATTAAATAAACAAGCCAAACTCTCCCATCCCAAGAGACTCCCTCTGAAGATATGGGATATAAAATAGCCAACATAAAACTTAAAGGAACTGACACATAACAAACCCCAAAAAATTCTACAGCGACATGAAAAATAGCGTTAGATGTTTCTTTAAAGTGAACGAGAAAAAATAGCGCCGCACCTATAGACAATACAATAGCCGGCATTTGAGAAAATACCATCAATTTATGCGCTAAAAAAAAAGCAACAACCTCACACACTGCGATAATTATCATCGGAATAAGAGCTGGCTTTAGAGATTTCGCTCTAGCTAATTGAACATACTCCCAAATTCCAATAGCAGCAAGTCCCGCAACTAGCAAAACCAACAATGCTTTTATAATAACATGGTGAGAAAATACCATAAGAAAAGCTATAACAATAATTGCTGACAAAGAAACTTTAAGTCTTTTATTTAAATCAGTTAAATTCTTTTGCTTCATGCTCCTCCAAGCCTCCTATCTCGTTTTTGAAATTCAAGAATTGCATCTAATAAGTCCTTCTGCTGAAAATCTGGCCACAAAATCTTTGTAAAGAAAACTTCCGCATAAGACAGTTGCCAAAGAAGAAAATTACTAAGTCGATGCTCTCCACTTGTTCTAATAAATAAAGAGGGATCGCCTAAAGAACCCGTATCTAAATAACTACTAATCAAATCTTCTGAAATCTGTTGTTTTTCAATTTTTCTTGATTCTAAATCACTAGCTATTTTCTCTACAGCTCTTTTTATCTCATCTCTCCCTCCATAATTCAAAGCCAAAACCAATTGGATCTTCGAACCCAAGGACGTTTCTTTTTTTGTCTGCGCTAGCCGATCTTGAACAAACTGTGGTAATCGAGAAAGATCTCCAATAGTCTCCAACTTTACAGACTCTTCTATCATAGATTGCTTTTTTTTTCTTAAATAAAAAGCAATCAATCGCATAAGTTGATCAATTTCTCTCTGAGGCCTTCCCCAATTCTCTGTTGAAAAAGCATATAAAGTCAGAACTTTGACCCCTAAAATCGAAGCCATAGAAAGAATTTCAGTAATCACACTTGATCCTTTCCAATGCCCATATATTTCAGGAACTCCCTTTCTCTTAGCCCATCGCCTATTTCCATCCATAATAATGGCAATATGCTCTGGGACATCTCCTAGACGAATTCGAGCTATTTTGCGGGTTAAATCTTCTAGATTTTCTTTTTTTTCATCTGTTGATAGCAAGTGCATCTAATTAAAAAAACCCGTGTATTTGAATTGTTTTTTCTCTCTGCGGTCCATACGAAATAAAAGAAATGGGACACTGACAAAGCTTTTCAATTTTTTTAAGATATGCTAGCGCATTCTTTGGAAGCTCTTCGTAAGAGGACACTTCTTTTGTCGACTCTTGCCACCCAGGAATACTCTCATAAACAGCCTCTACCCGATCCCAATCTGAGGTCATTGCAGGAGGACAATCTATTAGATTTCCATCTAAGCGATAAGCGATGCATAATTTAATTTCAGCAAGTTGATCCAAAACATCCAACTTCATAATTGCCATAGAGGTTGCGCTATTCCATCTTAACGATTGCCGAACTAAAGGAATATCCAACCAGCCTATCCGGCGTCGTCTTTTAGTTGTTGTCGCGATCTCCCGAGCCTCTTCATTGCTCAAAAAGAAAGCCCTTTCAGCTTCTTTCAATTCAGTAGGTAGAGGCCCATGCCCCACACGCGTGGTAAAAGCTTTAACCACCCCCAATACATGACTTATTTGAGTTGGGCCGAGGGCTGTCCCTGCCGCAATCCCGGAAGCAATCGAACTGACAGAGGTAACATACGGATACGTCCCAAACGTTTGATCTAAATAAGATCCGTGAGCACCTTCTAATAACACCTTCTTCCCAGAAGAGGCCGCTTCGGCAACATCTCTTTCAACATCAAATGAAATATATTCCCTTAAAAAAGAAGCCTGTTGCAGTACTTTTTTCAAAATCTCTTTTAAATCAATCAGAGGTCTTTTAAAAAAAAGTTCCAACTCTTTATTTTTTAAAGACAGGACTTGCTCTAAATGCTTAGTAAGCTGGATTGGATTTAACAGCTCTCCAACCTGAATTCCAATACGATTAGCTTTATCCGCATAACACGGACCTATTCCTTTACGCGTTGTTCCTATAGAATTCTCTCCTTTCATTTCTTCTTGCCACAGATCCCAATCCTTATGATAGGGCATGATAAGGTGAGCAAATGCCGAAATATGCAATCTTCCTAAAAGAGAAAAACCCTGCTTTTCTAACGCTTCCATCTCATAAATTAAAGACTCTAAGTCTACCACACATCCGCCAGCTACACAGCAACGAACATTGGGATATAGAATTCCTGACGGAACCAAATGAAATTTAAATTCATCTTCCCCCACCACAATTGTATGCCCTGCATTATTGCCACCTTGAGACCTTACTACAAAGTCCGCCCTTTCAGACAAGATATCAACAATCTTCCCCTTTCCTTCATCTCCCCACTGAATCCCGACTACAACTATAACATTCGACATGTAAATCTCTTTTAACGATGAATGGAAGAATACGTTCACTAAAGATAGCATAACCGATCGAGTGAATTGAGTGGAAATTATTTTTGCTCTCCTAAAAAAACAACTAGAAGTTTGAATTTTTATTTAACTAGACAGAATCGAGAAAGGAATATATCCTCTACTATTTTCATTAAAATCATTTATTTTATCCGAGGATCGAGCGACCTATGCAAAAGCAAAAAAGATGGCAATTTATCCTGATTTTAGCTGTCACAGCCTTGACTATTTACAACATACTTCCCACTGTTTTTTTCTACAGCAAACCACTTAATTCTTCGGTTAATGAATCTAGGGGAAATCAAGTTTCTATTGATATAACAAACAGAATCAACTCTCTTGAGACCGATTCCGTTAAATGGGTACACTCATTTTGTCGCTTACTTCAAATAAAGCCGCAATCTGTCCTAATAGATCCTCAGGACCCAGGAATCCTTGAGGTTTCCTTTCAAAACGGATCTCAAGCTAAAACTTTTAGTCAATTTCTTCCAAGAGCCGGAGCTTTAATTCCTTTTACCCCGTCTCAACTGACTCTTTACGGAACACCAGAAGACGTCACAAGTAAAACAGTCAAATTGCAAAGAAAAATCCCCGTCCATTTCGACCCCAACTCTATCAGTTCTTTTTTTCAATTTTCCACTAAAACCAATGAACAAGGTCAGATTTCGCCTCTTTACTATGCTTTAGTAAAAGATCGACTAGTGCATATCTCCATATCCCTAGGTGGAATTTCCCAAAATGCTCAATTTGTTCAGGCCCTTATAGCTTCTAATGACGCTATCTTGAGTCAAGATTTAGCATTTTCCCTAGCCGCTTCCCTTAACTCTTTCGTCTCCTCTTTCGGAACCAGCTCTTCAATCGCTAAAAGATATTTCTCTTCCTTTGTTCAAACAGAGATTGGGAATAAGTCTCAAATAGCTCAAAACCTAGCAACAAAGATGGATGAGGTTTCTATATCTCTAAAAGAGCAAATCCTTCAAATAACCCAAGAAGAAGAGTCCTTAAAAACGCAAGGAAAATACTTAGAATCCGCTCAATCGCAACTCAAACAACTCCTAATAAATAAGACAACACAACTTCAATCTGCAGCTCTTCTTGTCAAAAACAATCTGTCCTCTTTCGCAAGCAGCCCCCCACCTTTAACCTACTCTAACATCGGATCTATTTTACAATCCAACCCACAACAAATTTCTTTAGAAGGTCGCAATGCCTTCATAGAATCTATCCAAATCGACTGGTCAAATGAATCTATTAGCTTAACTCTCTATAAAGACATTGCGCAATTCAGAAGCCATTTGACTTCCTCTAATTCGAAAAGTTCAGATAAAGCAGATCAATTTCTTTTTAATGAAATGGCTTTGTTAACGCGTCAGACAGAAGAATCTATAATACCAGCTCCAAATGGTTACCAAATAGCTATTTCCGAATTACCAAACAGTAAAAGTTTCCTCGCTTTCCGATTAGGATCTATTGCTCAAACGCAAATAAACGACATCAAAAGTCTAATAGACTCCGATTGGAAACCAAGGCATCAAGACCTACAGCCCGATGTCTTTCCTGTTCTCAGCTACGAATCGTATATAGAGCTCCCTATAGACCAAAAAACTATTAACTTGGTTATTTATGCTCCCGTTACACAATCGAAAGCTCCAGAAATGGGATTCCGCATGAATTCTGTTTATGTCATAGCAAAAGGCATGGATCGCATTATTAAGAAACTCGAAGAGGACCCCTCTTCTGAGCAATCAAAACTATTTATGCAAGATTTTCATAAACTCAAGTCTTTATTGCAAAAATCCGGATATATGGGATATGAAGGTTCCTTGCTAAGTATAAGTAAAGAATTTTCCGGGGATTTTATCTTTGAATCCCCTGATTACTTTCAAAACGTAATTGCAGCTTCCAGAGAAAATTTCACTGTAAAAGGAACTCAACGTTATGCAGTTCTAGAGTTTACAAATGTTGAACAACGAATTCTTACAGAAAATAAAATTGACACCCGAATCCATGAAGACTTACTAAAATGGAAAGATGATTACATTGCAGCTCAGTTAAGCATTAAAGGAGCTTCTAAATTCGATGTACCTAAACCTACTCAAAACGCTCTAGTTAGCAATTTAAATCTTAGTTTTATTAAATACTTCCGAGGAGACGACCGCAAAGTCCTTCATTGGGGACTTGACTTATCTGGTGGAAAAACTATTCAAATAGAACTGAGAGATTCTAATAACCGCGTCGTAACTGATGAAATAGACATCAAACAGGGAATGAATGAGCTATACAGTCGTGTAAATAAAATGGGAGTCTCCGAAGTCAATCTTCGTCAAGAAGGGAATCTCATCACCTTAGACTTTCCCGGTTCTCAACACCTATCTGCTGCTGACCTAGTAAAAGCATCTTCTATGTATTTCCACGTAGTTAATGAAAAATTCACGAATAAAAATCCTTTAGTTGCTGATGCAGTAAAAACATTTCTACAAGAAGTTTGGAATGAAGCCGTTATTAGTAATAGAACCTCATCGGAAGAAGTCAATCTCATAGCTTGGAAACACCTATATGGAGATGCTTTAGATCCCGAATTCATTCAACCTCGCAGTGAATCAGCAAAAGTACTTTACGAAAGCGGACTACGATTAACTAATCCAATAGAGTCTTATTCTTCTAATATTTTTGATGACACACGTTCGCAAATTGCTATTTTCAGAGGAGATGACTACACTCAATGGCAAGGACAAACACACCCCCTTCTGATTGTATTCAAAAATTTCGCCTTAGAAGGCTCTAACCTAGAAAATGTTCACGCATCTTACGACCCTTCTAGAGGGAATTTCTTAGCATTTAATATCCGAGGCTCATTTACCTCTAAAGATGGAATTAAAATAGATCCAAGAGATGATCTCCAATCTTGGACTCTTCCATTTTCTAAAGAAAAAATAGCAGGG
Source organism: Chlamydia trachomatis (assembly GCA_945898205.1). Classification (GTDB taxonomy): domain Bacteria; phylum Chlamydiota; class Chlamydiia; order Chlamydiales; family Rhabdochlamydiaceae; genus CAIJXB01. Next base: position 33,889 of record CAMDHO010000004.1, on the reverse strand, counting down.
ACCTCTAATGGAAAGTTTTCTCATAATCTTGGATGGAGAATGGCAGTTATCCTAAATGGAACTATCGTTAGCTCTCCAACCTTAGACTCCCATTTAAAAGATAGCGCTATGATTACTGGTAGTTTTTCTCAAAGAGAAATGAACCAACTAGAATCCGACTTAAAAGCAGGATCGTTAAGCTTTACACCTAAAATACTCTCTGAGAAGAATGTCAGTCCTGAGCTTGGCGGGAAAGAAAGAAAGTTAGGCATATGGGCTACAATCATTGCCTTAGCACTTGTTTTAATTGTTATGACTAGTTACTACCGATTCAGTGGATTGGTTGCTTCTATTGCTGTGGTTTTTAACTTACTTATTATGTGGGCTACTTTACAAAATATTGGGGCAACGCTTACCTTGTCTAGTTTAGCAGGTCTTATTTTAACGGTTGGAATGGCTGTCGATGCCAATGTTCTAGTCTTTGAGAGAATTCGAGAGGAATTTACGCTAACCGGTCGAATTGCCTCTTCGGTACAGGCTGGTTATAAAAAAGCCTTTTCTGCAATTCTAGACTCTAACGTAACCACGTTAATAGCGGCCATGATCCTTCTTCACTTTGATTCGGGACCTATTAAAGGGTTTGCTGTTACCTTGATCATTGGAATTATCTCTTCCATGTTTACAGCATTATTTATGACAAGATACTTCTTTGCTGGCTGGATCCAAAACCAAAAAAACCAGTCATTGACTATGATGAATGTTTTTAAAGCAAAAAACTTTAACTTTTTAAAGTATGCTCCTCATGCTTTTATTATCTCATCCTTGTTTATCATTATCGGCGGATTTTCATCTCTGAAAGAAAAAAACTCTCTAATAGGAATGGACTTTACGGGGGGATATGCTCTTAACTTAGAATTAACAACTTCTCCAGAAGCTCATTATAGACAATCTGTAGAGCAAGCTTTAATTAAAACAGGCGCTAAACCTCAAGAAATTCAGGTAAGAGAACTATCTCCTACGAATCAAGTCCGTATTTTCTTAAGTAGAGCATTAGACTCTCCTGGTAGACCTTTAAATACCAATAATACAGATGCGACTAGTTCAAAAATTGAATGGGTCCTTTCTTCTTTGCAGAAATCTCACATATCTATAGAAAATTCCTCTATGGAATCGATCTCTCAAAATTGGTCAAATGTCAGCGGACAAATGTCTGAAACCATGAGAAATAATGCTGTAATAGGACTTCTAATTGCTCTGATTTGCATTTTTATCTATATTACATTCCGTTTTGAGTTTAAATACGCTATCAGTGCAACTATTTGCCTTGCACATGACATTTTACTTACATTAGCCTCTATCGCTTTGCTCCATGAACTAGGTGCTCCGGTGCAAATAGATCTTAATACAATAGCCGCTTTGATGACGATTATTGGATATTCGCTAAATGATACCATTATCGTATTTGATCGCATTCGGGAAGATTCTATTCAAATGAGAAAGTCTCCCTTTACAACCGTGATTAACCACGCTTTAAATATAACACTCAGCCGAACGGTTATGACATCAGGAACTACGTTGCTAGTCTTAATCCCCCTTATTACCATGGGTGGTAGTACAATTTTTGGATTTGCACTAGTAATGGCTATTGGAGTTGTTTTTGGAACTCTTTCTTCCTTGTTTATCGCAGCCCCCAGCATGCTTTTCTTCCATAAAAAAGAAAAAAATAAACAACAAAGAATAGCGATTAATGGCTAACGCCATTATGGTGGATATGATTCGTAAAAAACGAGCTAAGAGGACTCTTATTGACTTCTTAGCTCTCCTTTTAAAAAAATAACATATTAATATTGAAGGTATGTTTTTAACCATAGAACTGTTTTAGAGACGAAAATAAAATCTCTTACCGGTAAAGATAAAGGATGTAAACATGCCGCAGCCGATTTGGATATATCCTAATACTGACCCATCTTGGGTTCAGACTATTATCAAAGAATTTAGTCTCCATCCAGTTACCGCAGAAGTCTTAGCTTCTCGTGGATTTACAAGCTTGCAAAAGATCCATGAATATCTATATGCCAAACTACCAAAACTGCATGATCCTCAACTTTTTCCTGATATGGACAAAGCTGTTCCTCGAATTTTTCAAGCATTAAAAAACAAAGAAAAAATCCTAATCTACGGAGACAACGACGTAGATGGAATAACTGGCACTGTATTATTAACAGAGTTTTTTCGCTATGTTGGGTGCCATGTTCTTTTTTACATATCTAATAGAGCTTCTCTTAAACAAAGTCCGATTCAAGACGCATTAGATTACGCCATAAAAAACAACTGCAAACTCCTTATTACAGTTGACTGTGGAATCACTGCTGCAACTGAAATTGCAGGAGCTATTAAAGAAGACATTGATGTCATTATTACAGACCATCATGAACCCACAGCAAAACTCCCTCATTGCATTGCTACTTTAAATCCAAAACTACTCAATAGCACTTACCCAGATAGACATCTTACCGGTGTTGGAGTGGCTTTTAAACTAGCTCATGCATTTACTAATTTTTTATCTTCGCAAGAAGAAATTACAACTAACAAAATAGATCTTAAAAAATATCTAGACTTAGTTGCTTTAGGGACTATAGCCGACATGGGCGCTTTAATGGGAGAAAACCGTATCTTGGTTCGCTATGGGCTCAAACAACTTCGTAAAAATAAACGAATAGGACTAGCCAAACTCTTTTCTGTTTGTGACCTTAAAACTAATGAGATCTCCCCGATTGATATCGCATCAAAAGTCGCTCCAAGACTCAATAGCTTAGGTAGGATTGCAGATCCCATAAAAGGTGTTGAACTACTTCTGCTTCGAGATCCTGATGCTGCTGAATCCCTCGCAAAAGAACTGGATCTAAACAATTCAGAGAGACAAAAAATTGAAAGAACGAATGCAGAAGATATAGAAAACTACATTTCACAAAACCCACAAATTCTCGAAGAAAAAGCACTTATTCTTGTTTCAGACAAATGGCACCCTGGAATTATCCCTATTATTACAGCACGTATTGCAAAGCAATATAATCGACCCACCATTATTATCGCTATCGACCAAGGAATTGGAAAAGGTTCTATACGAACAATTCCAGAATTCCCTTTACTTTCTCATTTAAAAGACAACGCTTCTTTATTAGAAAATTTTGGAGGTCATGATTTTGCGGCAGGACTTTCTATAAAAGAAGAAAACATTGAACAGTTCAAGAAAAACTTTATCGCCGCTGCTAATGAAAAACTCCAAGATCAAGACATAATTACAAAACTCTTTATTGATGCAAAAATCCACTTTAAAGATCTTACTTTTGACTTTATGGAATCTCTTAATTTATTAGAACCTTTTGGGAACGAAAACCCTCCTCCTATCCTATATTGTTCAGCTAAACAAATTTGGCCTCCTAAGGTGGTTGGCAAAACTCATTTAAAACTCTATTTAGAGCAAGATGATCGCCTTTTAGAGGGGATCGGATTTGGAATGGCAGGGAAAAAAGCAGAGCTTTCTAAAAAAAACCTCAACTTACAGATTGCATTCACACCTCACGTCAATAATTTCTTAAATAAATCTAGTATTCAACTACAAATACGAGATATTCAAATTGCTCAGCCGGAAAAATGACTCTTTGCTTAATCGATAACATTGCATTTGGAGGCGAAGGAGTCGGAAGGATCGAGGGTCTCGCTGTTTTTATTCCACTTACTCTTCCTGGAGAAGTTGTAGAAATAGATATCTATCAAAAAAAAAAAAATTTTGCTCGAGCAAAACTGCAATTGATTATAGAAGCCAACCCCAATCGAGTCATTCCCCCATGCCCCTATTTTGCAAACTGTGGAGGATGCCAACTACAACACGCCTCCTACTCACTACAACTTCAAATTAAAAGAAAATTCATAGAAGACTCTTTAACTAGAATCGGCAATATCCACCACCCCATTCCCCCAGTTACCCCCTCTTCGATTCCTTTTGCTTACCGCAGACACATTTCGTTAAAATTAAAAGTCGTCAACGACTCTTATGCTCTAGGATTTACTAGAACCAATGGATCTCACCTCCCAATTTCTTCTTGCCTACTACTTTACCAAGAGCAAAAAGAAACTTTTAATATTCTTCCTTTTTTACAGACCATCTTTTCTAAGCTCGACCCTCTTTTACCTCTTTCCGACTCTTCTGTAAAAATAATAAAAACTCCTCAAAATCGTTATCTTATCTGCTGTAGCTTTTCATCTTCTTTACCTTCTGCCGCTCTTGAGCTATTAAGAAAATCTTTATCTTCCTCTTCATTCATCTCTGGGGGGATTTTAAAAACACCACAAACAACTCTCGAATTTGGAGAAGTAATACCTTATTTTATTCATAATGGTCTAATCTTCACCTATTCACCCTTTGGCTTTGTACAAAATCACCCCGAACAAAGCGGCAATATTTACAACTGGATTCTAAAATCGAATCTACCTAGTAAAAAGGCACTAGATCTGTACTGTGGGGTAGGTGCCTCTAGCATTTTATTAGCACAAGAAGGAAAAGAAGTTTTAGGAGTCGAACTCAATCCTATCTCAATAGATCTAGCTATTAAAAACGCAAAAAAAAACAAAGCAGATAGAGCTCAGTTTATTTGTGCTTGCGCAGAAACATCCCTACCCAAACTCCTCAAAGAGTTTACCCCGGATGCCATTATAGTCAACCCCCCTAAAACCGGAATATCACTAGAAGCATTAAAGATTATTACCAGCTCTATGGCGGAGACAATAACCTACATATCTTGCAATCCCACTACTCTTGCACGGGATCTTTCTCTTTTATTAAATAAAGGATTTTCTATACAGGATCTTCAAGCTTTTGACATGTTTCCACAAACTACTCACGTAGAAACTGCGGTACACCTTGTTCGCAAAAAATAACCGCCCATTTAAAAAATAAATGAGCGGTTTAAAAAAAGGTAACTTAGATTACCTCATGACCACTTTCGCTTCTATTTAAGTAAGATTCCCTATACAGCTGGATATCACTTGAGTGAATAACCCAGGCAGCGCCCTTACGAACCGCTTTTAAAAGACCTACTCTAGTAGCATAATAAATTTTCTGAGATGGGACACCAAGCATTTTTGCTGCTTGGTTAACTGAAAAATATCCTTTTTGGTTATCAAAAAGGAGCTCCCCTTCAAACACTGACTTAGTTCTCGAATACTTTTGCTTTCTATACGCATCTAGATCTTCCAAATCGATAGTCCATCGAGTTGTGTCTTTATACGCTTTTAATTTTTTCTGCTTAATTGCCACATAAATAGCTTGCCGGGTCACATTATTGATCCTGGCAGCTTCTGTAATAGAAACAACTTTACCACGAGGGGTTTCAAAAGCAGTCCCTACTACGGCGCTCAGATTGGTATCCTTCTCCATTTCTTATTCCTTATACTAATTAATATAATAATTAAAAATTACAATTTTTCTATTTTTTTTATTTAATAACATAAAACAAACAAACCTTAACTCTTTAGCCGTCTTAATATCAGATAGCTTCACTTTGATTAATTATTTTGACATAAAAATGAATTTATATCAAGCTTTACATTGATTTACGTTTAAAAAAACAAAAAAAACTCCCATTAAATTAAGCAAACCTCTGTTTTTAATAGATTTAAAGTTCTGTATTGTTTTATGCTCAACTTAAAACTACCCAATTACGAGGAAATGATGCTCCATAAAATCATCTTTTTGTTCCTTCTTTCTCTGCAAGCTCTATGCATTGCAAAGCCACCGTCTCTTACCCCACAAGACACGAAAAATAAAATCCAAGAGATTTTAAAAGCCCACGTCAGCTATCAAAAGCTTTCGGAAGAAATCATTCAAAGAGCTTTTATACATTACCTGGACGAAATCGACCCTCTAAAGACCTATTTCACTGAAAATGAAGTGCTTATATGGACAACCCCCTCCGACCAACTAGTTTTAAAAACACTAGAAAACGTCCAACAATCCAATTTTTCAAGCTTTCAAACCCTTCATGACTCTATAGAAAGCGCTATTTCCAGAAGAAACGCTTTAGAACTTGAAATTTCTGAGATGGAGCTCCCAAAAAACGTAAAAGCTTCTGAGTTTAAAGATCTTACCTGGGTTAAAACGGAAGAAGATCTACGAACTAGAATTTTACGAATTAAAGCACTGCAATTAGAAACGGCGGAAAAACTCAGCAATTCCGACAAAGAACAGTTTCTTCAAAAATTAAAAAAAAGAAGACTTAATCGAGAAGAAGAACTTTTAACTAAATCTGCCTCAGAAAGAACTAAAACCGTTCTTGCTTACACCCTTAAATCCATAAGCTCCTCTTTAGATTCTCAAACCACTTATTTTACCCCCTCTGAAGCTAATCAGTTCATGATTCAGGTTCAACAAAAGCTTTATGGGATTGGGGCTCAGCTTAAAGACGACTTAAACGGACTTACTATTATGAGGCTATTAGATGGCGGTCCCGCTGGTGCTGACAACAAGCTTAAACTAGGAGATAAAATCATTGCCGTGGACAAAGAGCCTATTGTAGGAATGGAAATTTCTGATGCCGTGGAGTTAATTCGTGGACAACAAGGAACTCCCGTGCAACTTAGCATTCTTAGAAAAACAGGTAGCGCGGATAGTGAATCTGAAGAAAAATTAGAAATTGAAATCATTCGAGGCGAGGTTGTTCTAAAAGAAACGAGACTAGAAACATCCGAGTTCCCCTTTGGAGATGGTCATATTGCCATTTTACACCTGTTTTCATTCTATCAAGATAGTACAACTTCTTCTTCAAAAGACCTAACTAAAGCTATAGAAGACTTTAAAAAAGACCACAACCTCAAAGGCATTATTCTAGATTTACGAAATAATTCTGGGGGAGTCCTTACTCAAGCAGTAACCGTTACCGGGCTTTTTATTGATAAGGGCGTTGTAGTCTCTATTAAAGACAACACTGACTCTGTTCAACGGCTTCGAAATTTAGAAGGAAAAAAAATGTGGGATGGGCCACTTCTCGTTCTAACCAATAGAGCCAGCGCCTCTGCTTCTGAAATTGTAGCTCAAACTTTGCAAGAATATGGAAGAGCGATTGTCGTAGGAGATCCTGAAACCTTTGGAAAAGGGACCTTTCAAACCTTTACCTTAGAATCTGCTAATTACGGAAAAGTCAATCCTAAAGGCGAATTTAAAGTAACCCGAGGACGATACTACACTGCATCAGGTAAAAGCCCTCAACTTGTAGGAGTTCTCGCCGATATTACAGTACCCGGTGGACTATCTCAGATGGAGATAGGCGAAAAGCATTCTAAATTCCCCGTTTCTACAGATCAGATATCCTCTAGCTTAGAGGATGATTTTTCGGATCTTTCCCCGCTTCATCAAGTTCAGTTGCACAATATTTATCAATCAAATCAACAAACAGTGCTAACAACCTACGCACCTTTCTTAGAGACTCTTAAAGCCAACTCCAAGAAAAGGGTTGAAGCAGATAAAAACTATCAACATTTTCTTAAAGAAATTGAAGCGAAAGAAGAAACTAAGGAATCTTCAGAATCCTTTGGAAAAAATGATCTTCAGCTTACAGAAACGATCCATATCATGTCCGATCTCATCTTCCTTACCAATACCTCTCAACACTAAAAGTCATAAAAAGCCCTTATTTCACATAAGGGCTTTTATCTTCCTCTAAATTAACATTTTCTGATAATTGATGGTTAGTTGGTTTCCCGATTTTTTTTGATATAACTCCCTTATTCCCAAATTCTTGATATTTTTTAAAAACATTAGGAACCTGACGTTCGGTAATATTCAATATCTTAGCAGCCTGCCCTTGTGTCATTTGCTTATTCAGCAAAAACTGCATGATTTTTATTTTTTCTAGGTCTTTTTCCGGCATGATAATAACTCCGCTCATAAAGCCTCCTAATTACGACATTTACACAAATTAGTTAATGCTATAAAAGGAAATTTCTACTTTGGAAAATTAGGAAATTTTAACTTTGAACCTACAATAAGAATAAAACCACTTGAATATATTTTATTTTAAATTGTATAATATACATTTTAATATTAAATTAATAAAGAAATAATCATGACAATCCCACAAGACCCAAACTGCTCGACAAAATATTGGACTGACATAAATTCATGCAATAATCCTAAACCTTACAGTGCTGATGGATCTCTTGGACTGATAAATTGCGTAGGAGTGGATGGAAAAACTGCTCTATACATAGCAGCTGAACGACTCGATTTTCCCGCAATGAATATATTACTAAGCTACGGCGCTTCCATAGAAAGCTCAGGGATCTTAGATGATCCAAAGATTGCTTCACAGCTGCTAATCTATCCTATCAATTCTTACGATTCTTCCGATTCTTCCGATTCTTCCGATGAATATTTAGCAGCACTTACTGTACGAGTTTCTTTTCTAGAACAGGGGATAGTAAAAGTGGCATCCCAGCATAAGCGAAATATTACAGCTCTTCATATCGCCGCTAGAAATGGAGCTCTAGAAACTGTTAATTTCATCTTAGGAAGAACCCCTAAAAGCGAAGTTGTTTTAAATCCAAATGTTTATTTTACTGCACAAACTTTAGAAGATTGTAGCGTTCCTAGCGAAATTTCTCTCCTAGATCAAATCCCTTTAGATGGATTTTCCACTCCGGCTCAAAGCTATTGCAATACAATTGTCAGAGACACAAAGGGAGTTCTACATACTTTAAGACATACAGACGCCAAACAAGTACATGACACTCTTGCCGCCCGAGCTCAAAAAGCCCCGTCAGATAATAGATTCACAGTTTACATGAATCCAGGTCATTCGTTTGTAGGACTAGACTGTTCTTCCTGTGCAAATGGCGCCTCTTATCATGAAAGCTTTGGCCGTTATCCACATCCATCGATTGAAGGATCCGGAGTAATTGTTAATGACTCTTCCCGCGGAAAAAAATATTCAGACGAGAACTTATATCTTAAGTCCACTTTTCATATCAGTGATGAACAAGCAAAATCGATTTGGATCAAACAACAATCAGATAAAATAGGCACGAAATATAACGCCCTAGAGTTTAACTGCGTCGATTATACGATGGAATTCGCTTCTATAGTTGGAGAAAATAATTTTGTTGACCTCTTCCCTAACATGCAGTTTCAATTTAACATGGAAGCAATGCAATCCTCTAACGCAATACAATATTGCGTCGCTAAATATAAGCATAACATAAATCCAGATCAGATTGGAGCTGTTTTCTGCCTTGGGAGGTTAGCAATTTATTATGTGGCGATAAAGACATATTCCAAAGTGTCCAGCTGGCTTTTCAGAAAAAAGGATGACCAAACTCCTCCCAAACCCTCTTTAACATTGCAAATGGGAACCGCTGCAGTAGCTCGGAATGCTGCAGTAGGAGCTCTTAGAGCAGTCATCCCTATAAATGAAACAACTCTCATTATTGCCCGGCTCGCCACAAGCACATTTACTATTCACGCTCTAAAAAATGAAATGCAAACAGCGAAACCTCTAAACGAACACAAACCACAATCTCTTTTAAATACCCGAGTATCTTGGGTCGAAGGAATCTCAATTCTTGGAGCAATAACGGATGCAACAACCCTAGGACTCGCCGCAATCATGGGCAAAACAGATCGACTAGTAGCATGCTCTAGCTTAGGGACAATGAAAATGGGTATTGCTTTAACTTCGGCCGATGTCTGTAAATCAATATTGTATTGCCTCTTGAGAAAAAGAGATTATCCTGAGGTCGGGGGGGCCGAAATTAAAGCAATAGCCATGACAAGTGGGCTCTTATTTCTCGGGATCAATGAAGTCAGAAAATTCTGGCACGATATAACGGCTCCTCCAAACATAGATGGGTTAGATCTTAGCTAAGAAAACTCGCTGGTTAAATAACGTTTTTTAAAAAATACAATATACATTTTAAATTAACTTAATACGGAAATAATAATGACAATCCCGCAAAAACTAAACTGCTCTACATATTGGAGCCACGCAAACTCATGGGATTTTGAACCTCATCTGTATAGCCCCGACCCTTCTTTGGAGGACCTGCAAACTTCCCTTGCCCGAGGAGCTGTCGAAGCCCTCAACTGCGTCGGAATAGATGGAAAAACAGCTCTATACGATGCTGCTGAACGACTTGACTTACCCGCTATAAGTATATTACTAAGCTACGGAGCTTCCATAGAAAGTTCAGGAATCTTAGAGGACCCGACGCTTGCGTCTCGGCTTTCAGGCTATCTTCTACTGGATCAAGATCAAGATTTAGCAAAAACTATAATACGGACTTTTGTAATTCGCGGCATATTAAATCCGTTAAAACAACATCAGCGAAATATTACAGCTCTTCATATCGCCGCTAGAAATGGAGCTCTAGAAACTGTTAATTTCATCTTAGAAAGAACCCCTAAAAGCCAAGTTGCTTTAAATCCAAATGTTTATTTTACTGCACAAACTTTAGAAGATTGTAGCGTTCCTAGCGAAATTTCTCTTCTAGATCAAATCCCTTTAGATGAATTTTCCACTCCGGCTCAAAGCTATTGCAATACAATTGTCAGAGACACAAAGGGAGTTCTACATACTTTAAGACATACAGACGCCAAACAAGTACATGCCACTCTTGCCGCCCGAGCTCAAAAAGCCCCGTCAGATAATAGATTCACAGTTTACATGAATCCAGGTCATTCGTTTGTAGGACTAGACTGTTCTTCCTGTGCAAATGGCGCCTCTTATCAGGAAAGCTTTGGCCGTTATCCAAATCTATCGATTGAAGGATCCGGAGTAATTGTTAATGACTCTTCCCTAGGAAAAAAATATTCAGACGAGAACTTATATCTTAAGTCTACTTTTCATATCAGTGATAAACAAGCAGAATCGATTTGGAGCAAAAAACAATCCGATGAAATAGACACGAAATACAACCCCTTTTACGACAACTGTGTCGATTATGTGATGGGATTCGCTCCTATACTCGGAGAAAATCATTTTGTTGATTTTTTACCAGCCATGCAGTTTCAGGTTAGCATGGAAGCCATGAAATCCTCTGAAGCAATACAATATTGCGTCGCTAAATATAAGTATGGCATAAATGAAGATCGGGTTGTAGGCGTTATCTCACTTGGGACATTAGCCGCTTCTTATGTAGCAATAAAGACGTACTCCAAAGTGTCCGGCTGGCTTTTCAGAAAAAATAGCAATGCAGATCAACCCCCTCCTAAAACCTCTTTAACATTGCATCTACAAGCCACTGGAGTAATTCAAGCTACTGCAGTAGCCGCTCTTAGAGCGCTCATCCCTATGAATGAAATAGCTCTCAGTATTGCTCGGCTCGCAGGATTCACCTTTACTATTGCAGTGCTAAAAAATGAAATGCAAACCGCCAAACCCCTCAATGAACACAAACCCAATTCTCTTCTAAATAGCCGAGTATCTTTAGCGCAAGGAATAGCAATTCGTGACGCAATAGGGGAATCCCTACCTCTAGGCATGTCCGCGCTCTTAGGAAAAACAGATCCCCGAGTAGTATATTTCTCTTTAGGATCACTGTCCATTGGTTACTCGTTACTCGGGATCAATGAAATCAGAAAATTCTGGCACGATATAACGGCTCCTCCAAACATAGATGGGTTAGATCTTAGCTAAGAAAACTTTCATCAAGTAATTTCTCCTTACATTCGTGTCCTTCCGGTTGGATTTCACAAACTGCTTAAAATGATAAGTTTGCGTTTTTGACATATTGAACTATATCAAAAATACAAAAAATGATATATTGAAGTATGTCAACACATTCGCGAGTTTTTATGAAAGAAGCAATTCTAAAGTCTCTTTATGATTGGAATCCTTGGATAAAAGGACAGTTTCCAGAAGAGTTGTCGGGCTTTTCTCGCAACTACCTTCTCGAGCCCTATCTTCAAATCCTCGAGGTAAAAGTTCTGGAAGGAGCTAGAAGAGTTGGAAAAAGCACTCTGCTTTACCAAGTCATTGAAAAGATATTAAAAATGGGAGACACCGTTCTATATATAAACTTTGAAGACGAAGTCCTGAAAAAACACAGCCTGAATGAAATTGTAGAAGCCTATCAAATGATCCTGCCGGTAAAGAACCTCTTTATAGACGAAATTCAAAACTGCCCTGATTGGATCTCTTTTATTCGCAAGATGCATGACCGGAAAGAAATCCCACAAATTTGGATTAGTGGATCCAATTCTTCTTTTATTAAAAAAGAGTTCGCTACGCTTTTAACTGGAAGAAATATTACTATAAAAGTTTTTCCCCTCTCTTTTGAAGAATATTTACAATTTAAATCCATAAAAGACACAAAACTTCCTGTTTCTTCCAAAACAGAAACTCTTATAAAAAGTCATTTTATTCAATATCTTGAGTTAGGGGCTTTCCCTGCAGTTGCTTTACGCCCTGTTTTACAAAAAGAACTGCTCATTAGCTATTTTGAAGATTTTATTTACAAAGACATCGCTTCGAGATACGAAGTAAATTTAAGCAAAATCAAAGAATTAGGCATTTATCTCGCAACAAATAGCGCTAAAGCTTTTAGCTATAGAGGATGCGCTACAGCACTTGGCATGCATCCACAAACAATTATGGATTATTGCTCACACTTTTACGAAATTTTCCTTTTTAATGAACTTTACAAATTTGACTATTCTCTAAAAAACCAACTTAGAAGTGACAAAAAAATATATATTGCAGATGTAGGGCTTGCAGTCGCTATTTCATTTCGATTCTCCGAAGACAGCGGAAGAATTCTAGAAACCCTAGTGCATAACGAATTGAAACGTCGAAATAAAGAGATCTATTTTCATAAACAGAAATATGAATGCGATTTTCTTGTGAAAAAAGAACTTAAAATTTCAGAAGCTATACAAGTTACTAAAACACTTCATGACCCTGAAGTAAAGAAACGAGAGTTTCGCGGACTTCTTGAGGCAATAGAAATCCATCAACTTTCAGAAGGCTTAATTCTTACTTTGGACGAGGAAGGGATTGAAGAGATCCAGGAAAAAGATATGCTCCTACAAATTAAGATTATTCCTATCTGGAAGTGGCTGCTTTCCTAATCGCCCCCACTTAAGACCTAAAAAATGATAAATCTTATTTTGATTGATGCGTGCAAAGCACCTAATCCGAAGCTGTAATTATACTTGCATTCTAAGCTTAACATGCTACAATTGCTTTCTAATTTCATTTATCACGAAAAGACAAGGATACACCCCTATGACCGTACGCGTACGCATAGCCCCCTCTCCGACCGGCGACCCTCATGTAGGGACTGCTTACATGGCTCTTTTCAATCTTATTTTTGCTAAACACTTCAAAGGCACATTCATCTTAAGAATTGAAGACACCGACAGAACCCGATCAAGACCCGAATATGAAACCAGCATCTACGAAGCTTTAAAATGGGCTGGAATTACTTGGGATGAGGGTCCTGATGTGGGCGGAGAGTATGGACCTTATAGACAATCTGAAAGAACTGCTATTTACCAAGAATACTGCCAAAAATTACTGGATTCAGGAAAAGCCTATAAATGTTTTGCTACGCCCGAAGAACTTTCTGAAATGAAAGAAATGGCCGCAACACTAGGTCAACGAGTTGGGTATGATAGACGCTATAGAAATTTGAGCATGGAAGAAGTTGCCAAAAGAGAAAAAGAAGGGCAGCCTTACGTGGTACGCTTAAAAATACCTCTAACTGGAGATTGTGCTTTTGAAGATGGCATTAAAGGAAGAATTTCTTGCCCTTGGGCCGATGTCGACGATCAAATTCTTTTAAAGTCTGATGGATTTCCAACTTATCACTTAGCCAATGTCGTCGATGATCATCTTATGGAAATTACACACGTCATCCGCGGAGACGAGTGGATGAGCTCTACGCCTAAGCATATGATGCTTTACGAAAGCTTTGGATGGATCCCACCTGTCTTTATGCACATGCCTCTTCTTTTAGGAAAAGGCGGAAAAAAGCTCTCTAAAAGAAAAAATCCTACCTCGATTTTCTATTATAGAGACACTGGATACCTACCAGAAGCCTTTCTCAACTTCCTATCTCTTATGGGATATAGTATGACTGGAGACCGAGAGATGTATTCCTTAGCCGACCTGATTGAAGAATTCGATCCAAAACGCATCGGTGTATCTGGAGCTTTTTTTGACCACTTGAAATTGGATTGGCTTAATCAACAATATCTTATTAAAACAATTCCAGAAAACAAACTTTGGGAAAGAATCCAAGGATGGGCTTTTAACGAGACTTTTGTCAATAAGCTTATGCCTTTATGCCACACTCGCATTAAAACATTTTCCGAATTTATTGAGCTTTGCGGATTTTTCTTCATCAACCATCTAGATTATACAGAAGAAACTCTTTGCTCTGATGGCCTTTCTAAAGAAAGCATTATCTTTGCTTTACAGGCTATCATTTGGAGCCTGGATGAACAAGAAAATTGGGGAAAAACAGGGATTGAAAAAGCATCACGTGATGTTGCTGAAATCTTTGGGCTGCACCACAAAAAAGCGATTATCCCCATCTTATACGTAAGTCTTACCGGAAAAAAACAAGGCCCGCCTCTTTTTACTTCTGTTGAAATCTTAGGTAAAGATCGCACTAGAGCTAGACTTTTAAATGCCATAGAACTTTTAGGTGGCATCTCAAATAAAAAGCTAGATCTCTTAACGAAAGCTTGGGTTAAAAAAGATGGAAAAGCGCTGATTGTTTAAAACAATCATTCATCTACCTCATAAGACTCCTTCTCTACATCAGAAATGATGTAAGCAGGGGTGTAGCCACTTTGAGCGCAACCAGAGAGGCCTATTAAAAGCAACAACAGGATCAATCGGTTCATATTATACAGGTCCTTAATTTAAGGCTTATCTAGCTGTTATAGTTTTTTATTTACCCTATTTACCAACTTTTGTCCATGAGCAATTTAGAAAACACAAAAAAAAACATTCCAGAGCACTATAGCAAGACCGATCCTTACTCTGTCTTCTTGAAAGAAAAATTTCTTTTGTCTCACCCGAATTCATCAAAAAAGACATACCACATCTCCTTGGACATCCAAGGGTCTGATCTCATATTTCACCCAGGAGATTCCATCGGAATACTCCCTCAAAACGACCCACACTTAGTAAGGAAATTTTTATCTCTTCTTTCTACTAAACCTCATGACCTCTTGATCGACCCTCGCTCTCAAAAAGAAATGACTTCTGAAGATTATCTAGTCCACAAAGTCAACTTTACAAGAATTAATACATCTTTAATCCGATTTTTTTTTCAAAAAAGCCAAAAGCCTCTACAAATAGAAAAATTAAGGATACTTTTAGAACCAGAAAACAAAGCGGCTTTAGCTGAATTTATTCAAGGTAAAGACTTAATCGACATACTGCTTCTTTTACAGGAAAGCCCAAGCTCTTTACAAGAAATTGCAGAGCATTTTACACCGCTTCTTCCTCGTTTTTACTCGATCAGCTCTTCTGTAAAAGCCCACCCAACAGAATTACACCTTCTTGTAGCCCTTCTTTCTTATCCTCACGGAGAAGAAATCCGCTATGGAGTTGCAAGTCACTTTCTTTGCCATTTAGCTACTGAAAAGCAAACAGCAATCCCTATTTATATACAACCAGCCGCTCACTTTAAACTTCCTGAAGACTCCTCTCAAAATCTAATTATGATTGGCCCAGGAACTGGAGTTGCTCCATATAGAGCCTTTCTTCAAGAGAGGCTCTGTGACAAAGCCACAGGAAAGCATTGGCTCTTTTTTGGAGAACGCACCCGCAAATACGACTTTCTTTATGAAGACTATTTAGTAGAGCTAGAAAATCAAAATCAACTAAAGCTTACCACCGCTTTTTCTAGAGATCAAGACTCCAAAGAATATGTACAACATAAAATTTTAGAAAATGCAGAAGAACTATGGAATTGGATTTCTAACGGCTCTTACCTCTATGTATGTGGCGATGCAAGTAAAATGGCAAAAGATGTAGAAGCTACCCTACTTACCATCATTGAACAATATGGAAAGCTATCTGAAGTCGAAGCTCGAGCTTATTTAAAACATCTTCGAACCTCTAGACAGTACATGACAGACGTCTATTAAATTATACGCAGTGTCTTTTTACTTTAAAAAAAAAGACACTGCTTCTATTCTCAAAACATGTTATTTCTATTATTTTATTTGACAATTCCAGTTTTTTTAAGATTCCGATTTTCTTTATTTTCTCATGTTTATTGGGTAGGTTTCTCTCAAGACCTATTCTTAACCTTAGGAATTTGTCTTTTGATTCCTATTTCGCCTTTTTTAACGGCCGGCCTAGGGCTCTTTTTTCATCTCTATTTGCTGCTCGACGCCTGGCTCATGCATCATATGCATTTACGAATGAAGCTTTGCTATTTACGTCATATAAGAGACTTAACATCACTCTATTCTTCAGCTCGTAAGATGGGGCTATTCCCTTTTTTAGCAATCAGCACTTGCCTTATCAGCGTGCACATACTGTTTTTATCTCAATTTTCCCTTAACTTCCCCCTGTGGTATATTCCTTTTTTTTTAGGCTCTGGCATTATAGCCTTTATAGGAACTTCTCAACTAGGAACTCAAGCATACGCGGTAAACAACCCTCTATTTCAAGAAATGCTTAATCTTCAAAAACACATAAAAGGGAAGAAAAGCGATACATCCCCTATCCCAAACTCCTTCCATTTCTCAGGGCCTAAACTTTTAAATTTAGAAAATATGAAGGAGCCTCCCCACATTATCTTTCTTTTTTTAGAATCATTTGGCCAAAAAGCAACAGGAACTAAATCCACACCCCATTTTGAAAAACTAAAACAAGAAGGATTCTTTTTTTCTCGATTTTATTCAAATGGAACATTAACCTATCGAGCTCTTTTATCGGCACTTTTTGGAATTCCACCCGGCAGCTCCGCAGAAGGATTAAAACCTTATGTAAAGGTTCCCTTTTTTGGATTACCCGAAATTCTGAAACGCGCTGGATATCAAACATCCTTTCAACAAAGTGGATCACTATGCTTTGACCGTCAAAAAGATTTTTTAAAGCCGCATTTTGACGAACTTTATGACCATCACAATATCAGTACAAGTCCTTGTTTTGGATGGGGAATCGACGATGAACATTTAATGCACTATTCAATAAACTGGCTAGAAAACCAAAAAAAACCAACTTTTTTAACCCTCTTTACTATCTCAAACCATCATCCTTGGCTCTTACCAAAACATTATAATGCGCCCTCTTTTGGATTCCCTCCAAATCATCCTCAAGAGCGCTTTTTACAAACAATTCATTATACAGATTCTTGCCTCGGCCTTTTTGTCGATCTCTTAAAAGAAAAACAACTTAGCAAAAAAACAATTCTATTCATTCTCGGAGATCATGGGCAACCGATGGGAGAACACCAAGACAACTTCTGTAATTCAAGATTTCTTTTCGAAGAAAACGTGCATATTCCTCTTCTTATTTTAGCAGATGGCAATATCACTCAACCAAAAGAAATAGACACTTTAAGTTCTCAAGTCGATCTGATGCCCACTATAATCGATCTATTAAATCTCAAACTAGACTTGCCTCATGTGGGGGATTCATTGCTAAGAGAAAATCAAGACAGGACAATTTTCCTACAGAACCCCTACTCCGAAGGGTTTATGGCCGCGCGAACAGGTCCCTGGAAATGGATAAGCGGAGAACTCTATCACTTAATACAAGACCCTCAAGAAATCCATAATATTGCAGCACTTCATCCAGAAATAGAAGAATACCTTCATCAACAATCTGAGCAATTTTTTGCTTCTATTGACGCCTACTATAGTCAACTATCTTTAAAAACGACACCTCTCCTAGATAATGTTGAACTTGATTTCTCAGAAAGTCTAATTTTCGATCAGGAACTAATAAACACCGCTCATGAAGCAATCCGAGAAATACGACTCGAAAACTGCTTACTGCTCACAGATTATGGGATTACCAGTTTATTTCAAAAGTGCCCTTATTTAGAAAGAGTTTACCTCAAGGGAATCACAGATCTCACTGATGATCTCTTTGAAAAAGGAGTCCCTAAAAACCTTCAAAAGTTAGACCTCTCCTCTGCTCATCAAATCTCAGATACAGGACTACTCCTACTTCTTCATGCTTGCCCAAATTTATCAGATCTTGCACTAAACGGCCGAAATTTGACCAGCCAAGGGCTAAAACGAATTGGGCCCCGATTGTCTCACTTTAAACTATTTGAAGGACCCAATATCACTGAAGAAGCATTCCTTCATTTCTTCCAAAACAGTAACCATTTACGTCGTTTAGTACTCAAAGACTGCCCTCACCTTAGCGACAAAGTCCTCTCAGCCCTACAACACCACCCCTTAGAACAACTCTGGATCCATGGGGAGTCTCTCATCACTAAAGAGGGCGCTGTTTGTTTAAAAACTCCTCCACTTCGATCCTTGGTTATCGAGTCTATAGCCTTAATTAAGGAAACGGGAACGAAAAAAAAGTTCTTTAGTAAGGCGATAGAGCACATGTCTTTTTAGAGGATGATCCTTTAAAAGTTTAGGATGATCAAAATCATCCTTTGGATCATGCTGCATTCCAATTTTTTCCATGACAGCCCGAGATC
This sequence comes from Chlamydia trachomatis, assembly GCA_945898205.1. Taxonomy (GTDB): domain Bacteria; phylum Chlamydiota; class Chlamydiia; order Chlamydiales; family Rhabdochlamydiaceae; genus CAIJXB01. The sequence continues at coordinate 15,223 of CAMDHO010000004.1, read as the reverse complement.
TCATATTCGCCTCTGTAGTCCAAGATAGAATTTCGTTTAATTTTAACGCTTCAAATCCAAACTGCAAAGCAACTCTTGCCCCTTCTGTAGCATAGCCTTTTCCCCAATGGTTAAAGTCTAATCTCCATCCCACTTCTACAACAGGCTCTTTGAATAAATCAGGGGCTTCATTTAATCCAATAAAGCCAATAAATTCACCCGTTCCAATTAAAGATACAGCCCATAGTCCCCACCCATATTCTCGAATATGCTCTGATTTAGATTGGGCCAATGCATCACTCTCTATCGATGTCAATGTCTTAGGGAAGTATTCCATAACACGGGAATCTGCATTAAGTTTTGCAAAGGGCTCTAAATCTGCTTCTTGCCACGGCCTTAAAATTAACCTTTCCGTTTTAATCATGTAGAACTCTTGTTTTTAGGATGCGCGATAACACAAATACGCGACAGTCCAAAGTGAACACGGCCTTCTTCATCGATCATAGATGGATTCAACTCATACATCCTATGGACTAGATTTGAGCAAAAAGCTTGTGTCATAGAAACTGGAATCTTCCAGTTGGCCGTAATTGTGCCTATCATCCACGCTATGAGATCTTCTAAATCATAAAAAGCACTTGCTTTGTTAATAAGCTCTATAGATTCTATAGAGTAACCTGCTTCCCTCATAAAAAAAGAAGCCCCTTCTAAAGTCCTCATTGTAGTTTTTTTTAAACCTGTTGTTGTAGCCCATGGAATTTCTAAATTATACTTAACAAACATTTCAGTGGCCGCCTGATAAAAAACGGGGTTTTCTCCTGCAGGAATGACTAATAAAATTTTTCCCTCAGGCTTAAGATTCGTTTTTAAATTCTTTAATACCTCAAGAGGATCTGCTACTAAATGAAATACTGCAAAACTACAAATCATATCATATTCTTCTTTCTCTTGCAGATCAGCTAAAGTCAAAGAATCACTCTCTCTAAACTCTAAACTAGGGTATAAGCTTGGAGGAAAATGAATATGTGCAAAATGAATCATTTTCTTAGAAATGTCTACTCCTACCACTTTTCCATGTCTCGTCAAATGAGACATCTCGGCAGAAATCTTTCCATCGCCACATCCAAAATCTAAAATCTTCTCATACCCTGTAAAAGGAGATCTTCCCAAAAGCTCCCAAGCCCATTGTCTCTGCATTTCAGAATGATGGAAGTACATTTTAACTAAAGAATCGCTGTTCCATCCCGAATTCACATCGCTAAAAGACCAAGTGGCTACTTCAGTAGAAAATACAGAGCTCCAAACAAACACACAAAATACCGTCCATAATTTACGCATTCTAATATCCTATTTCAGCTAAATACAAAAAACATAGCAACTCTATCTTTATAAAAGCAATGGCTTTACATCCGGTAAAAAACTCTTAAGTTTACTCCCCATATTCATTCCTTTTTTTTCACTTAGATCATAACTTTCGACTAAAGCTCCTTCTTCTAAAAAAAAGACTCGATCCAGAACACTCATCGCAAAAGCCATATCTTGCGTTGAAATAAGGACTCCCTTGCCTTCTTTTAAAAGCCGTTGAACTATTTTTTGAAAAAGTTCTGTATTTTCTGGATCCAAAGCAGAAGTAGGTTCATCAAATAAAAGAAAAGATGGTTTTAAAAGCAGAGCTCTTGCAATAGCCACTCTCTGCTGCTGTCCTCCTGAAAGTTCTGCTGGCATCGAAAACGCATACTTTTCCAGGCCTAACGACGAAAGCGTTTCTTCCACTTCTTCATAAAGTTCTTTTCCTTTTTTTACTGACCTCCGCCTAAGAGGCTGTATACAATTTTCTAAAACATTCATATGCGGAAATAGCGCAAAGGATTGAGGAACAAATCCTAAAATTTGACATCTATCTTGAGCTGCGAGTTTTAAAAGGCTTTTCTCTCCATAAGTAATATTTCCACTATATTCTTTTTCAAGCTGCGCAATGCAGCGCAAGAGAGATGTTTTACCACTTCCGCTTTTCCCCAAAAAAAGAGTCGTTCTTCTTAAGGGAACATCCAAAGAAATCTCCTTTAAGATAGAAGCAGAGTCTCCTCCTTTCTTTTTCTCCAAAGAAACATTTCTAATACTTAACATAAGCAATCCTCCGCTCTAAGCTCCGAGTAACCAGATTCAAAATGGCCGACATACACAAATAGAAAAAAGCTATCGTGAGATAAATAGGAACCGGCTGCATTTCTCTGGAAACTAAGTTCATACCCATTCGAGTCAGCTCTAACATCCCAATAGAAGAAACCATGGCCGTGCTTTTCAAAAGAGACTCTATTTCATTGGTGCACGAAGGGAGAATATTCCTCCAAACTTGTGGTAAAATCACATAGATAAGACTTTGAAACCTAGAATATCCCAAAGAAAAAGCCGCCTCCCATTGAGATATTGGGATCGTATTGATTCCTGATCGAACAATTTGCGTTACATATCCCGAAGAACACATCCCAAGAGATATAACTGCCGCAGGAAACGGTTCTATATCAAATCCCAAAAGATCTGGCAGAACAAAATATACAATCAAAAGTTGAACTACAAAAGGGATTGCTCTAAAAACGAATGCAATGCCTTCTATCAAAGAAGAAATCCAAGGCAATCGAAGGCGAGAACAAGAAAGGACCCCAAAAGTAAGTCCTATAAAAAGACTTACAAAAGCGGAAAAAAAAAGCACCTGAATTGTCATAAGTGCCCCTTTAAAAAGTAAAGGGCACCATCCAGATAAGAGCGTAAAATAATTATTCAAAGTTCTCCGCCTTCTTTAATTAGATTCCATTTTTTTTCTAATTCTCGAATTTTACCCTCTAACCGAAGTTCTTCAATCGCAATCTTTACTTCCCCTGCAAGCTTTTGATTTGTTTTAGCAATACAAATACCATTTCCAAGTGATTGCTCACTAGATGGGAGAGAAACATTCAGCACTTTAATTTCACTATATTGCGCTGTAAAACGAGGAACCAGTGACGGATCTATAGCTACTGCCCAAGATTTGCCATATTTAATTTCCATAATACCATCCATGATTTTATCTAGATTTTTGATAGAAACTTTGGGGAATTTCTCTAAAACAGAGGCTTGCCAAGTCCCCGATTCAATACAGATGACTTTTTTAACATCCTTTTCAAAATCTTCAATAGATTGGATAGTAGCGGGGATCTCCTTCCAAAAAAGAAATGGCATTTGAGTCTCTTTTTCCCCTTGATAGTAGACCATTTCAAAAGCTTTCATTCTCTCTTCTGTAATCGAAACAGCCCAAATTAACGCATCAATCTTTCCTTGCTTTAAACCGACCATAAGACTTGGCATACTTCCCAAGTCTTTTAAAACAAGAGTTCGATTGAGTTTTTCAGCAAGTAGCTTAGCCATATCAATATCAAAACCTTCATACTCCCCCTTTGCATCCAAACTGACATAAGGCGCATAACCACTAGTCGTTCCTATTACAAGTGGCGGCCCTGCAAACGCTTTTGCCCAACAAAAAAATACAACAAAAAAAATAGATAGATTTCTTTTCATAAAGACCTCTTAAAAAAAATTAAAAATGTAAAAAAATAAAAAACGTAACTTTTTTTGATTCTGGTAACTAGAATTCAAAAAAAAGAAATAAGATTAACTATGATGGAAATGATGATGGGAATGACAAGGATTGGCTTTGAGAAGCATAAAGTCTGATTGCTTTGTTATGTTCATTGTACCCTCCCTGTTGTAAGGATACCCAAATCATACAAAAACCCTCAAATATCTGCCAAGGTGAATTATTTGCTATGGAGACCCCAAAATTGATCCCTACTATGCAATACTTGGGCATAGAAAAAAGAATAGAGATCTTCTAAACAATTTCACGAACTAACTAGAATTCGTTATCACACAGAATTTTATACAGTGCGTAAAATTTTCTTACTATGCTATTATGTCATTATAATTAAACATTACTATTTAGGATGGTTTCCTGTGGATGTTAATGATGCAAAATACGTTGATCGATCTCAGCAAACTCTGCCTCTAACCGCGTCAAAAACCGGAGAGCTGGAAAAGATTTCTTCTATTTCGAAAGACGTTTTTAAAAAAGCCCCCCCCCCGACGAAAAGAAATATGAACTTTCTGCGTCTGCAGCTCCGTCAAGTAATACATCAGAATCACGTATAGGAACTTCTATATTAGGAACTGAAGGAATAGGTCTTACAGCGGAGCAAAGAATCGCCGCTCAGAAAATGAACGAACATCTCGAATCTATAAGAGATTCTGCCTTTTTTTCTGGCACAGTTCTTGTAAAACAGGGAGATACCACAATCCTTTGCAAAGGATATGGGCAAGCTATAGACGAAATTCCCAACACCGCTTCTACCGCCTTCCATATCGGTTCTGTAACTAAACAATTTACCGCAGCAGCAGTTATGAAATTAGTAGAATCAGGGGCCATTGATTTACATGCGCCGATTAATCAATATCTCCCCTCAGACTTTCAATCTGAAAAATATAAAGACTTAACTCCCCACCACCTTTTGTCTCACACATCGGGCATCGCTGATTACACATCTATGGAAAATTATGATCCTGAAGCTTTAACAGTAGATGGCATTTTATTAGACTTCAAAGAAAAAGACCTTGAATTTCCGACTGGAGAACAATACGCATACAGTAATACTGGATATTTACTATTAGGAAAAATTATAGAGAAAATGAGCGGCATGTCCTATCAAGAATTTATCCAAGATCAAATTTTCACCCCAGCTGGAATGACGCATTCTTGCATTCCTAATAAAATGTATGATGAAACTTTAGGGATGGCCCGAGGTCATCGTTTAAATGAACAGATGACGAGTCTTGAAAAAGAACCTGGAGATGATGCTCATCTATGTTTTGCAGATGGAGGAATAGTTTCAACGGTTGAAGACTTATCTAAATGGAGTCGAGTTTTAGATGGTAACTCTCCTGTTTTAAGTAAAGCTTCTATCCATCAAATGACTACACCTAATTTAGATAATCATGGGTATGGCCTTAATATAACTACAGATATGGGACAAAAAAAGATTGCTCATTCCGGAGGAATGTTCGGTTTTGCCTCAGAATTCCGTAAGTATCCGGAAAGTGATCTCCTAATTGTTCTACTTACCAATACCACCGATGTTGATCCATCAATGATAGGAAAAAACCTAGAACAAATAGTTCTTCATCCTGAAAAAGATTCCCCTCATATTATTCCATTTCCTGCAGATTTTGATTTTTCACCTTATTTACAAAGTTTTCATTCAGAAAAATATGGAAATGAAAATGTCATGTTTGAAAAAGACTTGAATCAACATCGATTGGTAAGATGGGATCCTCCAAGACCTTGCTTCTTGCTCTCTAACGGAAATATCTATTTTCCGGTAAATGGTATAGAATTTGAAAAACAAGCGGATGGAAAGCTGCTTGTTTATTGCGGAGACCTTTCAGAGCCTTTAGACATTTTATCCCCTGTCATAACGACTTAACATCTACAAAACCAGGGAGCTCCTATTTGAAAAACGTAGGACGGTAATGCCTCCCCCTTCTCACCGGCGGTAGATCTCAGCAATGAGATCTACTTAGTTAGAATTATCCTCATGAGGAAGACTCAAAGCCTCACTCGAATCAAGACCATGTCCTTGCAAGCAATTACATAACACTTTATACCGATTATTCAGCCCATCATATTCAACAATATTAAGCTTTATCATTCCTTTGTTCGAAGCGGTATAGATGCCATCTTCTCGGACCGCAACTTCATCACCTTCAAACCATTCATAATGGGGATCTTCGATATGATTTTCCTGAGCAATTAGCAATCCCTTAAAAACTATGAAAACACTACTCAAGAGGAATACTAATTTTTCTCTACTCTTCATAAAAAGATCCTTTTCCTTTCTTAAACATGTCTTTCAAAACATTAGGAGTAATACTTGGAGTATGGACTCCTTTTTCCTTTGAATCAGAAGCCTGCCCTTCCCAATACTCCTGTTTCTCAAAATCCTTCTGGTCGTAGGCTAATGATGCCATGTGAAGAGAGGACTCATAAGTAACCCCTTTTTCAATAACCTTTTTTGAGAGCTCAGTAATTCGTTCCTTAGTTAAAAAGTGATCAGGACCACTTCCTGCGCTAATATAGGCTAATATGAGAGACTGTGGAGCGTCTTCCGTTTGCTCATATGCATTCTGAATATGTATAAAGGCTTCTTCCTCTCGAAAAACTAAAGCACAAACAATCCCCAAAAATGCTTCATTTTTCCAATCCAGCTTCCAATCATGAGGATATTTAGCTCGAAGAATTTTCATTAGATTGACGGAATAGTCTCTCATTAAATCTGCAGAAAAGCCGTCTTCAATCATTCCTTCAGCTGAGGCTTCTATTAAATGATCAATAATATGCATAGCCTCAGAAAATGAGTAAATATCAGCAACATTCACAGGAAGGCTATTCTTCACCAGAAACTTCCAATTTTTAGCGGCAATAACATCTTTAATACTTGGAAAAGATTTCATGTTTTCTCTGGGTTATGGGGCATATGGAACTCCTACTTCTACCCAAGCATTTCTCAATAAGGCGACGTTTTCCCTGTTGATTTCAAATAAGGCGACAATTTTATCTCCCCTTATTTCCTTAGTATACTTATAGGTGATTACACTACCACGTTCAAAGTCTAATCTACGGGGGCATTGTAGAATTTTTTGATCCTCCAAAAATATGACAAGTTTTTCAAAATCTTTTTCAGGATTTCCTGTTAGCTTAATAAATTTATCCCAACGATGCTTTTTTATAAGAATATGAGGTAAAACATTTGGGTTATGTGGAACAATAAATCCAGATGAAGCCTTCTTTAAGATTGATGTGCTTTTTTTCGCTTGTTTCGCACTTGCCTCTAAAATATGAACACTTCTTGTAACAGAATAGCATTCCAAAATAGCGACTATATTAGCTCTTCTGAGTTTATTATAAAAATAAATACCAGCTCTAGGAGTTGCCAAATAATAAAAAGCTGCAATACTATATTTTCCAATAATAAAACCGATCTTTTGTCCCTTTGTATACTCAGACCAACTATCCCAATATTGGCGGCACTCAAAAAGCTCGGGCAATGCTTCTTCTAAAAGAATGTCGACCTTCCCAGATGCCAAAAATTCACCTATATCATGAAGAGCTTCGATTAACTCTTTTGACACATCAATTGGAGAGCATGCAAAAGACCATAAAAAAGTAAGTCCTCCTCTAACTGAAGAAACAAATTGAACGCTTTCTTCTTTTCCTCCCAGCATAGTTCCATACAATAATCCTTTAGCAAATTCCAAAGATGGAGGCGCCTGCATTGAAGAATTTCGAATATGGTGTCTATATGAAGGATTAGGATCAACTGCTCATCTATAGTCTTCAAGAGCTAAGTCCATATGATTGAGTTCAAAATAACTGAACGCTCTCTCTTTATAAGCTTCTTTTTCATGGGGATTCCGTTCGATTGCCTCACCCAAAAGTTTCACCGCATCTCCATAAAGGAAGTAGGAATTACGAGCGCTTGGTTCGCTGACGAGTTGATCAACGTCACTCATAGCATCCAATCGTGAAAAGAGAAAAAGAATTAAAAGCGAAAGAAACCGCATGTTTGCTAGCCTTAATTTCTACAAGAAGATGGATATTAAAACATCTTCTTGTTGATTGTGGAGGATAGAATGTAAGAGAATTGATTTCTACTTCAAAGAAAACAAATGCCCCTTCTTAACCGAACTAGAACCTTTTTTAGAAAAAGGCCTATAGCTTTTTCCCGGAAGAAATACGTGAAAAAAACTATGAGCCTCTCACAAGAAAAAGACCTCGTCGCCAAGGAAAACCTCTATGATTAATTGGGCTAATATTTCGCTACTTGATTTGGCTGGATCCAAAGCAGAAGTAGGTTCATCAAATAAAAGAAAAGATGGTTTTAAAAGCAGAGCTCTTGCAATAGCCACTCTCTGCCGCTGACCTCCTGAAAGTTCTGCTGGCATCGAAAACGCATACTTTTCGATGCCTAAAGAGGCTGTATACAATTTTCTAAAACATTCATGTGCGGAAATAGCGCAAAGGATTGAGGAACAAATCCTAAAATTTGACATCTATAAGGATACCCAAATCATACAAAAACCCTCAAATATCTGCTAAGGTGAATTATTTTCTATTACGATTCCGGGAGTTTAGAATCTAACCGAATGTTTAAAAGAAATTGATCGACAGGATAACAAAGAATATTCTTTTCCTTATATTTTCTTTTTCCTCGATATAAAAAAATAGGAACAGCTTGTGGATAATCTCCCATAAAGGCTTCCAACCCCTTTAAGTCTCCAGGATTTACCGTAGAACCATTTTTGACTTCAATCGCTAAAAAAGAATCTTTTCCAGACACAATAAAATCGACCTCTATCTGAGTAGCCGTGCGCCAAAAGTGAAGTTGATATGGATCTAATTGTCCATCCACCCACGCTTTAAGATGTTGAGCAACCAACCCCTCTAAAGCAAGGCCTTCATTTTCAGTAGGAACATCATACAGGTTTCTAGGCCGTATAGAACAATACACTCCCGTATCAAAAAAATAAAACTTTGAGTGGGTCGTCAGAGCTCTTTTAGCTTTTCTAGAAAAAGGATGCAGCTGAAAAGAAAGAAGCAAATCGTCTAAAATATTTAGATAGCTATCAACCGTTTTTCTCGCAATTTGAGCCTCTCGAGATATATTAGAAGCATTGACTAAAGAGGCATGAGAAAAACTCATAGTCTCTAAAAATCTAGCAAAATCTCCTACATTACGAACAATTCCTTCTGATTGCACTTCTTCTTTTAAATAGATCCCTGTATAAGCTCGTAAAACCTCTTGAGGAGAACTCGAATCTAAAACAATGGGCAACATACCTAGCTGTAAATGTTTGACCAAATCAAAAGAAGCCCCAAGCTCTGCTGCAAAAAAAGGAGGCATATGTCTTAAAAGAGCCCTTCCTCCTAAAAGATTCGTTCCATATTGCTTTAATTTTCTAGCACTAGATCCTGTTAAAATGAATTGATATCCTTTTTTTTCTTCAATAAGGCTGTGAACTACATTTAGCAAATCTGGAACTTTTTGTACTTCATCAATGACAACTATTTTTCGATCCAGCTGTTCTTGTAATAGCTGCGTTAATCGTTCAGGTTTGGCTGATAAAAAGCGAAACATTTCCGGATCTAAAAGATCTATCCAAAAAGCTTCTAAATAATGACGTTTTAACCAAGTAGACTTTCCCGTTCCACGAGGACCAAATAAAAAAAAACTTTGACATTCCGGAGCTTTAAAAAACCTTTCGTACATAGACACTCCTTTTTTGATCCCTACCTTGCAATAGGTTAGCATAAAAAATGCAACACAGGTAGCAAAAAACACAAACATCTAATTATAAAACTATTGCATTACTATTTCAGGGGGTAAAGACTCCTAAAAAACCAATCAAGTCGTAGGAAATCTTTACCTTTATCTGTTTTAAGACGTAGAACAAAAAAAATAGGGCTTCTCTAGGCAGTTTCATGAAACTAGCTCGAAATTGTCACCACAAATAATTGTGGCAGACTATAGAGATGAAAAAATACAAAAGAGTTACTCATCAAAAAGAATTTTATGACGAGATATTTCTACCTAACAAGCCCACCATCTAGCCTGTAAATCTGCTTAATCGTTACTACTCATATTTCACTAACCGTTAACACACAAAAGCACTGAACACCTTCACCGCATCCAAATCCAGTAAGCCCTGCGCCTGAAGACACTGTCAGCCCGACTTGATTTAATGAGATTTTTAAAACTTGAGCTATTTTTTCTCTCATAATCAAAGAGAACTCCTGTATTTTAGGTCTTTTTCCTTCAATACTTAAAGCTATGTGCTCAATTTTTTTATTTCCTAGCGTTTCCAAAGCTTTTTCTACATACACTTGACTATCTGTAATTCCATTTTTATAGCGGAGCTCTACAGCAATACCCGATAAAATAGGCTCCCCTGATATAGAAGTAATTGCATTACAAATCGCATGAAAAATAACATCCCCATCACATGGTGCTACAAAACCAGGAACCTCTTCAAAGATAATTCCTGCCATTACACACGGCTTAGATGAATCTTGAGGAAGAAACCTCCGACTCTTTTGACCAATCCCCACTTTCATTTTACATCCTGTCATTTAATTAAATATGTCGTTTGAATTTTATTTTCGAGATCTGATCTTTCAAGCGCTAATTGAATTAATCGATCTAGTAGGTCGGAATAAGAAAGTCCAGTTGCTTGCCAAAGCTTAGGGTACATGCTAATTTGCGTAAAACCAGGGATGGTATTAATTTCATTAACAAATAGATTTCCCTCTTTTGTTAGAAAAAAATCTACTCTCCCCATCCCTTCACAACAAAGAACTTGAAAAACCTCAATAGCCATAGTTTGAATCTTTTTAGCCATCCCTTCTTCTAAAGAAGCTGGAATTTCAAGTAAGTAGCCTTTTTCATCCAAATACTTTGATTCATATGAATAAAATTCATGCTGAGGAATGATCTCTCCAGGAATAGATGCTATAGGATGTTCATTCCCAAGAACTGAACATTCAATCTCCCTTCCTTGAATAAACTCCTCTACTAGAATTTTTTTGTCGTATAAAAAAGCCTCTTGCATTGCAGCGAAAAATTCTTCTTTGCAGTGGATTTTAGAAACCCCTACGGATGATCCCGCATTAGCCGGTTTTATAAAAAAAGGAACGCCTACAATATTAACGCAATATTCGTATGTGTATTCCTCTTTTTTATAACTTGCTATAGTAAAAAAATTACAAATCGGAATACCCGCATCTCGAAGAAGTCGTTTCATAACATCTTTATCCATACCTATTGCGGACCCTAAAACTCCAGCTCCTACAAAAGGAATGCCTGCCATTTTAAAAAGGCCCTGAATCGAACCATCTTCTCCTAAAGCTCCATGAAGTACGGGGAAAATCACTTCAATCGGAGCTGATGAACCAGAAGGCGATGAGAGATGAATTAAAGCGCTCCCTTCTTTTTTAGGAATAATTGCCACAGATTCTTGACTACTAAAGTCCTCTAACTCTTCTCTTAAATGCCAAGCTCCATTTTTATCAATATTGATTAAAACAGGTTCATATTTTTCTTTGTCCAAAGCTTCTACAACATTTCTTGCGGACAAGATAGAAATTTCATGTTCACATGATTTCCCCCCAAATACTACACCCACCCGAATTTTTCTCATAATTTTTCGTCCTTGATCATAGCTCTTTTTTAAAGTATATTTCTGTTAAGAATAAAGAGTTCCCTTTTCTATGCAAAGCTTTCTTTTCATTAACACCTTCTTCGAGGAAGAGCTCTCTAGCGACCTTTCATTTACTCCTTTAGCTCTTTTAGAGAAACACCCTATCTATTTTCAGTTGCAGTACCTATCTTTTCTTCTAGCAGACTCTTTAGAAACACCTCTCATCTCACATCCTCCAGATCCTCTATATATTCACCATTTAAAAAATCTCGGATTTACCCCCCCTCCTTTTCAACTTCTTTCTAGCATCTCAACACCGCTTCCTTTATCTTCTTGGGGGGCTTCAAAATCTTTGATGCAATGGGCTAGAGAAAAAAAATGCCCTTATAAGATTCCTACTTTAGACGTTGTAAAAAAAGTACATTCTAAAGAATTTTCATTCCTTTCATCTCCTCAACTAGAATTTTCAAAGCTCATTAGAACCCCCGAAGAACTCATCCAGTGGTGGAACTCTTTTAAGGGCCCCAAAGCACTTAAAACACTTTATGGTTCCTCAGGAAAAGGTCATTTTATTTCTTATGACCTTCCTGAAGACTTAAGCAAAGCTCTTGCTTTTTTTAAAAAAAACCAAAAAACATCTCCTTCATTAATAGCACAACCTTGGGTAGAAAGAGTTTTAGATTTTAGCACTCAATGGCACATCCAAGAAGACGGGTCTTATTCTTATTTAGGAGCTACCCTTTGCGAAAATTCATCACGAGGCATCTACCACAGAAGCACTACAGGACCTGAAGAACTCCTATTTAAGGATCAAATCGACTTTTTCCATGAGCACCTATCTTATGCAAGAAAAGCGATTGAAAATTTAAAAGCTCACTCTTTTTTTGGTAATGTAGGCTTTGATTCTTTTCTATATAAACATCCCCAAACAAAAAAGATTCAGCTCTATCCTATCGTAGAAATTAATGCCCGCAAAACTATGGGTTGGGTAGCACTGAAAATTCATAAAAAAATCCCTACAGATGGATTATTATCCATTCGCTACGAGTCTAAACCTGAAAATCTTTTGGGGTTACTCCCTTCCCAAAAAGAATCTAAACCCTTTTCAAAGCAACTTTTTTTAGAGACAAATCCTATTTGCTTTTAATTCCATTTCTCGATAAGACTATATTAGGAAAATCCCAGGAGAAGCCATAATGGAAACACTAAAAATTAAAGGCGGAGCTCCTTTAGAAGGCAGAATAAAAGCTGCTGGAGCAAAGAATGCCGTTACAAAAATCCTCGTAGCTTCTCTCATCTCTGATAAACGATGCATCCTTTATAACGTCCCTAATATTGCAGAAGTAGAAGTTACAGTAGAACTTTGTCGAGAAATCGGATCTGAAATCGTTTGGGATAGAAAAGAAGGTATCATTGAAATCATTACAAAAGACTTAAAAGCACTTTATATTCCTCAGAGGTTTTCCGGGTCTAACCGAATCCCTATTTTAATGATTGGAGCTCTTTTAGGACGCACTGATGAAGACATCATAGTCCCTACTACGGGGGGATGTAACATTGGGAAACGTCCCGTCGATTTTCATATCGAGGCTCTCGAGAAATTAGGAGCCGTTATTGAATATCGAGAAATGAAAAAAGAAGGAGCCTATTTTGCAAGAGCTCACAACGGCCTAAAAGGAACTCTTATTCAACTAGCCTACCCCTCAGTTGGCGCTACAGAAAATTCTATCCTTGCCGCTGTGCGCGCTAAAGGCTCTACTGTAATTAAAAATGCGGCTATGGAACCTGAAATCTTCGATCTCATCTTATTTCTCCAAAAACTAGGAGCTAATATCTGTGTTGATGTAGACAGAACTATTCGCATTGAACAAACTACGCAATTTTACGAAGTAGAACATACCGTTATTACAGATCGCATTGAAGCTGCCTCTTTTGGAATGGCCGCTATCAGCACAAAAGGGAAAGTTTTTGTAGAAGGTGCTCAACACCAGCATATGATTACATTCCTAAACAAATTAAGAGAAATCGGGGGAGGATTCAACGTTAAAAATGACGGCATCGAATTCTTTTATAAAGGACCTTTAAAAGGTGGAGTCCATATTGAAACCGACGTCCACCCTGGATTTGCAACTGACTGGCAACAACCCTTTGTTGTTTTACTTACTCAAGCCTCTGGATTTTCCACTATTCATGAAACTGTCTACGAAAATAGATTCGGGTACACTGAAACTTTAAATCAAATGGGGGCTCGTATTGAACTTTCCACCCATTGCCTGGGAGGCAAACACTGCCGCTACGCTTCTCAAGGATACCACCACAGCCTTATAGTCCACGGCCCAACCCCTTTAACAGCCAAAGAGATCATCATTCCCGACCTCCGAGCAGGCTTTGCCTACGTCATGGCAGGACTTCTTAGCCAAGAGGAAACGACTATCTCCGGACTTCCCTATTTAGACAGAGGTTATGAAAATCTGACAGGAAAGTTACAGGCTTTAGGTGCTAACGTCACCAGACAACCCAAAGAAAATAAAAACGCGAAAGAAAAAACAGCCTTACTGCTAAAAACGCAAGAAACTATACCTGTAGCTTAGCTTATTAGATTGAAAAGCATTCTTTTTTAAGATAGAATGCTTTTTTTTACTACTTATCAAAAAAATTATTTCTAATGATTTCACAGTGGCGCCGCATCCAGTTACAAAACTTTACATCTTGGGACAAACTAGCTCTCTACCTCAATTGGTCGGAACAAGACAAAGAAAAAATTTTAAAAAAAGCCAAATTCCCTTTAAATTTACCAACTCGCTTAGCTAGCAAAGCAGCATCTGCCACCTTAGATGACCCCATTCTAAAACAATTCCTCCCCTCTTTAGAAGAGTTAGAATCCAACCCGAAATTCGTCTTAGACCCAGTCCAAGACCTTACCTTTCGAAAAGAAAACAGTAAACTCTTACAAAAATATCAAGGAAGGGCCCTTCTCATTGCAACCAGCGCCTGTGCAATGCACTGTAGATACTGTTTCAGAAAAAATTTTGACTATGAAATTCAAACTAAAGACTTTTCTTTAGAGATCGAGCTCATTAAAAAAGACACCTCCTTAAAAGAAATTATTTTGAGTGGCGGAGATCCCCTTTCCTTAAGCGACGAGTCTCTTTTAAAACTGTTGCAAGACATCGATTCCATCCCTCACATTAAAAGAATTCGATTCCACACAAGATTCCCTGTCGGCATTCCAGAAAGGATTGACAACTCTTTCCTAAACATCCTTTCTTCTATAAAGAAACAAATTATTTTTGTTCTCCACGTTAACCACCCTAAAGAGTTAGATGCTGATATTTATCATGTTATGAAAAAAATCCAACTGTTAGGAATACCCGTATTGACTCAATCCGTTTTATTAAAAGGGATTAATGACACTGTCGATATATTAAAAGAACTTTTTGAAAACCTATCAGATCACGGCATTCTGCCTTATTACCTACATCAACTTGATCTTGTAGAAGGGTCTGCCCATTTTGAAGTTTCAGAAGAAACCGGCAAAAAACTTATGAAGGAGCTTTCTACCTGCATGTCTGGTTACAGTCTCCCTAAGTACGCAAAAGAACAGCCGGGTAAAGCATCTAAGACACTCATATCCTTTTTTTAAAGGATTCAATTTAGACAATAACTTTCTACTAAGCAAAAAACACAACTCATAATTTCGAGCTTCAGCGAGGGAGTGGGTAGAGAGACTCATCCGAGCTCTTCTCAGTTCTCTTGATATGCTAGACTGATTTCTTTCGAGTTGCCCACCGATTGGTAGTGCAACATAGCTTCTGTAAATTCAGATTGAAATATTTTTTTGAGATGTAAATTCTCTGGAAAAGAAAAAGATCTGAGATCACAATTCTTTTTTTCAAAATCGTCAAAAAATGAAAAGAGGAAAATATGATTTCAGATCGATTGAATGATAGCATCGCCGAACAAA